>NZ_JASJPC010000028.1:0-209877 GCF_031426875.1 Sulfuritalea sp.
GCGCTGAGGCGGCTGGCGGCGATACGCTGCGGCGAGGGCTGCCAGATCGGTGCGGGGGATGTGCTCATCATGGGTTCCTGTTATAGGCAGCTGGCGCGCATGGCCTCGGGCAACGGGATCGACTTGCCGGTCGACGGGTTGATCCAGACCAGCTTGGCCGCGCCTTCCGAATAGATGCGGTCTTCACCGACCAGGCGCATTTCGTAATAGGTCGGCACGCTGCTGCGCCCCGGCGCGCCGCAGAACATGCGGCAGTCGACGGTGCCCGGATAGGTGAAGGGGATCAGAAAGGTACAACTGGCGTTGACGATCACCGGACCTTCGGTCTGCGTCAGCGAGGTGCCGAAACCGAAGCTCTCCAGCCATTCGATGCGCGTCTGTTCCATGTAGCGGAAATAGATCGTGTTGTTGACGTGCCCCATGGCGTCCTGATCGCCCCAGCGGATGGGCATTTGGTTGCTGTAGACAAGCTTGCGATGGTGTTCCATGAGGGTTAAGTCTGAGGTGTTATAGAAGAGTTCAAGATTATAATCTTGCGATCAAATCAATCGATCGGGGTCAGCATGCAGCGCGAAGCCATGGAGTTCGACGTCGTCATCGTCGGTGGAGGTCCGGCCGGACTTGCCGCCGCGATCCGCCTCAAGCAGATCAATGCCGACCTCGGCGTTTGCCTGATCGAGAAGGGCTCGGAGATCGGCGCCCACATTCTCTCCGGCGCCGTCATGGATCCGCGTGCGCTGACCGAACTGATCCCCGACTGGCAGGCCCAGGGCGCACCGATGGACACCGCGGTGACCCGAGACCGTTTCGCCTTCCTGACACGGCACGGCTTCGTCGACCTGCCCACCCTGCTGCTGCCGGGCTGCTTCCAGAACCACGGCAACTACGTCATCAGCCTCGGCCAGATGTGCCGCTGGCTGGGTGCGCAGGCTGAGGCCCTGGGTGTCGAGATCTATCCCGGCTTCGCCGGCGCCGAGGTGCTCTACGACGAGAACGGCGCGGTGCGCGGCGTCGCCACCGGCGACATGGGGCTCACGCGCGACGGCCAGCCCGGCCCGAATCATCAGCCGGGCATGGAACTGCTGGCCAAGTACACGCTGTTCGCCGAAGGCTGTCGCGGCCACCTGGGCAAGCAGATCGAGGAAAAGTTCAAGCTGCGCGCCGACTCCGATCCGCAGACCTACGCCATCGGCATCAAGGAACTGTGGGAGGTCGACCCCGAGCAGTTCGAGAAGGGCCTGGTCATGCACACCTTCGGCTGGCCGATGAAGTCCGACACCTATGGCGGCGGCTTCATTTACCACTTCGGCGAGAACCTGGTTTCCGCGGGCCTGGTGGTCGGCCTCGGCTACAAGAATCCCTTCCTCTCGCCCTTCGAGGAAATGCAGCGCATGAAGACCCATCCGCAGCTAGCACCCCTGTTCAAGGGCGCCAAGCGCCTGGCCTATGGCGCGCGCGCACTCGCCGCGGGCGGTTTGCAGTCCATGCCCAAGCTCGACTTTCCCGGCGGCGCGCTGATCGGCGACGATGCCGGCATGCTGGTCGCCTCGCGCATCAAGGGCAGCCATGCCGCGATCAAGAGCGGCATGCTGGCCGGTGAAACCGCCGCCGCCGCGCTGGCCGCGGGCCGCGCCAACGACGCGCTGACGGAATATCCGGAGGCCTTCCGCGATTCTTGGCTCCACGAGGAACTGCACACCGCGCGCAACTTCAAACCCTGGATGGCCAAGGGCCTGTGGACCGGTTCGATCATGTTCGGCATCGACCAGGTACTGCTGCGCGGCAAGGCGCCGTGGACCCTGCACAACACGGCCGATCACCTCAAGCTGAAGCCCGCCGCAGAGTGCAAGCCGATCGATTACCCGAAGCCCGATGGCGTGCTGACCTTCGACCGGCTCTCTTCCGTGTTCCTGTCGAATACCAACCACGAAGAGGACCAGCCCTGCCATCTGCAGTTGAAAAACGCCGATGTGCCGATCAGTACCAACCTTGCGCTCTACGACGCCCCCGAACAGCGCTACTGTCCGGCCGGCGTCTACGAGATCGTGCGCGACGAGAGCGGCGCCAATCCGCGCCTGCAGATCAATGCGCAGAATTGCGTGCACTGCAAGACCTGCGACATCAAGGATCCGACGCAGAACATCAACTGGGTGGTGCCGCAGGGCGGCGAAGGGCCGATCTACACCCAGATGTAATAGTTGGCGCTGGCGACACGGCGCCGTAACGCAAACGGGAACCCGCGGGTTCCCGTTTGCGTTACGGCGGAAGCAAAATCAGAACATCGCTTCGTCGAGGGACAAAGCGCTCGCCCCACCCTGCACCACCTCCTGCGCCAGGCCGGCAGCAGAGGCCATGACGTGATCGGCGTAGAAGTGCGCCGTGGCGATCTTGGCCGGGAAGAAGGGATCGGCATCTCCGGCGGCAATCTTGCCCTGCGCCACGAGTGCGGCGCGCGCCATCATCCAGCCGCCGGAAACGATGCCCATCAGGCGCAGGAAAGGCACGGCGCCGGCGGCTACCGCGCGCACATCCTTGCCGTAGTTGACGACGATGTAATCGGTGGCCTGCTGCAGGGCCTCGATGCCGCGGCCCAGCGCGGCATCGATGGCGGCGAAGCCGCTCCCCGACTGCTGCATGAGTTCGCTGCGGGTCTGCTGCATCATGCCGATCACGGACTTGACCGTGGCGCCGCCTTCGCGGGCGATCTTGCGCCCCATCAGGTCGTTGGCCTGAATGCCGGTGGTGCCTTCGTAGATCGTCGTGATGCGCGCATCGCGCATGAACTGCGCGGCACCGGTTTCCTCGATGAATCCCATGCCGCCATGAATCTGCACGCCCAGGTAAGCCATTTCGTTGCCGGTCTCGGTGCTCCAGCCCTTGACCACCGGAATCATCAGGTCGACGTAGGCCTGATTCTGCGCGCGCTCGTCAGCGTCGGAATGGCGCGCGGCCGCATCGTGCGCGGCGGCGACCGAATAGGCCAGCGCGCGCATGGCTTCCACGTTCGAACGCATCAGCATCAGCATGCGGCGGATGTCCGGATGTTTGATGATAGCCACGCCGGCGGCCGAACCTTCGATGGCACGGCCCTGCACCCGGTCGCGGGCATAGCTCACGGCATGCTGGTAGGCACGCTCGGCGATCGCCAGGCCTTCGAGTCCCACCGCGAAGCGCGCCGCGTTCATCATGACGAACATGTACTTGAGACCCTGGTTCTCCTGACCCACCAGCGTGCCGATCGCGCCGCCGTGGTCGCCCAGCGCCATGACGCAGGTCGGGCTGGCGTGGATGCCGAGCTTGTGCTCGATGGAGACGCAATAGCTGTCGTTGCGTTCACCCAAAGTGTACCCACCTGAGCCGTCAGGATTCACCATGAACTTGGGCACCACGAACAGCGAAATGCCCTTGACGCCCTCGGGCGCATCCGGCGTGCGGGCCAGCACGAGGTGGATGGTGTTTTCCGCCATGTCGTGGTCGCCGTAGGTGATGAAGATCTTCTGGCCGAAGATCCGGTAGGTACCATCGCCCTGCGGCACGGCGCGCGAGCGGATCGCCGCGAGGTCGGAGCCCGCCTGCGGCTCGGTGATGTTCATGGTGCCGGTCCACTTGCCGGAAATCATGTTGGGCAGGTACATGGCCTTCTGCTGCTCGTTGCCGGCCAGTTCCAGCGCTTCGATGGCGCCCAGCGTCAGCAGCGGGCAGAGCGAGAAGGAGATGTTGGCGGACTTCCACATTTCCTGCACCGCGGCCGAGACTACCTTGGGCAGACCCTGGCCGCCGTGCTCGGGATTGCCCGAAAGCGCGTTCCAGCCGTTGTCGACGAATTGGCGGTAGGCCTCCTTGAAGCCCTTGGGCATGGTCACGGACTTGTCGGCCCACTTGGCGCCTTCCTGATCGCCGCTGTAGTTGAGCGGGTCCAGCACGCCGCCGGTGAACTTTGCGGATTCGTCGAGAATCGCCTCGACCACGTCGCTCGTCGCCTCTTCGTAACCCGGCAGTGCGGCGACCTTGTCGAGGCCGGCCAGTTCCGTCAATACGAACTGCATGTCCTTCAATGGGGCGGCATAGCTACTCATGTTCTTACTCCGTTATCATTTGATCAGAAGATAGCGCCGGTCGTCGAAGCTGCCGACCCAGTGCGGCACATACACCACCATCAGCGTCACCATGGCGCCGTTGAGCCAGGCCTCGGCGAAACCCAGCAGCAGATAGAAGGGCAGATAGTCGTCGAGCAGCGCGGCCGCCGGATAGACATCGGCCAGCCACAATAGCGCGCTGGCCAGCAGGCCGGTCGCCACGATCGCCGCCGCCGCTCCGAAAAAGGCGGTGCCGAATACATAGACAAAGAAATTTCGCGGCAGCCAGCGTTCGACGCCGCGCCGAATGCCATCCGCCAGCAGCGGCGGAAACACCGCCAGCACCAGCGCATTGAGGCCGTACGCCAGCCAAGCGGACTGGCCCTGCAATTCGCCGTTGAGGGTCACGCCGGCGAGCACCGCGGACAAGCCGACGATCGCCAGCTGTCGACCGAACATCAGCGTGAACATCGTCGCACCGAGCAGATGCAGGTTCAGTCCGGGCTTGACCCCGGCCTTCATGCTCCAGACCAGCACCAGCAGCACGACGGCGCCGAGCCAGACATTCAACTGCGCGGAATCGCTCAGACGTCGCCATGGCCCAGTCCCGAAGCACCATAGCCAGACCGCCAGCAAAGGCAGGAAAGCCCCCAGCGCCCAGGCTTGCGGAAACAGGGCGTCGGGGAAATTCATGAGCTTGGAACGGCGTCTTAGAGTGCCGCGGTCAGTTCCGGTACCGCGGCAAACAGATCGGCGACCAAGCCATAGTCGGCGACCTGGAAGATCGGCGCGTCCGGATCCTTGTTGATCGCCACGATCACCTTGGAATCCTTCATGCCGGCCAGGTGCTGAATCGCGCCCGAGATGCCGATCGCGATATACAGCTGCGGCGCGACGATCTTGCCGGTCTGGCCGACCTGGTAGTCGTTGGGCACGAAGCCGGCGTCGACCGCGGCGCGCGAGGCGCCCAGCGCCGCGCCGAGCTTGTCGGCCAGGGGCTCCAGCAGCTTGTGGTAGTTCTCGCCATTGCCCATGCCGCGCCCGCCCGAGACGATGATCTTCGCCGCGCCCAGTTCCGGCCGCGCCGACTTGGTCAGTTCGCGGCCCAGCAGCTTCGACTGGCCAAGATCGGCGCCGGCGGCAAGCGCTTCGATGGCGGCACTGCCGCCCGAATTCGCCGCGGCATCGAAGCCGGTGGTGCGCACCGTGATGACCTTGGTCGCGTCGCTGGACTTGACGGTCGCCAAGGCATTGCCGGCGTAGATCGGACGAACGAAGGTATCGGCGTCGACCACGCTGATGATTTCCGAGATCTGCGCCACGTCGAGCAGCGCCGCCACGCGCGGCAGGGTGTTCTTGCCGTTGCTGGTGGCCGCGGCGATGATGTGGCTGTAGCCGCCGGCCGCATTGGCAACTTCGGCGACGATCAGCGCGGCGAGGTTCTCCGCGGTCTGGTCGCCGTAATGGGCGGCGTCGGCCACTTTGACCTTGCTCACGCCGGCAACCTTGGCGGCCTGATCGGCCACGGCGCCGCAGTTGGCGCCGGCGACGAGGATATGTATCTCGCCCCCGATCTTGGCGGCTGCGGTGACGGCATTCAGGGTCGCGGTCTTGAGGACGGCGTTGTCGTGTTCTGCGATGACGAGGAGGCTCATGCGATCACCTTGGCTTCGTTCTTGAGTTTGTCGACCAGCGCGGCGATGTCGGCCACCTTGATGCCGGCGCTGCGCTTGGGCGGTTCGCTGACGCTGACCGTGGCCAGACGCGGTGCGACGTCGACGCCGAGATCGGCCGGCTTCACGGTCTCCATCGGTTTCTTTTTGGCCTTCATGATGTTGGGCAGCGTGGCATAGCGCGGCTCGTTGAGGCGCAGGTCAGTGGTGACGATGGCCGGCAGGCTGATCTCTATGGTCTCCAGGCCGCCGTCGACTTCGCGCGTCACCGTCGCCCGCTTTTGCCCATTCGCGTCGGCAATCACCACCTTGGAAGCGAAAGTGGCCTGCGACCAGCCCAGCAATGCGGCCAGCATTTGGCCGGTCTGGTTGGCGTCGTCGTCGATCGCCTGCTTGCCGAGGATGATGATTTGCGGGGCTTCCTTCTTCGCCACCGCGGCGAGCAGCTTGGCCACCGCCAGCGGTTGCAGTTCGACCTCGGTCTCGACCAGTATCGAACGATCGGCGCCGATGGCCATCGCGGTGCGCAGGGTTTCCTGGCAGGCGGTGAGACCGCAGGAAACGGCAATGACTTCCGTCGCGACACCGGCTTCCTTGAGCCGCATGGCTTCCTCGACCGCAATTTCGTCGAAGGGATTCATCGACATTTTCACATTCGCCAGATCGACACCAGTGCCGTCTGCCTTGACGCGAACCTTGACGTTGTAGTCAATCACGCGCTTGACCGGGACGAGGATTTTCAAGCGGGTCTCCTTATTTTGTTTGGACCGAAAAAATCATTTTAACGACAATTCAGCAGGACGAACCCATACGCTTACGTATGGCATGTGAGATACTACTCCCTGCCCAACAAAAAAGTCAATACCCTACCGTATGGAAACAAAGCCTGCAAAAGCACCCCGAGTCGCACTGGATCGGGAGGCATGGATCAAGGGAGCGATCGCCATCCTGGCCGACCATGGCGCCGAGCGGCTGCGCGTCGAGGTACTGGCCAAGCGCCTCGGCGTCACCAAGGGCAGCTTCTACTGGCACTTCAAGGACCGGCGCGACCTGCGCGACGCGGTGCTGGAATTCTGGAAGGAAGGCCGCATCCGCGACATCCGCAAGCAGACCCAGGCCCAGCCCGGCGGCGAGGCCGCCGCCCTGCTCCACACCATCGAGGTCTATGCCTCGGCACGCAACCGCAAGGGCATCGCCATCGAAGCCGCCGTGCGCGACTGGGCGCGCCGCGACCCGCAGGCGGTGGCCGTCGTCGAAGAAGTCGATGTCGAACGCCTGGC
Source organism: Sulfuritalea sp. (assembly GCF_031426875.1). Lineage (NCBI taxonomy): Bacteria > Pseudomonadati > Pseudomonadota > Betaproteobacteria > Nitrosomonadales > Sterolibacteriaceae > Sulfuritalea > Sulfuritalea sp. Next base: position 7,030 of record NZ_JASJPC010000028.1, read on the forward strand.
CTGCGCCTGCCGGCTGTTCCTGGCCTGCGGCATGGAAGCAGAGGAGGCCAAAGCGCGCAGCGTGCTGCTCTATGCCTATGTATTCGGTGTCAGCCTGATGCGCTACGGCGGGTTCACCGACGACATGGCTTCCCTCAAGGCGCGCATCGCCGAACGCATCGCCCGCTGAATCGTCGACCGGAAAATGGAATCAAGTATGCTCGGACGCGACATTTCACGGTACAGGCCGTTCCAAACCCATGACTGATACGCCCGACAATACGCGAGACGAGCTCCGAGAAGTCTTTATCGGCCGCCAGCCGATCCTGGACAAGAACCAGACCTTGATCGGCTACAAGCTGCTGTTCCACGACACGATGGAGCACCATGCCGGCCCCACCAACGCCGCTGCTGCGACGGCAGACGTCGTCTCGAAGGCGTTTGCGGAACTTGGTCTGGCCGATGTTTTCGGGCAGGTGCGCGCCTTCATCAAAATCGAGGGCGAATTCGTTGCGAGCAACTTCGTCGAACTCCTGCCCGTGGAAACGGTGGTGCTGGAGATTGCCGCCGCAAGTTTCCCGGACGACGCCCTGCTGGAGCGCTGCCGCGAACTCAAGCGCCTGGGTTATGCCTTCGCGCTGTCGGGTGTCACCGACGTCAGCGATGCGGCCTGGCCGCTGATCGATCTCGCCACCTGGATCAAGGTCGACCTCGACGCCGTTGCCGCGGACAGTTTGCAGGCGATCGCCCGCACCCTGGCCACCACGCGCCGCAAACTGATTGCCACCCACGTCGAATCGCAGGCACAAATGGAATTGTGCCATCTGCTCGGCTTCGAGCTTTTCCAAGGATCCTATTTCGCCGAGCCGGTGGTGCTCGAAGGCCGCAAGCTGGACGCATCGATGCAGGGGCTGCTGCGCCTGATCAAGCTGTTGGCGGAAGAAGCCGATCTCGGCCGCCTCGACGCCGCCTTCCGCAGCGAGCCGGCGCTGGTCATCAATCTGCTGCGCCTCACCAATTCGGTCGGCGCCGGCCTGCGCGCGCGCATCACGTCCGTGCGCCATGCGATCACCGCGCTCGGTCGCAACCAGCTGCGGCGCTGGCTGCACCTGCTGATCTTCAGGCGCGGAGCCGAACTGGATTTCGCCCGAAATCCATTGCTGCAGCTCGCCGCCCTGCGCGGGCGATTCATGGAATTGCTGGTCGACCGCCTGCATGCGGGAGACGGCCGCCTGCGCGACCCGGCCTTTCTCACCGGCCTGATGTCGGTGGTACCCGCCGCGCTGCACATGTCGATGACCGATGTCCTGGCGCAGATAGCCGTGGACCACGACGTCCGCCTCGCCCTATCCCACAAGCAAGGCACGCTGGGGACGCTGCTCGCGCTGACCGAAAGCTACGACGACAATGACATCAATGCCGTGCAAGCCCTGCTGGCGCCATTCGGCAGCAAAGCCCCCATGTCGATGCTGGGCGAGATACTCGCCGAATCGCTGACCTGGGTGCAAGAGCTGGGAAGCGAAGCGAGCTAGGCGCCATTCCTCCCCGGGTCGCCGCCGCAAATCCGACCTGCGGCGGCAAGACCCGAAGCTGGTTACATGCGCTCGTAAATTCCCGCCGCGCCCATGCCGGTGCCGACGCACATGGTGACCATGCCGTACTTGAGGTTGCGCCGACGCAGGGCGTGAATCACCGTCGCCGAACGGATCGCGCCGGTGGCGCCGAGCGGATGGCCGAGCGCGATGGCGCCGCCGATCGGATTGACCTTGGCCGGATCAAGGCCGAGGTCCTTGATCACCGCCAGCGACTGCGCGGCGAAGGCCTCGTTGAGTTCGATCCAGTCGAGCTGGTCCTGCGTGATCCCCGCGAGCCGGCAGGCGACCGGAATCGCTTCCTTGGGGCCGATGCCCATGATTTCGGGCGGCACGCCGCGCACCGCGAAGGAGACGAAGCGCGCCAGCGGCGTCAAATTGAACTGCTTCAGTATCTTTTCGCTGACCAGGATCAGCGCACCGGCGCCGTCGGAGGTCTGCGAGCTGTTGCCGGCGGTCACCGATCCCTTGGCGGCAAACACGGGCTTCAACTTGGCCAGCGCCGCGAGAGTGGATTCGGCGCGCGCGCCTTCGTCGCGGTTGACGCTGCGCTTCTTCAGTTCGACCTCGCCGGTAGCGAGATTCGGCACGCGATCAATGATCTCGACCGCGGTCGTCTCGGCGTCGAATTCGCCGGCCTGCTGCCCGGCGATGGCTCGCTGGTGGGATTCCAGCGCGAACTGGTCCTGCATCTCGCGCGTGACCTTCCACTGGTTGGCCACCTTCTCGGCGGTGAGGCCCATGCCGTAGGCCATGCCGACGTTCTCGTCCCTGAACACGCCCATGTTGATCGAGGGATGGTTGCCGCCCATCGGCACCATGGACATCGACTCGGCGCCGCCCGCGATCATGACATCGGCCTGGCCGACGCGGATGCGGTCGGCGGCCATCGCCACGGCGGTGATGCCGGACGCGCAGAAGCGATTGACGGTGACGCCGCCGACGGTGTTGGGCAGGCCGGCCAGCAGCACGGCATTGCGCGCCATGTTGAGTCCGGATTCGCCTTCGGGGAAGGAGCAGCCGATGATGGCGTCCTCGATCAGTTTCGGGTCGAGGCCAGGCACCTGGGCCATGGCGGACTGGATCGCGTACACCAGCAGGTCGTCGGGGCGCGTATTGCGGAACATGCCGCGCGGCGCCTTGCCGATCGGGGTGCGGGTGGCGGCAACGATGTAGGCATCTTGCAGTTGTTTGCTCATCTCTGGCTCCTATTTTTCAAATTCGTTCGTCTGACCTTGCAGGTTTGACCCATCCCCCTCCCAACCTCCCCCTTGAAGGGGGAGGAGGCACAATTTTCCCTCCCCTTCAAGGGGAGGGCCAGGGAGGGGATGGGGCTTCAATTGCGCACCGGCTTGCCGGTCTGCATCATGCCCATGATGCGTTCCTGGGTCTTGGGATGGTTCAGCAGTTCCATGAAGGCCTTGCGCTCCAGGTCGAGCAGCCATTGCTCGCTGACCAGGCTGCCCTGATCGACGTCGCCGCCTGACACCACCGTGGCGATCATCTGGCCCAGCTTGAAGTCGTGGGCGGAGATGAAGCCGCCGTCGCGCATGTTGACCAACTGCATCATGATGGTGCCGATGGCATAACGCCCGGCAACCGGCACCAGCTTCTGCAGCGGCGGCCGGTAGCCGGCGTCGAACATCGCGCGCGCTTCGACCTTGGCCACGTGCAGCAGCTCGTAGGGGTTGAAGACGACTGTGTCGTCGGCCTTAAGATAGCCCATTTGCCGTGCCTCCAGCGCCGACTTTGAGACGACGGCCGTGGCGGCGTTGATGAAGTTGTTCTTCAGGAACTGCAGCAGGTCGTTGCCCTTGGCATCGGCCGCCGCGCGCAGCGCCGCTTCCTTGAGGCCGCCGCCGGACGGGATCAGGCCGACGCCGACTTCGACCAGGCCGATGTAGGACTCGATCGAGGCGACGCGCTTCGCCGCATGCAGCATCAACTCGCAGCCGCCGCCGAGCGCCAGGCCGGCGACGGCAGCCACCACCGGGACGTTGGCATACTTCATCGCCTGCAATGCATTCTGCAGCTTGACGACTTCGGGTTCGATGGCCTTGACGCCACCCGACATGAACAGCGGCAGCATCGACTGCAGGTCGGCGCCGGCGGAGAAGGCGCCGCCTTCGGCCGCATCGGCGCTCCAGATCACCAAGCCCTTGTAGTGCTGTTCCGCTTCCGCGATGGCCTTCGCCAACCCGGCGATGACGCCGGCGCCGATGACGTGCAGCTTGGTCTTGAGCGACAGGATCAATATTTCGTCACCCTGGTGCCAGATGCGCACCGACTCGTCTTCGAACACGGTGATGCCGGCGGTGGTGCCGCTGACCGCTTCCTCACCCAGCACCGGGGCACGGAAACGCTGGCGCAGATAGACGGGCAGCGTGGAGCGCGGCACATTGGCCCGGCGCGCCGGCGACCAGGAACCGTCGGCGCCATGCACGCCGTGGTGCCCGTCGAACACCCAGGCCGGCAGCGGCGCGGAACACAGCGCCTTGCCTGCCTCGATGTCTTCCTTGACCCAGGTGGCGACCTGGTGCCAGCCCGCGGCCTGCCAGGTCTCGAAGGGACCGAGCTTTTGGCCGAAGCCCCAGCGCATGGCGAAATCGACGTCGCGCGCGTTGTCGGCAATGGCTTCCAGATGCACTGCGATGTAATGGAAGGCGTCGCGGAAGATGGCCCAGAGGAATTGCGCCTGCGGATTGGTCGAATCATGCAGCGCCTTCATGCGCTTGGCCGGATCCTTTTCCTTGAGGATGCGACCCACGAGTTCGTCGGCCTTGCCGCCGCCCGTAACATACTGGTCCGTGGCGAAATCGAGGCGCTGCACTTCCTTGCCGACTTTCTTGTAGAAGCCGGCGCCGGTTTTCTGGCCCAGCGCACCCGCCGTTACCAGTTTCGTCAGTACGTCAGGCGTCTTGTAGATCGCCGCGAACGGGTCGTCAGGCAGCGTGTCCTGCATGGTCTTGATGACGTGGCCCATGGTGTCAAGGCCCACCACGTCGGCAGTGCGGAAGGTGCCCGACTTGGCGCGGCCCAGCTTGGCACCGGTGAGGTCATCGACCACGTCGCACGACAAACCGAACTTCTCGGCCTCGTGCATGGTCGCCATCATGCTGAAGACGCCGACGCGGTTGGCGATGAAGTTGGGCGTGTCCTTGGCCCGCACCACGCCCTTGCCCAGCGTGGTGACGAGGAAGCCTTCGAGCTGGTCGAGGATTTCGGGCCGCGTCGCCGCGGTCGGGATCAGTTCGACCAGATGCATGTAGCGCGGCGGGTTGAAGAAGTGCACACCGCAGAAGCGCTCCTTGAGCCCCGCATCGAAGCCGTCGGACAGCGCGGTGATCGAGAGGCCCGAGGTATTCGAGGCGAAGATCGCATTCGGCGCGATGAAGGCAGCCACCTTCTTGTACAGGTCGTGCTTCCAGTCCATGCGCTCGGCAATGGCCTCGATGATCAGGTCGCAGCCCTTGAGCAGTTCGAGGTTGTCATCATAGTTGGCCACCTCGATGCAGGCTGCATCATCCTTGTTGCCCAGCGGCGCCGGGCTGAGCTTCTTGAGGCCTTCGATGGCGCGCAGCACGATGCCGTTCTTCGGACCTTCCTTGGCCGGCAGGTCGAACAGCACCACGGGCACTTTCGCATTGACGCAATGCGCCGCGATCTGCGCGCCCATGACGCCGGCGCCGAGCACGGCGACTTTCCTGACGATGAAATTGCTCATAACGGATGGTCCTTTTCAAAGTAATTACAGCAACCGCTTTCAACGCAGAGGACGCAGAGGTGCAGAGGAAAACCACTGCAAGAACGTTGTTGAACTTCTCTGTGTCCTCTGCGTCTCTGCGCTCTCTGCGTCGTGAGAGGTTTCCTTAAAACAGTTCGGCTTCGAGATCGAGCAGCGGCTTGGCGCCGGAACGCGCCTGGCGGATCAGCATGGCCGTCTCGGGCAAGAGCCGGGCAAAGTAGAAACGCGCAGTGGCGAGTTTGGCCTTGTAGAACACATCGCCGGAATCGAGTTTTTCCAGGGCGATCTTCGCCATGCGGGCGAAAAAGTAGCTGTAGACCAGATGACCGACCACGCGCAGATAAGGCACCGCGGCGGCGCCGACTTCGTCCTGATTCTGGAAGGCCTTCATGCCGATTTCCATGGTCAGCTTGGTGACCTTGTCGCCAAGGTCGGCCAGCGGCGTGACGAATTCGCTCATGGCTTCGTCGGTGCCGTTCTCCTCAACGAAGGCCTGTACCAGCGCGCCGAACTTCTTCAGCCTGGCGCCGTTGTCCATCAGCACCTTGCGCCCCAGCAGGTCGAGCGACTGAATGGTGTTGGTGCCCTCGTAGATCATGTTGATGCGGGCATCGCGCACGTACTGCTCCATGCCGGTCTCGCGGATGAAGCCCATGCCGCCGAACACCTGCATCGATTCCGAGGTGGCAATCCAGCCGTTATCGGTCATGAAGGCCTTGATGATCGGTGTCAGCAGGGTCACCAGGTCGGCGGCGTCCTTGCGCACGTCTTCGTCGGGATGATTCAGTTCGCGATCGATCTGCAGCGCGATGAAGGACGAGAAGGCACGGCCGCCCTCGGCATAAGCCTTCGCCGTCAGCAGCATGCGCCGCACATCGGGGTGCACGATGATCGGATCGGCCGGCTTGTCGGGCGCCTTGGGCCCGGACAGGCTGCGCATCTGCAGGCGCTCCTTGGCATAGGCCAGCGCATTCTGGAAGGCCACTTCGGTCAGCCCCAGCGACTGCATGCCGACGCCGAGGCGCGCCGCATTCATCATCACGAACATGGCATTGAGACCCTTGTTCGGCTGGCCGATCAGCCAGCCGGTGGCGTCGTCGAGGTTCATCTGGCAGGTCGAGTTGCCGTGGATGCCCATCTTCTCCTCGAGCGCGCCGCAGGTGATGGCGTTGCGCGCGCCCAGCGTGCCGTCGGCATTGGGAATGAATTTCGGCACGATGAACAGCGAAATGCCCTTGGTGCCGGCAGGCGCATCGGGCAGGCGGGCGAGCACCAGATGCACGATGTTCTCCGCCATGTCGTGCTCGCCGGCGGAAATGAAAATCTTGCCGCCGCTGATCTTGTAGCTGCCATCCGCCTGCGGCTCGGCCTTCGAGCGCAGCAGGCCAAGATCAGTGCCGCAGTGCGGCTCGGTCAGGCACATGGTGCCGGTCCATTGGCCGGAAACCAGCTTCGGCAGGTAGAGCGCCTTCTGCTCCGGCGTGCCGTGCTCGTGCAGGCATTCGTAGGCGCCGTGCGAGAGACCGGGATACATGTACCAGGCCTGGTTCGATGAATTCAGCATTTCCGACAGCGGGTTATAGACCGCCACCGGCAATCCCTGGCCGCCATACTCCGGGTCGCAGGTCAGCGCCGGCCAGCCGGCCTCGACGAACTGGCGATAGGCTTCCTTGAAGCCGGTCGGCGTCGTCACTTCGTGGGTCGCGGGATCGAGCTTGCAGCCCTCGTGGTCGCCGACATGATTCAGCGGAAACAGCACCTTGGAGGTGAACTTGGCGCCTTCTTCGAGGATCTGGTTGATGGTGTCGGTATCGATGTCGGCGTATGCCGGCAATACCTTGAGTTCGTTGGTGACGTCGAGCAGTTCGTGCAGCACGAAGTGCATGTCGCGCAGAGGGGCGTTGTATTGGCCCATGGTGTCCTCCTGGGTTGTTATTGGCTTAGGTTGACCGCAGCAGAGCGAACGATCGTTTCAAACAAACGTTTTAATAATAGCGCAGTTTGTCGGCGGCGTGTAGTTGCACGACTCTAAAACGGAAACCGCGGGACGGCGGCGATTCAGCGCAGGAAGTTCCTGCTGATCTCGCGGAACAGGTTGGAATCCGCCTTGCGCAGCCATTCGAAAGCCACCATCTCGCGGCTGACGATGCTGGCGCCGGCCTCGCGCATGCGCGCCAGGGCCAGCGCCTTGTCGGAGTCGCGGCGCGAACCGACGGCCTCCTCGACCACGAACACCTGTCGGCCGCCCGCCAGCAGGTCCATGACCGTCTGCATCACGCAGACGTGGGATTCCATGCCGCAGACCACGAGCTGCCCAGGACCGCCGGCTTGCTCGAAGCCATGACAGGCACCGGCCACGGCCGAAAAATGCAGCTTGCCGGCGATGCAACCGGTCGGCAGTTCGGCCGCCACCGCCGGATGGGTCGGACCCAGCCCCTGCGGATACTGCTCGCAGGCCAGCACCGGAATTTCCATGCGGCGCGCCACTCGGATCAGCCAGATGACCTGGTCCAGCAAAGCCTGCCAGCCGGCGATGGCCGGCACCAGGCGGCCCTGTACATCCACCACCAGCAGCGCGGAATTGCGTGCGTCGATCAGCATGATGCCTCCCAGGCGGCAATGAATTCCTTCCAGTGCGGCATGCCGGTGGCCGCCAGCGTGGTCTTCACCAGTTCCAGTTCGCTGTCGTGTTCCGCCGCCGTGAGCAGGCCGCGCATCAGTTGGAAGCGCAGGAAGACCAGCCAGGTATTGACCACGTCGGTTTCGCAATAGTCGCGGATCTCGGCGATGCGCCCGTCCAGCCAGGCGCCCCAGACCGCCGAGCCGTCCATGCCGAGCTTGCCCGGCAATCCCATCAGGCGCGCCAGCTGGTCGAGCGGCGCACTGCCGCGTGGCTGGTACATCGCCAGCAGATCCATCAAATCGAGATGACGCGAGTGATAGCGGCTGATGTAGTTATTCCACTTGAAATCCTTCGAGTCGCGGTAGTCGCCCTCGCCCATGTCCCAGTAGCGCGGCGCCGTGATGCGATGGATCAGGCCGCGATAGTGCAGCACCGGCAGGTCGAAGCCGCCGCCGTTCCAGGACACGATCTGCGGCGTGAACTTCTCGACGCCATCGAAGAAGCGCTGGATGATCTCGCCCTCGTTCGACTTCGGCTCGGCCAGCGACCAGACGCGAAAACCCTCGTCGCTGCGCAAGGCGCAGGAAATCACCGCCACGCGCTGCAGATGCAGCGGCAGAAAGTCGCTGCCGTTCTTCGCCCGCTGGCGCTGGAAGGCGAGCTCGGCCACTTCGGCGTCGGGCAGCGACGGCGGCAGTTCGTGCAGCGTGCGCAAACCGGCGATGTCCGGGATGGTCTCGATATCGAAGACGAGAACGGGAGTCATGGGCTGGATCCAGTGAAAATGCGCCATGTCCGCAAAGAGTCGGCGCTGGCAACCCGCCGATTCTATAATCCCGCTCCATGTCAGGTGAAGAAAAAGACGCAGACGGCCGCCAGGGAATCCAGTCGATCGAAGTCGGCGTGCCACTGCTGCGCGTGCTGGCCGATCACGGCGCCCCCATGATGCTGCGCGATCTCGCGGCCGCCGCCGGCATGCCCGCGGCCAAGGCCCACCGCTACCTGGTCAGCTTTGTGCGTACCGGGCTGGCGACCCAGGACAGCCTCTCGGGCCGCTACGATCTCGGCCATTTTGCACTGGAGCTGGGACTCGCCAGCCTCGCCCGGCTCGACGCGGTGCGCGTGGCGACGCCGATACTCGACGCCCTGGGCGAGGAAATCGGCGAAACCGTCGCCCTCGCGGTGTGGGGCAACATGGGGCCGACCATCGTGCGCTGGGTGGACTCGCGGCGGCCGGTCAGCGTCAACCTGCGTACCGGCGCCGTGATGCCGCTGCTGCATTCCGCCATCGGCCTGTGCTTCGTGAGCTTCTTCGCTTCGCCGCTGCTGCAGCGCCGGGTCGAGGAGGAGCTGCTGATCAACGCCCGCGGCGAGGATACCCGGGCGCCGATCTCGCGCGCCCAACTCGACGCGCTGATCGCCGACTTCCGCCGGCACGGCATGTCACGGGTCGTCGGCTCGGTGATTCCCGGCATCAATGCCTTCTGTGCGCCGGTATTCGACCGCGAAGGGAAAATGGCGCTGGCGATTACCGGGCTCGGCCCGGCGGGCCTGTTTCCGCCGGACTGGAACAGCCCGATGGCGCAGGCGATCAGCGCCGCGGCAAAAAGCATATCGCGCCAGTTGGGCTGGCGCCCCAAGGCGTCGGGCGACAGCGCCTGAGCAGGCAGCGAAAGCCGGCGCTCGCCCGCGTTTGATTCAGATCAAACAGGCTGCAAATTTCCGCCGATTTACCACTTTCGTGGAATTCCATTTCCCAACGAACGGGCGCATGGTGCAGGCATCGAAAATCCTTGAGCGGATTTCGGGTTTCGATGATCACTTGCGGGGAAATCATGCGTTATCCAGTGTTGTGCGTATTGGCCTTGTGTACCGCGCCGGCCGCGATCCATGCCCAGTCCATAGTTCCAAGTCTCGACGAACCCGGGCACAAGGGCGATATGGCGAGAATGGCTTGGAGAAGGTCGGTGGCACAGTTCGACGGCACCGACGCGGACAAGGACGGCCGGCTCGCGCGGGAGGAAGTCGCCAGGCAGTCCCGCTACCTGACGGACAACTTCGACCGGCTCGACACCAGCAAGGACGGCTATCTCAGTTGGGAAGAATTCATCGGCCATGACCGCTGGCCGAAATAGCCGAGTCAGCTCCGCAATAGGCCTTATATGCCGTCGGCGTCAAACAGGACGGAAGTTCATTGATCAGAATGCCTGGTCCCAGCGCACCGACAGTCGGATTGCGGCGTTGATCAGGCCCACCATGCTGTAGGTCTGCACGAAGTTGCCCCACTGCTCGCCGCTGCGGGGATCGATGTGTTCAGCCAGCAGACCGTGACGATTGCGGCCGGCCAGCAGTTTCTCGAACAGTACTCGCGCTTCGTCGCGGCGATCCAGCGCCGCCAGGGCATTGACATACCAGAAGGTGCACACCAGGAAGGCATTCTCCGGCTCGCCGAAATCGTCCTTCTCGATGTAGCGGAAAATGTAATCGCCATGGCGCAGGTCCTCTTCGACGGCGCCGACGGTGGCGGCAAAGCGCGGATCGGCGGCATCGAGGAAACCGACCTCGGCCAGCAACAGCAGGCTGGCATCCATCGCAGCGCCGTCGAAGGTCGAGACGAAGGCACCACGCTTTTCATTCCAGGCCCTCTGACTGATGGTTGCGTGCATCTGCGTGGCATGGTCGGACCAGTAGGCCGCGCGCTCGGCCAGGCCGAGGCGGGCAGCGATGCGTCCGAGGCGGTCGCAGGCCGCCCAGCACATTACCGACGAAAAGGTGTGCACCCGCGCGCTGCCGCGCAGTTCCCAAAGCCCGGCGTCGGGCTGGTCGTAGCAGCGCCGGGCCTGTTCTCCGAGGGCTTCGAGGCGACGGAACAGGGCTTCATCGCCGCGCCGGGTCAGCCGCTGGTCGAAGAAAATGTGGGTCGCCGCGAGGATCACCGAACCATAGACGTCGTGTTGCACCTGGCGATAGGCCAGGTTGCCGATGCGTACCGGCCCCATGCCGCGATAGCCGGCCAGTGCCGGCACCTCCCGCTCGTCCAGCCCTGCCCTGCCGTCGATGCCGTACACCGGCTGCAACACTCCGCCGCCGGCACTGGCGGCGACATTGACGATATAGCCGAGGTAACGCTCCATGGTGCGGGTGGCGCCGAGCCGGTTCAGCGCATTGACCACGAAGTAACCGTCGCGCACCCAGCAATAGCGGTAGTCCCAGTTACGGCCGCTGCCTGCCGCTTCGGGAATCGAGGTGGTCATGGCGGCGATGATCGCGCCGGTGTCGTCGTAGGCGTTCAGCTTGAGCGTGATCGCGGCGCGAATCACCGCCTCCTGCCACTCGAAGGGGATGCCGAGGAAGCGCACCCACTCGCTCCAGTATTCGGTGGTTTCCACCAGAAAACGGCGACCGACCTCGTTCGCGGCCTCATGCACGGTCTCGTCGGCGCCCAGCAACAGCGTCACGGTGTCTTCGAGAAAGAAGGGAGTCTCCTGCAGGATCGCGGTCAGCGAGGCATCGGTCGTCAGCCGCAAGCTGAGACCCTGCGCCACATAGCGGATATGGTTGCTGCCCCAGGTCACTTCGGGGCGTGCGGCACCGTCGTTGCAGGCCGGCCGCACGCGCAGGGTCAGCCGCGGGCTGCCGCAAAGGCGGCGGATGCGGCGCACCAGCATCATCGGCCGGAACATGCGGCCGTACTGGCCGAAGCGCGGCGCGAAATCGGTGACTTCGATGCCGCCGCCATGGCAGTCGTAGAGACGGGTCACCAGGATCGCCGTGTTCTCCTGATAGTGCTGCTCGATGCGCTCGCAATCGGCAAGCTCGACCGCGGAAAAGCCGTAGTCGTCGCTGTCCCGCAGCAGCGAGCAGAACACCGGATCGCCGTCGAAGCGCGGGAAGCAGCCCCAGACGATCTTCGCCCGGGCATCGACCAGCGCGCCCACCGTGCAGTTGCCGATCAAGGCCAGGTCTAGATTTGGCATTCCCTTCCTTTCAGTGTGTCCGCCAGCCAACGCCGCACGGCAGCGACATTGGCCAGGCGGAAGCGGGCGCAACTCGCGCCGGGCCCGACCTTGATCGAGGTTCCATCCAGCCGATTCACTTCGGCGAAGCCGTGTTCGTCGTTGAGGTCGTCGCCGATGAACACCGGATGCCGGTTGCTGAAGGGCGACTCGGTCAAATATTCCGCCACAGCCGTGCCCTTGTCGATACCGGCCGGCTTGAGTTCCACCACGCGCTTGCCCTTCTGCAGTTCCAGCCCGCCACCCACCTCGTTCATCAGCCGCTGCATCAGCCGCTGCGCATAGGCAGCCAGGTGCGGCGCCAGCCGGTAATGCAGGGCCAGGGTCAGACCCTTGTCCTCCAGCAGCAGTCCGGGGTGACGCTCCAGCACCGGCCGCAGCGCCTCCTTGATCGCGCATTTGGCCGCAGGCGGTGCGGCATGGATCCACAGCCGTCCGGCGGCGTCGCGCCGCTCCAGGCCGTGCTGGCCGGCCAGCGGCAGGCGCAACGTGCCCAGCAGGCCTTCCAGGTCCGAGATCGAGCGTCCGCTGACCAGGGCGAGCGCGCCGCCGCTCAAGCGGTACACCTGCCCGATCAGGTCCAGCAGTTCCAGATCCACCCGCACCGCCGACGGCTTGTCGGCGATTTCCAGCAACGTGCCATCGACATCGAGGAAAAAGGCCCACTCGACCCTCGGCGCGGGCGGCAGCGTTCTGGATCTCGGGTTCATGCCGCCCCGCCCCCTCTTTCAATGAGACGGCTGTGCTGGCGCATCGCCGCCGCATCGAGCAGCATGCGGCCGGCCCAGCGGTAAACATTGAATTCCGCCACCAGGCCGCGCATCAGGCGCATGCGGTCGCGCTGCTCGGCCAGCGGCATGGTCAGCGCCAGATGCAGTGCCGCCGCGCATTCGTCGGTATCGTAGGGATTGACGATCAGCGCCTCCGGCAGTTCGCGCGCCGCGCCGGTGAATTGCGACAGGATCAGCACGCCGCGATCGTCGTCGCGCGCCGCGACGAACTCCTTGGCGACCAGATTCATGCCGTCGTGCAGGCTGCTGACGAAGCAGCAGTCGGCAGCGCGATAGTACTCATAAACCTGCTGCGCATCGTGGTGCTCGACCTTGAGCACGATCGGCGGCGGCAGGTCGCGCCGGCCGCGGCCGAAACGCTCGTTGATGCGCGCCGCCAGCGCCCTTACCTGGGCCTCGTGGCTCTGGTATTCGTCGATGCTGGAGCGCGTCGGTGCGGCAATCTGGATCAGGCTGAACTTGCCTATCCATTCCGGATTGAGTTCGAGCAGGCGCTCGACGGCGCGGAAGCGCTCGAGGATGCCCTTGGTGTAGTCGAGCCGATCGACGCCGATGCAGATCCGGTGGCCGGGCGGCAGCGCATTCAGCGCGCGGATGTCGCCAGCGCACTGGTCGACCGGCTTCGCCAGCAAGCCCGCAACGGGCGGCCAGTCGACCGAGATCGGGTAGCGCCGCACCGCGGTGGACTTGCCGCCGAGCGAGACCGTGAAGTTTTCCCGATCGACCCGCGCCTCCATGAAGCGGTCCACGGTATCGACGAAGTTGTTGCAGTGAAACTGGGTGTGGAAGCCAAGGATGCTGCTGCCGAGCAGGCCGGCAAGGATTTCCTGGCGCCAGGGGCAGATGGCGAAGGATTCCGGGTTCGGCCACGGGATATGCCAGAAGGTGATCACGGTGGCATCCGGCATTTCCTCGCGGATCATGCGCGGCAGCAGGGCCAGGTGGTAGTCCTGCACCAGCACGATCGGATTCTTGGTGCGCGCCTCGGCGGCCACTGCCTTGGCGAATTTTCGGTTGACCGCGACGTAATGCGCCCAGTCCGACGAACGGAAGACGGGACGCACATGCGCGATGTGGCACAGCGGCCACAGCCCTTCATTGGCAAAGCCGTAGTAGTAGCCGGCCTCCTCCTCGGCGCTGAGCCAGACCCGGCGAATCTTGTACACCGGCTTTTCCGGCGGAACGCCGACCCGATCGTGGCGATCGACCACGTCGCGGTCGGCCGAGCCGCTGCCGTGGGCGATCCAGGTACCCGAGCAGGCGCGCATGATCGGTTCCAGTGCCGTCACCAGGCCGCTGGCCGGCCGCTGCACCTCGATGCGATCGCCGCGACGCTGGTGGATGTAGGGCTCGCGGTTGGACACCACGATGACGTCATCGCCGCGCAATTCGCCATGCAGGATCGCCCGCAGGGTTTCGGGAGTCCAGTTCATTTGCGATTCGTCGCGCGCCCGATATTCGAATTCGAGTTCGCGCACCAGACGCTGCAGGTCGCGGGCGATCGGCCGGAATTCGGGCATGCCCATTTTTGCCACTGTTGCAGCGGGATCGCGCAGCAGGCCTTCGCCGCGCAGCAGCGAGCGCATCCCGGCCAGCCAGCCGCGCCAGGAGAGTTGGGCGATCACCACAGTCAAGAGTGAAACGACGGCAGCGAGACCAATGAAGGCATAGAAGATGTAGCGCGTGGTTTCTTCGCTGCGCCGGGTCGCGAAACTCAGATCGTGCACCAGAACCAGCTTGCCGGTGGGATAGGCGTCGTTCGCCATCGGCTGGATAGACACATGCAGCGGACCACGTTTGCTCGGCAACGCGTTCTCGCCGCCCGCGGGCCAACGCTCAAGATTATTGCAGCGCACCTCGGCCGGCATCGACTTGGAGGCCACCGCGGTACCTTCGCTGCCTGGACAGAAGCCGATCGCATAGAGGCGCTCATCCTGGGTGATGCGGAAGAAGAACTCGCCGATTTTCGCCTTGCGTCCGGCCGCCAGCTGTTCGAACAGGGACTCGCTGATGGTGTTGGCGATCAGCACCGCGCGAATGTCCAGGTCGCGCGTGAACCAGCGCAGGATCATCCGATCGACCAGTGGCGAAACCGCGTAGGCGAAGCCGGTCAGCACGAGTATCAATGGCAGCACAAAGCGCAGGGAAAGTCGCATGTCTTGATCCTTTTTGTCCGGCGAGGCCTATTCTGCCACGCCGATCCTGATGAATAGGGCCGGACCGACGATGAGTCGGCGTGGCGCCAGCGGCAACTCTTGCCGATTCGGCTTGCCGGGTGCAAAAAAGCGGGCGGAATTGGGTCGCCCCGCTTCCGCCCGTAAGCTCCTCCTCCTCGGAAGTTCAGCTCACGACTATGCCATCGCCATTAACGACCACGACGGGAATGTCACGCTGCCCACGCTTCACGGCGCGCACGATATTTCGCGAGAAGCAGCTCGACAGGCCTGCCATGGACCGCGCCATGACGATCTCATGGCAACCGGATTGCTCGGCGCTGTCGAGAATGGAGAACACCAGCTCGCCCTGTCTGAAGATACCACGGCAGGGAATGTTCGCGGTCATCAGCGGCGCGGTGGCTTCGCCGATGAAGCGCTGCGCGCTCTCTTCCTGGAAGCGCGATATCTCCTGCTGGGTGCGGAAGCGCAATACCTCCCACTCGGTGATCGGTTCGCCGACGTTGAGCAGGATCACCTCCACCGCGCGGCCTGCTTGCTGCCGCCGCAATGCGTAACGTATGCCCCAGCGCGAATCCTCGTTGGCATTGATCGGTATCAGGATGCGCAGGCGCTTGTGGTCGACTCTGGAATCGTGCAGCGTGGTCATGGGTACCTCCTTTTGGCGGTGCTGCGCCGGGATCGATCCGACGGTTCCGGCGGTTGAAGCGCAGTGTTGAGCGAATGCATGCATGGTCGAATCAATGCTGTTGGGCGCTGGTTCTAGGCATGGCTGTTACCGCTGTAATACAGCAGCAGGTAGGCGAGCAGCATGACCATGACCCACAGCGCCATGCTGCCCGTGGGCCAGGAGCGCAGCAGCAGGCCGCCGGGCCGGCGCTGGCGCACCACGGCCTCGGCCAGCGCGCGCATGCCTGCCGCCAGATCGTTGCCGAGCCCGGCGCGCGTGATGCGCAGCGCATCGCCGAACACGCGCGCCATGGCCGGTCCGGACACGCGCCAGATCCAGTCCGCGTCCAGGGTGATGGTCGGCGTGCGCTTCAGATAATCGAGCATGACGAAGAAGGCCAGTCCGGAGAACAGCAGCAGCTGC
Source organism: Sulfuritalea sp. (assembly GCF_031426875.1). NCBI lineage: Bacteria > Pseudomonadati > Pseudomonadota > Betaproteobacteria > Nitrosomonadales > Sterolibacteriaceae > Sulfuritalea > Sulfuritalea sp. The sequence goes on from NZ_JASJPC010000028.1 coordinate 23,043, forward strand.
AACTGGGTGATGACATGGGCCGCGCTGTAGGGCACGTAGTCGACCGCATAAGGCAGCAGCGCGTAGAGCGGCCCGGGCCAGACGCCGAGCGCAATGCAGAGGAAGGCGAACAGGATCATGGCCCAGCGCATCGAGGCCGGCGGGTCGGCGGGACGCAATCCCGAGTCCTTCTGGAAGAACACGAACCAGGGGAACTTGATCCCGGCATGGAGGAAGACGCCGGCCGAGGCGGCGGCGAGCAACAGCCACACGGCCTGCAGGTGACCATCGGCGGCGGCCTGCGTCACCATCGACTTGGAGACGAATCCCGACGTCAGGGGGAAGGACGAGATCGCCAACGCGCCGATGGTGCCGCAGATCGTGGTCAGCGGCATGCTGTGGAACAAGCCGCCGAGTTCGGAACATTTGCGCTTGCCGGTCGCCGCCAGCACGGCGCCGGCCGACATTAGCAGCAGCCCCTTGTAGATGATGTGGGCGAACGCGTGCGCAGCGGCGCCGTTCAATGCCATCTCGGTGCCGATGCCGATGCCCACCACCATGAAGCCGACCTGGTTGACGATCGAATAGGCCAGTATCCGGCGCATGTCGTTTTCCAGCAGCGCATAGACGATGCCGTAGAAGATCATGAACATGCCGATCCAGATCAGGAGCTCGGTGCCGGGGAAACCGCGCAGCAGCACATACACCGCCGTCTTGGTGGTGAAGGCGGAGAGGAACACGGTGCCGCTCCACGAGGCTTCCGGATAGGCGTCGGGCAGCCAGGCCGCGAGCGGCGGCGCGCCGGCATTGATCAGGAAACCGATCAGGATCAGCCAGGTGGCGACCGAGTCGGCCTGCATGCGGTCGAAGCCGACCTCGCCGGTGGCGAGGATGTGGCCCGTGATGCCGGCGAACAGGATCACGCCGCCGGCCAGATGCACTGCCACATAACGCCGGCTCGCGGCCCAGGCGCCCGGCGTGGCGGCGCTCCACAGCACCAGCGTGGAGCCGACGGCCATGAATTCCCAGAACAGGAAGACCGTGACGAGGTCGCCGGCCAGCACCACGCCGATCGCCGCGCCGGCATAGAGGAAGGCGGCCGGGATTTCCAGGCGGCTTTCCTGGCGCAGGGCGAACAGGCCGCCGGCGAGAGCCATCAGGGCGAAGATGGTGGCGAACAGGCGCGAGAGCTTGTCCACGGCCAGCGGCGCTAGCGTGTAGTCGAGCCACTGCACCTGCCACAGCCGGCCTTCGGGCAGCAGCCACAGGGCGATCAGCGCAAGAGTTGGCGCTGACAGCACGGCGATGCTGCGGGCCGTGCCGCGCAACAGCGGCAGCAGCAGCGCGCCTGCGATCAGGATCAGCGCCGGATGGAAATTGAGCTCATTCATCTTGCTGGTCCTCGGCGTAATAGGCATCGCCGCGCTTGAGGAATAGGCCCAGCGCTTTGGCGCCGACGATCATCAGCAGGCAGGTGACAAAGCCGTAGGCCGCGTCGAAGCCGGGCCAGCCTTCGATCGCGAAATGCGGATGCAGGTCGACCACCAATCCGGCGACCACGGTCAGCGCGAGCAGCACAAGAAAGCCGCGCCAGAGCTTCTTCACGTTGTCGCGATGGTCGAGCCAGTGTTCGTGCTTCATGGTTTCACCAGTTGCCGCGCCAGTGCCAGCGGAACGTCGGGAAAAAAGAACAGCGCCAGCGTGGCGGCGGCGGCAAGCATCAGCGCCAGCACGATGGGCAGCGGCGCCTCGCCGTGCGGATGGGCGACGGACTCGGCCGAGAGCGGGCGCAGGAAGGCGCGATGCAGGATGGGCAGGAAGTAGCCGGCGTTGAGCAGGGTGCTGAGCAGCACCACCGCCAGCGCGAACCAGTGCGCCTGCTGGATCGCGCCCGAGACCAGGTACCACTTGCTGACGAAGCCGGCGGCCGGCGGCAGGCCGATCATCGACAGCGCGCCGACGCCGAAGGCCGCCATGGTCCACGGCATGCGGCGGCCGATGCCGTCGAGCTGGCTGACTTCGGTCTTGTGCGCGGCGGTGTAGATCGAGCCGGCGGCAAAGAACAGCGTGATCTTGCCGCAGGCGTGGGCGGCGATATGCAGCGCGGCACCGACCACGGAAAGCGGGGCAAGGATGGCGGCGGCGAGGATCACGTAGGACAGCTGGCTCACGGTCGAGTAGGCCAGGCGGCGCTTCAGGTTGTCGGCCTTGAGCGCCACCAGCGACGCGGCGACGATGGTGAAGCTGGCAATCGCCACCAGCCAGTCGGTGGCGCCCGCAAGCGCATCGAGGCCGAAGACATAGACCACCACCTTGACCACGGTGAACACCCCGGCCTTGACCACAGCCACCGCGTGCAGCAGCGCCGAAACTGGAGTCGGCGCCACCATCGCGGCCGGCAGCCAGCGGTGGAAGGGCATCAACGCGGCCTTACCGATGCCGAACATGAACAAGGCCAGCAGGATCGCCACCTCGCCCTTGTCCATGCCGGACGGCAGGATGCCGCCAACGCGGAAATCCGTGGTGCCGGCAAGGTGCCAGGTGTAGATCACGGCGGGCAGCAGAAACAGCACCGAGGTGCCCATCAGGATGCCGAGATAGACGCGCCCGCCGCGCTTCGCCTGCTCGGTGCCGGCATGGGTTACCAGTGGATAGGTGACCAGGGTCAGCAGTTCGTAGAACAGGAACAGGGTCAGCAAATTGGCGGCGAAGGCGATCGCCAGCGCGGCGGCGATCGCCAGCGCGAAACACAGGTAAAAGCGCGTCTGGTGCTGCTCCTTGTTGCCGCGCATGTAGCCGATGGAATACACCGAATTGACGATCCACAGCCCCGAGGCGATCAGCGCAAACAGCATGCCCAGCGGTTCGACCTCGAAGGCGATCGGCAGGCCGGGCAGCGGCTCCAGCAAGGTCACGGCGGGACGGCTGCCGGCCAGCACCGGGGCCAGCAGTTGCGCGACGCAGGCGAACAGACCGACGGCAGTGGACAGGGTGATGCCCTCGCGCAGATTGGGCCAGCGGTGGGCCAGCGCGATCAGCGCGGCGCCCAGCAGCGGCAGCACGAGTGCGGCGAGGATGGCCTGCTCCGCGCTCATCGTCCTGTTCTGACCAGTTGTTGCGCGGCGTCCAGCGCGGAGCCGAGACTGAGCGAGGTGTCGAGGCCGAACCAGATCGTCGCCGCCACCAGCAACCAGGCCGGGATCAGCAGTGCCGGCGGGGCTTCGCCGCGCGCGTCCTGGCCGGCCGGCGCGGCGCGGAAGTAGGCCACCTCGACGAAGCGCCAGACATAGGCGACGGCCAGCAGCGAACTCAGCAGGATCGCACCGACCAGCCACCACTGGCCCTTTTCCAGCGCGGCGAGGATCAGATACCACTTGCTGATGAAGCCGGCGGTGCCCGGCACGCCGATCAGGCTCAGGCCGCCGAGCACGATGCCGAAGCAGGTCAGCGGCATGCGCCTGGCCAGCCCGGCGAGGTTGGCAAAAGTTGGCGCTGGCGACACGGCGCCGCGTGCTGCCGAGGCCGCGACGATGCCGCCGATCAGCAGGAAGATCGCGCCCTTGGCAATGCCGTGATTGAACAAATGGACGATCGAGGCGGCCAGGCCATTCACCGAATCGAAGGACAGGCCGAGCGTGATGTAGCCCATCTGGCCGACGCTGGAATAGGCGAACAGGCGCTTCAGGTCGTTCTGGAAGATGGCGACGAAGCTGGCGCCGAACATCGCGCACAACGACAGCCCGAGCATGACCTGCGGCAGCGGCAGCTGGTCGAATACCAGGCTTTCGCCGAACACCGAGAAGTAGAAACGGATCAGCACGTACACCGAGACCTTGGTCGCGGTCGCGGCGAGGAAGGCGGTCACGGCCGAGGGTGCGTGGGTGTAGGCGTTGGGCAGCCACTGGTGCAGCGGAAACAGCGCCAGCTTGAGGGAAATGCCGACCGTGAGGAAGGCCAGCGCCACCAGCACCGGACGCGAGCTTTCGATGGCGCCCAGGCGTCCCGCCATGTCGGCGAGGTTCAACGTGCCGGTCATCAGGTAGAGGAAACCGATGCCGATGACGATGAAAGTGGCGCCGATGCTGCCCATGATCAGGTACTGGTAGGCCGCGGTGAGCGCGCGGCGGTCCCGCCCCAGGGCGATCAGCACATAGGTCGCGAGCGACGATATTTCGAGAAACACGAATATGTTGAAGGCATCGCCGGTGATGGTGATGCCGAGCAGGCCGGTCAGGCACAGCGCGAACATGGCGTAGTAGAGATAGTGGCTTTCCGGCGCGATTTCGCGCGCGATGCTGCTGCGGCTATAGGGCAGCACCAGCGCGGCCATGCCCGAGACCAGCACCAGCACGAAGCTGCTCAGGCGGTCGACGCGGTATTCGATGCCCCAGGGCGGCGGCCAGCTGCCGATGTGGTAGGAAATGACATGGCCATCGCCGCCCTGGCCGACCTGCAGCCACAGGCCGATCGCCGTGGCGAAGGCGGCCCAGGCCGCTGCCGTGACCACGGCAAAGGCCAGCCCGCCGTGGCGCAACAGCACCGCCACGGGCGCCGCGAGCAGCGGCAGCACCACCTGCAAGGCCGGCAGATGCGCGGCGAGCGTCATGGCGAGCCATCCCCCTGCGCATCTGCCGCGGCGTGATCGAGGGCCAGGATTTCGTCTTCCTCGATGCTGTCGTAGGCCTCGCGAATGCGCACCGCGATCGCCAGGCCGAGCGCCAGGGTGGCGACGCCGACGACGATCGCGGTGAGAATCAGCACATGCGGCAAGGGGTTGGAATAGACGCTGAACTGCGGCGCCAGGATCGGTGCGGTACCGCCGATCAGCTTGCCCGGCGCGATATACAGCAGATACACCGAGGTCTGGAACACCGAGAGGCCGATCAGCTTCTTGATCAGGTTGCCGCGCGCGATGACGATGAACAGCCCGGCGACCATCAGCAGCACCGTGACGATGTAGCTGAAGTGGCTGAAGTGCGCCGCCATGTTCACTGCGGCCCCTGCCCGTCGGCACCGCCGCGCGAGGCGAACATGTAGAAGATCTTCAGCATCACGCCGCAGACGGTAACGGCAACCCCGACCTCGACCCAGAAGATGCCGCGATGCTGGCCCAGCACGGGATTGCGGTCGAGCACGAAATAGTCCAGGTAGTTGCCGCCGAGCAGCAGCCCGGCGACGCCGACACCGGCATACAGCAGGACGCCGGCGGCCAGCATGGTTTCCACCAGCCGGTCCGGCATCACCCTGCGCGCGTTTTCGAGGCCGAAGATCAGCGCGTAGAACACCATCCCCGCGGCAAAAATGACGCCGGCCTGAAAGCCGCCGCCGGGCCCGAAATCGCCATGGAACTGCACATACAGCGCGAACAGCAGGATGAAGGGAATCAGCAGCTTGCCCACCACGCGCAACACGAGGTCATGCCTCATCGGCGCCTCCTTCCGCTTTGGGCCGGCGCCGCCGCAGCAGGGCGATGATGCCGATGCCGGCGGTGAAAACCACGGTGGTCTCGCCCAGCGTGTCGAAGCCGCGAAAGCTCGCCAGCACGGCAGTGACCACGTTCGGCAAGTCGACTTCGTTCTGCAGGTAACGCGGCGCGACATGCTGGTGGATCGGCGCCTGCGGGTCGGCGAAATCCGGCAGGCCCAGGGCGCCATGGATCAGCAGTACCGCGGTCGACGCCGAGAGCGCGAGCGGCAGCCAGGGCCGATGCACCGGCTTGGCCTCCTGGCTCCGGCACAGATGCAGGGCGCCGAGCAGCAATACCGTGGAAATTCCGGCACCGACGGCGGCCTCCGTCATCGCCACATCGACCGCATCCAGCGCGACCATCGCGGTGGCCATCAGAAAGCTGTAAATGCCCAGCAGCACCACGGCGGCGAACAGGTTGCGCGTGCGCGCCAGCACCAGCACCGCGAGCGCCATCAGCACCAGCAGCAGGTCGACGATCAGGGTTTCGATGATGCGTCCTCCTCGCTCGGCCGCCCGGCCAGTTGCGGCAGCAGACCGCGCAGCAGGGCGGCACGGGCCAGCGCATGACTCGCCGTCGGGCTGGTGAACATGACCAGCAGCGCGACCATCAGCAGCTTCACCGCGACCAGCGTCAGGCCGGCCTGCAGCATCAACCCGAGCAGGATCAGTCCGGCACCCAGGGTTTCGATCACGCTGGCGGCATGCATGCGGGTATAGAAGTCCGGCATGCGCAGCAGACCGATGCCGCCGGCCAGGCAGAAGAATGCGCCGCCGGCGAGACAGGCCGCGCTGAGCAGGTCGGTAAAGGCTGTCATGGCGTCGCCCGCGGCGAGCGGTCTGCGCTGCCGGAGTCGCCCAGATCGCCCTGGCGGAAGAACTTCAGCACGGCGATCACGCCGATCACGTTGAGCAGGCCATACACCAGCGCGAGGTCGAGAAACTCCGGTCGCCCGTTGGCAAAGCCGAACAGGGCCAGCAGCAGCATGGCGCAGGTGCCGATGCTGTTGGCGCCCTGCAGACGGTCGAACACCGTCGGCCCCCGCGCCGCGCGCGTCAAAGCCATGGCCACGGTGACGAGCAAGGCGACGGTGGCGGCGGCGAGCATGCTCATGGCCGCTCCAGCGCGGCGCAACGGCGATCCATTGCGCTGCCGGCCAGTCCGGCCGCGCCTTGCCGGGTCAATGCGTGCACCAGGAAGCGGCCAGGTTCGACCTCGATGGCGATGGTGCCCGGCGTCAGCGTGATCGAATTGGCATGGATCACCAGCCCGATATCGGTCCGCTGCAGGGGAACGAACTCGACCAGGGTCGGCGAGATCGGCAGCCGCGGATCGAGGATGCGTTTGCTGACATCCCAGGCCGACTTGACGATTTCCTTCGCCAGCCAGGGCCAGTAGGAGAACAGCGCGCGCCAGCCGAGATGAATCGGGAAGCCTTCGTGATCGATTACGTCCATGCGCCGCGCCAGCAGCATCACGGCGAGCGCACTGCCGGCGCCGGCCGCCAGGAGGAAGGGCGTGAACAGTCCGGACAGCAGCAGCCAGAAGAGGAATAGCGCAATCAGCGCACTTGATGAACGAGCCATGGAACGGCATCCTAGGACGATGCCGCCTGGCTGAAAATTCGGGCTTGCGCGTAAGTGCATCCGCAGTCCGGCAGCCCTGGGGATTCATGTCGAGAGCAGCGCGAAAGCTGCGCTGGGCGCGGCTTTGGAGCAAGATACGGGCTTCCCCTACGTGCCTTGACGAATTACGAATCCGCCCATGCCCGAGCACAATGCCCCGTCGATCCACTGGAACGAGCCGATTTTGCCGACATTGCCAACATTGCGGCTCGGTTGGCGCGACGTTCTGATCCTGCTTGTGGGCTACGTCGTGCTCGACTGGGCCAGTTACTTCCATCCGCTGCACGGCCTCAACATCACGCCGTGGAGTCCGGCGCCGGCGCTCGGCCTGGTTTTTATGCTGCGCTTCGGCAGAAACGCCGCGCTGCCGCTGGCGCTGACGATCGTGATCGCCGATGCCTGGGTGCGCGACCTGCCGGCGTCCTTGCCGATATCCATCGGCCTGTCCGCCCTGCTGACGCTGGGGTATTGGGCCATCGCCGAGACATTGCGCCACCGCCTGACGCGTGGCGGCATCTTCGGCGACCGGCGCGAACTGCTCGAATGGGCCGGCATAGTTGCCGTTGGCACGCTGGTGACCAGCCTGGCTTTCGTCTTTGCGCTGTCGTTGGCCGACCTGATTCCCGGCGGCGGCATACCCGAGGCCTTCGTCCGCTACTGGGTGGGCGATGGCGTCGGCATCCTGGTGTCAATGCCGATCCTGTGGATGCTGCTGGACCAGCGCGGGCGCGCTCAATTGCGGGCGACCGTGCTGACCTGGGAGTCGCTGGGCCACCTGCTGGCCACTTCCCTTGCGCTCTGGGTCGCCTTCGATGTCGGCGCTGCCGCCGATTTCAAGTATTTCTACGTGCTGTTCCTGCCGATCGCCTGGGCCGCGGCGCGGCAGGGCATCGCCGGCGCCGTGGCCAGTGCCACCGTGATCCAGCTCGGCATCATCGGCGCAGTCCAGTTGCTGGGATTTTCGGCGGTAACGGTACTGGAGATCCAGACCCTGGCGGTGGTGCTGGTCATGTCCGGATTCTTCATCGGCGTCGTGGTCGATGAAAAGCAGCGGGTCAGCGCTGAACTGCGGCAAACGCTGCGCCTGGCAGCGGCCGGCGAGATGGCCGGTGCCCTGGCCCACGAACTGAACCAACCGCTGACGGCCCTGTCCGCCTATGGCACGGCCTGCGAGCAACTGCTGGCGCAAGGCGAGACGGGCGAACGGCTGCGCGATACGATCCGCCGCATGGTGGCCGAATCCTTCCGTGCCGCCGACGTGGTGCGTCGCTTGCGGGACTTCTTCCGCACCGGCGCCACGAGGCTCGAAGCAATCGGGCTGAACGACCTGCTCGGCGCCGCAGCGTCCTCCTTTGCCGCCAAGGCGCGGCAGCATGACATCGAGCTGAGCGTCGACCCGGCGCCGCCCTGCATGGTGCTGGCAGACCGCCTGCAACTGGAAGTGGTGTTGCGCAATCTGTTGGCCAATGCCTTCGATGCGGCGGCCGACCAGCCCGCCGGGCAAAGACGGGTCCGTCTGTCGGCCGAGCCGGACAGAGCCGGGCGGGTGTGCATTTGCGTCGAAGACAGCGGGCCCGGCCTGACCAGTGCAATGGCGGCACGGCTGTTCGAAGCCTTCCAGTCATCCAAGGCGACCGGCCTCGGCCTCGGCCTGATCATCAGCCGAGCCATTGCCGAGGCGCACGGCGGCAGCCTCTGGGCCGAGGTAACCGATCACGGCCTGTTCAAGCTGGTGTTGCCGACCGAAGGAAAGTCCGATGATGCAAGCTAGTGGCTTCACGATATTCATTATCGAGGACGACCAATCCGTGCGCGATGCCCTGGGCTTGCTGCTCGGTCTGCGCGGCCATCCGGTCACCCTGTTCGCCGATGCCGAAAGCTTTCTCGACGCCTACCGGCCGCAATGGTCGGGCTGCCTGTTGATCGACATCCGCCTGCCCGGCATGGACGGCCTGGCGCTGCAAAAACGCTTGCGGGAGAGCGGCTGCCAAATGCCTACCATCGTCATGACCGGGCACGGCGACGTCGAATCGGCACGCGCAGCGTTCCGCTCCCATGCCGTCGATTTCCTGGAGAAGCCGATCGACCACGCGAAGCTGGTCGCCGCAATCGAGGAAGCCATCGTCCGTCAAAGCTCGACCCTCGACCAGGCCGGCCAGCGCGCGCATTTCGAACGCTTGCTGGCCAGCCTGACGCCGCGCGAGCGCGAAGTCATGGAACTCGTGGTAGCCGGTCGGCACAACCGCGAAATTGCCGAAAGCCTGGGCATCAGTCCGCGCACGGTGGAGGTGCACAAGGCGCGCATGGTGGCCAAGCTGCAGGTGGAAAACGTGCCGGACCTGGTCCGCCTGAGCCTGCTCGGCCATGGCCGAAGCATCGACTGACCGCTTCATGCGCCGCCTGGCCCTTCTTGTCGCCATCTGCCTGCTGTTGCAGGCTTGCAGTGCGGTGCGCCTCGGCTATGGCAATGCCGACAGCCTGGCGCGCTGGTGGATAGACCAGTACGTGGACCTGTCGCCGGACCAGGACCTGCTGCTGCGCGAGCGCCTGTCCGGCTTCCTGGCCTGGCACCGCAAGACCCAGCTGCCGGACTACGTGCTGGTGCTGCGCCAGGGCCAGCAGTTGGTCGGCGGCCAGCCCACGGTCGGCGACATGATGAAACTGAGCGAAGGCATCATCCGCCGCGCACGCAATCTGTCCGACCGGGCGACTCCCGACATTGCGGATTTCCTGGCAACCGTCAGTTCCGCGCAGATCGCGCGCATGGCCGGGCGTTTCACGGAGAAGAACAGCGACTACGCCAAGGAGGCGAAGCTCGCCGAGGACGAAAACGCCCAGCGCCGGGCGCGCTACAAGCGCCTGCTGGAGCGCACCGAGTACTGGTTCGGCGACTTCAGCGACGCCCAGGCGGCGAGCTTGCGGCAACTCATAGGCGGGCAGAGCGCCGGCAGCCAGTTCTGGTACGAGGAAAGGTTGCGCCGTCAGCGCGAGTGGCTGGACCTGGTGCGCCTGGTCGAGCGCGAGCGCCCGCCGCGCGACAAGCTGATGCGACTGCTCCACGATTACGCGGCACGCTTCGATCTGCCCGCCGATCCGGCGCGACTGTCACAGGCTGTGGCACTGCGCCGTGCCGCGGCGGAACTCGCCGTTGCCATCCATGCCCTGACCACGCCGGACCAGCGCGCTCATGCCCGGCACAAGCTGGACGACCTGATCCACGATTTCACCGAGTTGTCGCAGGCAGACTAGGCCACGCTGCCTGGTCTATCGCTGCATCGAGACCCTGCTCGACCTGGGCAGCGCCGACGGACACCGCAGCGCACTGCAAAGCCTGTACGGCGACGCTACACTGGCCTCGGCCGAAGCCATGCTGCAAAGACAGCAACGCTTCTTCAACATCGAAACACCGGGACTGGACCTAACAGGCTGCGACCTGCACCAGAGCCTGCTGGCGGCTTACAGCAAGTTGCGGCACTAGCCCGCCGGGGGCCGTGTCGGCCCCCGGGTTCCGCCCTTACTTCTTGGGCGTGATGCTGGCTTCTTCGATCAGCAGCGGATAGGAATAGCCGGCGCCGAAATCGCGGTTCACCACGACCACGCCGGAAACCGTCACCTGGTCGCCGACGGCGGCGGTCTGCTTGCTGGTGACGATCAGGTTGTTGGTGGCGGTGGCGGCATCGCCCGTGCCGTCCTGCACGTGCACGAAGTTGCGGCCCATGATGCCGTTGTTGACCTTCACCACCTTGCCCTGGGCGCTGATCGTCTTGCCGGCGAGGGTGGCCTTGTTCTGATTCAGGGCGGCGACAGTCTGCACTTTGGCATCTGCGGCGCCTGCATTGAATGAAGCCAGCCCGATGGTGCCGATGAAGCCGACGAAAGCGATGGATAGAATCCTCATGAAAACTCCTGTGGTTGGTTGAAGGTCGGCAGGAACATGCCTGCCGCCAGTATACCCGTACGGAGTTCCCCGATTCCCGGACGTCTCACCCGCAGGCGGCACGCCTGGCCGCGTCAGACATCGACGGTCCGCGTGAATACCTCTTCGAGCATTTCGCGCGCCCGGCCGAAATCCAGCACGGCGTCTTCGTAGGCTTCGCGCGCCAGGGTGTAGGCCTCCACCAGCTCGGTATTGATGCCCTCGCCGTGCAGCCGGCGATACAGGACCTGGCATTCCTCGAACAGGCGATCCGCCAGCAGGCGCCGCCGCATGTAGATGCGCGCGCCTTCCTGAGGCCAGGGACTCAGCTCCGCATAGCCGGGCACCTGGGGCCGCTGCAGCGTGGCAAAGTCGCCTTGCAGCAGTTGCCACATGCCCGCCCAGTCGGGCGCCGCATCGCCGAAGGGCGTATAGCCGAAGCGCCTCAGCTCGGCAACTTCGCCGTCGAGCAGATGCTGGGGTAAAGCAGGCATGGCTCAGGCGGCCAGCGGATGTGCGGCTTCGTAACCCATGCGCATGTCGTAGTCGGCCTCGACGTCCGTGGGCATGACCAGGCCGATTTCCTTGAGCCGCGAATCCAGCAGTTCGAGGTATTCGGCCTGCAGTTCTTCCGGCTTTTTCACCTTGATGCCGTACTCGTAATAGATGTCGAACATTTCCGACTTCTTGTCGCCGGCGGACGGGCGGCCGTAAAAACCCAGGCCCATCTGCATGAACTTGGGGATCCGCTGCTGCATGAATTCGCGCGTCTTCTCGCCGCCGAACTCGATGCAGCGCTTGGAGGCCCAGACACCGAAGGCCAAGTGGCCGTATTCCTCCTTGTGGATGCGCACATTGACGCGCGCCCAGGGCAGGTAGGAACACTCGCGATACTGGCCGAGGAAGGCCACGGCGGCCGGCGTGACCACGGTCGAGAACAGCGCCACGTCTTCCCAGCACTCGAAGAACTTCGACCAGTTTTCCTTGCGGAAGCCGTTGATCACGTTCACCTTCTTCGGGTCCGGATTCTCGGGATTGTGCGACAGCTCGTAGAGGCGGGCATCGACATCGACGCCGAGCTCCTGCAGCAGGTTCCAGACATAGAAGGCGTGGCCCATTTCCTCGAACACCTTCTTCGACAGGCGATAGGCCTCTTCCGGGCGCGTCGCATACTGATGGTTCTCGGCCACGCGCTGACCGCCGGCGTATTCCGAGTCGGCCTGGAAACACATCAGGTTGATCAGGGCCTTCCGGTAGTCGTCGGGCAGTACGTCGCCCTTGTCGTAAGTCTTGAATGTTCTCATTTCAGCTCTCCAGGTAGTGCCAACAGGCCATCGCGCCGACTTGCACACCGGCGCATGGGCAAAGCCATATTTCAGAAAATTCTTAATTGCGATACAAATTCAATTGCTGCGTAAAATAGTAATGTATCACTTCAAAAGTGTCAATTTATTTTTTATACTTCAACCATACTGTCGCTTTACTCTGTTTTGTCTTTGTTTTTTTGGCTTCGGCAAAATAGCGCAAGCTGACATCGACAAGTGAGTAGCAATGCTTTCAGGAGTAGTGTTACAACACATCACAGCCAGTGATATCATTTAAAGAAATTACCCAGGGAGCGTTCCACTCATGAAGAGCCGCTTCATCAGCCAATGGCTGAATGCCTTCCTCGCCGACCACAAGTTGCGCGCCAACTCGCTGATCATCACCATCTACGGCGATGCGATCGCCCCCCACGGCGGCACCGTCGGCATCGGCAGCCTGATCACGCTGATCGAGCCGCTGGGCCCGAACGCAAGGCTGGTCAGAACCAGCGTGTTCCGCCTCACCAGGGAAAAGTGGCTGGTCTCGGAGCGCATCGGACGCAAGAGCTATTACAGTTTGACAGCGATCGGTCGCCGGCGTTTCGAACATGCCTTCCGCCGCATCTACGATGATCCGCACCGGCAATGGGACGGCGACTGGCAGGTGGTGTTTGCCGGCGGCGGAATCCTGAGCGCGGCGCAGCGCGACGTGCTGCGCCGCGAACTGCTCTGGGAGGGTTTCGGCGTGATTGCACCGGGCGTGCTGGCGCACCCCTACGCCAACCATGACGCGGTGCTGGAAATCCTGCAAAGCACCGGCACCCACGACAAGGTGGTGGTGATCCAGGGACGCAGCCTGGGCGCGCTGGCCAGCCGTCCGCTGCAGGAACTGGTGCGCGAATGCTGGAATCTCGACACCATCGCTGCCGACTACAAGCGTTTCATCGACTGTTTCCGCCCCCTGGCAAGGGCCATCAAAGCGGCGCGCAACCTGGATCCGGAACAGGCCTTCTGCGTGCGCTCGCTGCTGATCCACGAATTTCGCCGCGTCCAGTTGCGCGATCCGCAATTGCCCAGGCAGTTGCTCCCCGCCGACTGGCCCGGCGACAGTGCAAGACAGATCTGCGGCGAGCTCTACACGCTGGTCGCGCCCAAGTCCGAGCAGCACCTGACGAGCGTGCTGGAAACCGCCGACGGGCGGCTGCCCGAAGCGGCCGAATATTTTCAGCGGCGCTTCAACGACGCGACGACAAGCAGAATCGAGGCTCTGGCATGAATCAGGCTCCCATCCATATCGGCATCGTCGGCGCCGGCCCTTCCGGCTGCTATGTCGCCGACGCCCTCGGGCGCAAGCTGCCCGGCGCGCGCATCGACATTTTCGACCGGCTGCCGACGCCCTTCGGCCTGGTGCGCGGCGGCGTCGCGCCCGACCATCAGGGCACCAAGAACATCGCCCGGCAGTTCGAGCGCACGCTGGGCAAGGAAGGCGTGCGCTTTCTCGGCAACGTCACCGTCGGCCGCGACATTTCCTACGAGGAACTCAAGGCCGCCTACGACGTGCTGGTGATCACCATCGGTGCGCTGGACGATCGCCGCCTGGGCATCTCCGGCGAAGAACTCGATGCCGTGTATGGCTCGGGCCAATTTGTCGCCTGGTACAACGGCATTCCCGCTGACCGCGATCTCGAACCCAGGCTCGACGGCAAGTCGGTCGCCATCATCGGCAACGGCAACGTGGCGCTGGACATCGCACGTCTCCTGGCGAAGACCGCCGACGAGCTGGCCGCCTCGGACCTCTGCGCCCGCGCCCGCACCGCCTTCGCCGCCGCCCGCATCGAGGACATCTGGCTGATCGGTCGCCGCGGGCCGGCCGACGCCAGCTTCACCACCGCGGAGCTGAGCGAGTTCGGCGATCTTTCGCGCGCGGCGACGCGAGTCGATGCTGCGCAATTGCCGACGGAACTTCCCGCGGAACTCGGCGAGGAACAGCGGAAGCTGGCCCAACGAAATATCGAGGTGCTGCGCGGCTATGCGCAGCGCGGTACACAGGACGAGCGCCCGCTGCGCATCCATTTTTTGTTCAATGCCCGGCCGCTGGCCATCCACGGCGACGGTCGCGCCCGCGAACTGTTGCTGGAAAGAACCCGTGTCGAACATGGCCGCGCGGTTCCCGACGGCGAAAGCTACGCGATTGCGGCCGATACCGTGATATCCGCCATCGGTTATCGCAGCACTGCCTTCCCTGGGCTACCCTTCGACGCCGCGCGCGGCGTGGTGGCCAACGATCAGGGCCGCGTCGAAGCGGGTGTCTATACGGCCGGCTGGTGCAAGCGCGGACCGCAGGGCGTGATCCCGGCCAACCGGGCCGACTCGCTGGCAGTGGCCGAACTCATCCTCGCCGACATCGCCGGCGGCGCGCCGGGCGACAAACCGGGTGGCGCGCTGATCGACTCCCTGCTGGCGACGCGCGGTGCACGGCCGATCGACTTCGCCGGCTGGCAGAAAATCAATGCCGCGGAAGTCGCCGCGGCACAGGGGCGTCCGCGCGAAAAGCTGGTACGCATGGAAGACCTGCTGGCGGCCGCCGGCGGCTGAGGGCCGACGCGTCGCTCAGGCCGGCTCTCGCGGCACCGGCGCGACCCGCTCGTGATAGCGCGCGCGATACAGCAGGCGCTGGTGTTGCGGCGAATCGACGAAGACAGCGCGGTCGTGCAGCACGTTGTTGCAGACCAGGCCCATGCCGGGTTCCATGCTTCCATGCAGGGTCCAGGGTGTCGGCGTCGCGAGGATGCGGGACAAGGCCGCCACGGCCGCCTGGGTCGCCGCATCGCCGCGCCATTCGATGCTGATGCTGCGCGCCGTGTAGCGCATGTGCAGATAGCCCTGCGCATCGATTGAAAATACCGGCCCCGGCTGCGCGGCGCGCGCGATGCCGGTCTCGTCCATGCGCGGCGGGATGGTCATGGCGTCGGGCTGCGACAGGGCGCGGATATGGTCCGGATTCTCGTCGCGCAGCAGGATGTAGGCGAGCTCGTGGTCCAGCAACTGGTTCTCGCCGCCGGATTCGGCGCGCTGCACGCAATGCAGGACCATGCCGCGCACCGTGCGCTCGGGCAGGTTGTAATAGCCGTCGGTGTGCCAGCGGATCGGCTTGTCGGTATAGGGTATGAATTCCTTGCGTTCGCCGCGCTCTTCGGCGCCGCGCACCGATATCGGCGAAATCGCATCGTCGTCGGTCAGCCAGTGGCTGTCGAGACTGTGCAGGCCCAGCTGGGCGCCGAGGCGACGCGGAATCTCCTTGTCGGGATTGCCGGCCGTAGTGCTGGCGTAGATCGCCATGTTGGCCGTGGCGCAGCGCTGCAGCAGGGCATCGAGCTCGCCGGGCGTCAGCCTGCGCGGATCGTCGAGCGCAACCACGATGTCCTCGATGCGGCGCGGCGCGCTGTCGAGCTTGCGCTCGCGCCACGCCGCGTACGCAGCCGCATTGTCGAGATCGAACGGAAAATCGGTCATCAAAATACCCTCGCAGTCTGTTGCCATCGTTCAGGCCGGAATCTTTTCGATCAGCCCCGGTGCATCGACGCCGTGCAGCGCCACCAGCGGATCGGCTGTCACGAGCCGCATCGGTTCGGCCAGGGCCTGCGCCACCAGCATGCGGTCGAAGGGATCGGCATGCGCACGGCCGGTCTTCGGATTGATGCGGTAAGGCAGGCTGTCGGCGCGTATGCAATGGGCGGGCGTTATCGGCAGCAAGTTGATTCCGGCGCCCTCGGTCCACGTCAATAGGTCGGCCGCGCTCCAGTCGAGCTTGCGCAACCCTCCGGCGACCGAGATCGAATGCTTGATCGCCACTTCCCACAGCGAAGCAAGGCTGAGGAAGACCTCGAATTCACCCTCCCTCATGCCTTGCGCCAGGGCGACCGGAAGTCGCTCGGGCCTGGCCAGCGTCCACAAGGCAATATGGGTGTCGATCAACAGCTTCAAGGCGCGCGCGGATTCAGCAGATCGCCCCACAACTCGTCGGGCAGCGGATCGTCGAAATCGTCGGGAACTTCGAACCTGCCCGCGGCCAAGCCCAGCTGCACCGGGCGCCGTCCGCTGTCGAGCGCCACCAGCCGCGCCGCCGGTTTGCCATCGCGGGCGATGATGATCTCACGCCCCGCCGCCGCCTGTTCGACCAGGCGCGACAGATTGCTCTTGGCATCGTGCATGTTGTAGATGGCGCGATCTTCCATGAGCTTCGATTCATTGGCGGCCGATGACATGGGAACCTCCTTGACGACTCAGCGATTGCCTAGTGGGCTAATATTAGCCCATCCGCCCAGCGCCGGCAAGAAAGCCGGCAGCCGGCACGCGGTGATCACGCTGCAGCCCACTCAGCGCGGAGCGGAGGGACAAGTCGTCAGTCGCCCGTTACGCCGCGGCGCGGGCGCCGACTCTTGGCCTCGCCGGGGTGGAACAGTCCGGCCAGGGTCTTTTCCAGCGCCTTGATGGCTTCCGGCGATTCGATTTCCATGACCTGGTCGACGGCCCAGAGTTGGTCCTTTTCCGGCAGCACTTCCTTCAGGCAGGCGGCAAAGCAGCGGCGAAAGCCGAAGTCGGGCCCGTCCTCGGTATAGCCGTGATCGGCATACTCGGCGCCGCGGCGGTTGAACAGCTCCAGCACATGCTGCTGGATCTTGCCCGGCGCCACGTCATAGAGCAGCATGTCGCGGTTGTCGTCGATCGCCGCGGCGATGCGCTGCGCCAGCGCGGTGGTGAACTCCAGGCGCTGCTCAGGCGTCAGCTCGCGATAGGCGATGCGATCCGCCGCCAGCGCCAGAAAGATCATGAACTCGCAGACGAAATCGAAATAGGCGCTGCCCAGGTCGATGTCGTACTCGGCCTCGCGCATGCGCTTGATCGAGTCGATCGCCAGCTTCCAGGCCAGCATCGCAATGACGCTGGCAAGCTCCGCCATGGTGCGCGGCTTGCCCCCGGAATGGAAGCTGGAGCGAATCCTAATTGCCATGGTTCATACCTATTCGAGCGCAGCGAGCCGACTGGTTACCCCCGCCCCGGGGCGGGGGCCAGGGGGTGGGGGGCGATTAATTGGCCATGCCGAAGGCAAGGAAGGCTATTTTCAATAGCCTCCCTTGCCGAGAGGCATGGGCAGACCACCGACCTTGCAGCCTTCCTTGGCCGCACCGCCGTCAGGGAAGAGTTCGAACAACAGCGCACTATCGGCCTCGGGCATGTCGCCTTCTTCCTGCAGGCCCTTGATCAGGTTGCGCATGTTCGGCGTATGGCCGTCTTCCTTGTATTTCTCGCGCAGGAAATTGACGACCTTCCAGTGCTGGTCGGTCATCGTGATGCCGCAGGCGGCGGCGATCACTTGCACCGCTTCCTCGCTGAAATCGGGCTCCAGCAGGTAGCCGTATTCGTTGACTTCCTTCTCGACGCCGTTGATGGTGTAGCTCATAAGGTCTCCTCTCTGAGTTAGTCACCCCTATCCTTGGGAAAGGGGCTGGGGGATGGGTCAATCAAAAATCGATTTAAAGCAGGCCTTCAAGCCTTGCGCAGATAAAACTCGTGCACGCCGCGCCCGGATTCATGTGTAAAAACCAGATTGGCGGCGCCGGCCTTGGCCCAGGACGTGATGTCGTCGGCCGAGCCGGGGCAATCGCTGATCAGTTGCAGCACCTCGCCCGGCTGCATGCCGTCGAGCAGCTTCTTGGCCTGCACGATGGGGCCGGGGCAGGACACGCCGCGCATGTCCAGGGTGACATGGGCAACCGGCGTGGCATTGGCGCCGCCGGCGCGCTGGATCATGTAGGCACTCTTGTGGCCGTCGAGCTTTTCGGTGCCGAGCACGACATTGCCGGTGACCTTGGCCCAGGAGAACAGGTCGTCGGCGGTGCCCGGACAATCGGAAATCAGACGCAGCGTCTGTCCGGGCTGCAGGTCGTCGATTAGTTTCTTGGCGCCCAGGAGCGGTGCCGGACAGGGCAGGCCGCATACATCGAGCGTCACGGTGGCAACTTCGGACATCAGGGTTCTCCTCGTTCGATTGGGGTCAGTTGCCGACGGCAACGACCGATTTATGTGGAATAAATAAACCGCAGCCGAGCGCGCGATGCCCGCCCAGGCCGATTTCCTGCATGGCCAGCGATTCCGCGGCAGCCAGGCCATGCAACATCAGGCTGAAACCACGCACCGGACCTTGCGCCGTGCGCAGCTCGTGCGCCTTGCCGGTAATCAGTTGCGGCTGCAGGCTGCGCCCGGCCAGCAGCGACTTACAACGCGCGAGAAACTCGATCTCGTCGTCGGCGCCGACGCTGACCAGATGCGAGTAGACGACCCCACGCGCCGGCAGCAGCGGCCGGACGCTGCCCGCACCTACGGTCAGCACCGCGCCATCGAGGTCGAGCCGGGTGCCGGCCAGAAAGTTGGCGCTGGCGCTACGGTGAATCGGCATGCGCAAGACCAGTCGGCTGCGACGGCCGACGAAACACACGCCATTGTTGCCGTGCGCCAACCCGGACAGCGGCAGGATGCCGGCTTCGGCTTCCTCGTCGAACCAGGGCAGGGCACGCCGTACCGCCCGCGCCAAAGCCTCGGCATGGTCGTCGGCGAATGTTCCCTCTTCGAGCGAGAACACCACGTCGACCATCACGGCCGAAGCCTCGTCCGGCGAATAGTTCACTCGCCCTCCTTGTCCACGTCGGCCCCACCCGGCTGCGTCGCGGCCCAGGCGCAGAGCACCTTGCCCCAGCGGGCGGCGGTGGCGGGATCGATGTCGAAAATGGTGAAGCGGCTGCGCTCGCGAATCCGCGTGCGCAGCAGCGGCATGCCGCCGGCCTCGAAGATGAACTGCTGCAGTTCGATCTCCTGGTTGCCGATGGGCACACGGAACTTGTCGAGCGAGGTGACGGTATCCAATGGGTTTCCTATGACTCTATGGGGGCGGACTATGGCACCAGCGACGGGTCAACAGCCATCACCGGATGGGAGTGCAAGCATATAACCCTTTGGGGTAGGTCGAATTACCTGCCGGGAGTATGGTTTGTGCACCGCACAGACTCCTAACATCGCTCCATCGAGTTACCCCCCCCGACAACGAGGAGACAAACCATGGCCAAGCCCATGCACCCAACACCGAATCTGGATCAACTGGAAAGCGGCCCCTGGCCGAGCTTTGTCACCGGCCTGAAGCGCCTGGCCAAGGACAAGGACTACGTGGTCGACATTCTCGGCCATCTGGAACATTCTTACCAGACCCGCAAGGGCTACTGGAAGGGCGGCACGGTCGGCGTGCGCGGTTACGGCGGCGGCATCATTCCGCGCTTCACCGAGATCAAGGACGAAAACGGCCAGCCGGTATTCAAGGATGCCGCCGAGTTCCACACCATTCGCGTCATGCCGCCTCCCGGCATGCACTACAACACCGCGACGCTGCGCCAGTTCTGCGACATCTGGGAAAAGCACGGCTCCGGCCTGATCGCGCTGCACGGCCAGTCGGGCGACATCATGTTCCAGGGCGCCACCACGGAAAACGTGCAGAAGGCCTTCGACGAAATCAACGACATGGGCTTCGACCTCGGCGGCGCCGGCCCGGCCGTGCGCACCTCGATGTCCTGCGTCGGCGCGGCGCGCTGCGAGCAGTCGTGCTACGACGAAGCCAAGGCTCACCGCGAAGTGCTGAATACCTTCCTCGACGACATCCATCGTCCGGCCCTGCCCTACAAGTTCAAGTTCAAGTTCTCCGGCTGCCCCAACGACTGCATGAATTCCATCCAGCGTTCGGACATGGCCGTGATCGGCACCTGGCGCGACAATATCCGCACCGACGAGGCGCTGGCCAAGAAGTGGTTCGCCAAGCACGGCATGAACGAACTGGTGAACGACGTCGTTGCCCGCTGCCCGACCAAGGCGATCCAGATCAAGGAAATCAAGGACGTCCGCGGGTCTGCCACCGGTGACAGCCACTTCTCCAGCGTCGCCATCAACGACGCCCAGGCTCTGGAAATCGACAACAAGGATTGCGTGCGCTGCATGCACTGCATCAACGTCATGACCGGGGCACTCGCCACCGGCGTGGACAAGGGCGCGACGATCCTGGTCGGCGGCAAGCGCACGCTGAAGATCGGCGACCTGATGGGCACAGTGGTGATCCCCTTCATGCCGCTGCAGAAGGACGAGGATTACGAGAAGCTGACCGAACTGGGTCAGAAGATCATCGACTTCTTCGCCGAAAACGCACTGGAGCATGAGCGCACCGGCGAAATGATCGAACGCATCGGCCTGGTCAATTTCCTCGAAGGCATCGAAGTCGAAATCGACGCCAACATGGTTTCGACGCCGCGCATGAATCCCTATGTCAATACCGTTGGCTGGGACGAGGAAGTCGCCCGCATCAACGCCAAAAAAGCTGCCGCCTGAGGAGATCGAGCATGAACGCACCTACCCCACCCGCCCCGCTGCGCAAGGCCATCGAATGCGGCGTGCCGGACAACAAGCCGCATCTGCACCCGACCATGCTGAAAAACTACGGCAACTGGAAATATCATGACCGGCCCCGTCCCGGCGTGCTGCACCATGTGTCGCATACCGGCGATGAAATCTGGACCGTACGCGCCGGCACCCAGCGCCAGATGGACGTATGGACCATCCGCAAGCTGTGCGACATCGCCGACCAGTTCGCCGAAGGTTTCGTCCGCTTCACCATCCGCTCCAACATCGAGTTCATGGTCGCCGACCAGAAGAAGGTCGATCCGATGATCGCCGAACTCGAAAAGAACGGTTTCCCGGTCGGCGGCACCGGCAACTCCGTCTCGATGGTGTCCCACACCCAAGGCTGGCTGCACTGCGACATCCCCGGCACCGATGCCTCCGGCGTGGTCAAGTCGATGATGGACGAGCTGTACAACGAGTTCAAGCACGAGGAAATGCCCAACCGCGTGCATATGTCCACCTCCTGCTGCGAGATCAACTGCGGCGGCCAGGCCGACATCGCAGTCATCATCCAGCACACCAAGCCGCCCAAGATCAATCACGACCTGGTCGCCAACGTCTGCGAGCGCCCGACCGTGGTCGCCCGCTGCCCGGTCGCCGCGATCCGTCCGGCGCTGGTCAATGGCAAGCCCTCGCTCGAAGTCGATGAAAAGAAGTGCATCTGCTGCGGCGCCTGCTATCCCCCCTGCCCGCCGATGCAAATCAACGATCCGGAACATTCCAAGCTGGCGATCTGGGTCGGGGGCAAGAACTCCAATGCACGCGGCAAGCCCACCTTCATGAAGATGGTCGCTTCCGGCCTGCCCAACAACGCCCCGCGCTGGCCCGAAGTCAACGCCGTGGTGGGCAACATCCTGCGCACCTACAAGGCCGATGCCCGTCCCTGGGAACGCCTGTCGGACTGGATCGACCGCATCGGCTGGCCGCGTTTCTTCGAGAAGACCGGCCTGCCCTTCACCAAGTACCTGATTGATGACTGGCGTGGTTCGCGCGCCAATCTCAACGCTTCGACCCACATCCGCTTCTGAGCGCATTCCAGGAAAACCAGCTCATGCTAATTGCAGTCACCATCAACGAAGGACCCTACCAGCACCAGGCCAGCGACTCGGCTTACCTGTTCTGCCGGGCCGCGCTGGAGAAGGGCCACGAGATTCGTCGTGTGTTCTTCTACAACGACGGCGTGAACAACGCCTCCTCGCTGACCGAGCCGCCGCTGGACGATCGCAACATCGTCACGCGCTGGTCCAAGCTCGCCGAAGAACACAAGCTCGACCTCGTGGTCTGCGTTGCCGCCGCCCTGCGGCGCGGCATTCGCGACGAGAACCTGGCACCGGGCTTCCGCATTTCGGGACTCGGCCAACTGGTCGAAGCCGGCATCGAGGCCGACCGCCTCGTGACGTTTGGAGACTGACATGAGCGAAGGCACCATCAAGAAGTTCATGTTCGTCAATCGCAAGGCCCCCTACGGCACCATCTACGCGCTCGAATCGCTGGAAGTGGTGCTGATCACGGCGGCCTTCGACCAGGACGTCAGCCTCGTCTTCATGGACGACGGCGTGTTCCAGCTGAAGAAGGGCCAGCAGACCAAGGGCATCGAGAACAAGAATTTCTCGCCGACCTACCGCGCGCTGGACGGCTACGACATCGAGAAGCTCTATGTCGAAGCCGAAGCCCTGGCCGCCCGCGGCCTGACCGAAGACGACCTGCTGGTCGACGTCTCCGTCATGTCGCGCGCCGAACTGGGCAAGCTCATGGACGAGATGGACGTCGTCCTCAGCTTCTAAGGGAGAAACAATATGTACCCCCACGCTCACATTCGTTCGCTGCCCCCCGAGGGGGCGCATGCCTCCCTCGGGACGGCCCTTCAGGAGGCATGATGTTGCACATCGTCAATAAATCGTCGCTGGAACGCAATGCGCTGGAATCCTGCCTGCGGGTTGTACAAGAGGGCGGCGCCATTCTGCTGATCGAGGATGCCGTGTATGCCGCCACCCGCGGCAATGCGGCCGAAAACCACCTGCGCGATGCGCTGTCGCGCTTCAAGGTCTATGCCCTCGCGCCGGATCTCGAAGCGCGCGGCATGGGCGACCGCGTCATGGCAGGCGTCACCACCGTGGATTACGGTGGCTTCGTCGACCTGGTCGCAGAGCACAAGAACTGCCAATCCTGGCTGTAATGCATACGCTGTAACCGAGACATTCACACCCCATATTTTTCAAGGAGACATTCATGTCCAGCATCGAAGTCAGCGGCAAGTCCTACGAAACCGACGAAGAAGGCTATCTGGTCAACCTCGCCGAATGGAACGAGGACGTCGGCACCTATCTGGCGCAGACCGAAAACGTTGAAATGACCGACCAGCACTGGGAAGTCATCAATTTCCTGCGCGACTACTACAACGAGTTCCAGATCGCCCCGGCCGTGCGCGTGCTGACCAAGGCCATCGGCAAGAAGCTCGGTCCGGACAAGGGCACCAGCCAGTACCTGTACGACCTGTTCCCCTACGGTCCCGCCAAGCAGGCTTGCAAGATCGCCGGCCTGCCGAAGCCGACCGGCTGCGTCTGAAGACTGGCGCGAACTGGTTCGCGATCGATTGGTGTAGGCGTCGGACTATGGTCCTCCTTGAGCCTCCGGCGCCTCTTTTTTTCCCTTTCATCCTGCGTCACCCGCATTCCTTGACCTGAGCATTTTCCGACCGATGAATCTACTCTTCGCCCTGCTGTTCTACGTTGCCACGCTGATCCTGGTGGGCGGCATCGCGTACAGGGTTTACGAGTACGCGCAGGCCCCGGCGCCGCTGAAGATTCCTACCACGCCGGCACCGACCACGACAGGCGGGGTGGTCTTCCGCATGTTCCGCGAAGTGGTGTTTTTTGAAAGCCTGTTCAAGTCCAACCTGTGGATCTGGGCTCTAGGCTGGCTGTTCCATGTCGGCCTCGCGCTGGTGCTGCTGCGCCATCTGCGCTATTTCACCGAACCGGTGAATTTCATCATCGCCTTCATCCAGCCCTTCGGCATGTATGCCGGCTTCGCCATGGCCGCCGGCCTGGCCGGGCTCTGGGCGCGACGTTTCCTGGTCGAACGCATCCGCTACATCTCGACCCCTTCCGATCATTTGATGCTGGCCCTGCTGCTCGGCATCGCCGTCACCGGCCTGCTGATGAAATTCGTCATGCATACCGACATCGTCGCCGTGAAAACCTTCTTCCTCGGCCTGATGGTGTTCGAAATCAATCCGCTGCCGGCCCACCCCGGTCTCTACCTGCACCTGGGCATGGTCGTGCTGCTGATGATCATCTTCCCGGTCAGCAAACTGCTGCACGCCCCCGGCCTGTTCTTCTCGCCGACCCGCAACCAGGTCGACAACCCGCGCGAAACGCGCCATCTGGCACCCTGGGCGGCGCAACTGGAGAGAAAGGCATGAGAACCATTAGCCACAGAGGACACAGAGATCACAGAGAAAACCCTGGATCGCTGGAAGCATGTGCGCCTTTCGCTGTGTCCTCTGTGTCCTCTGTGGCTAAAAGGTTTTTGACCCATGTCTGATACCCCTACCGCCGTAGCGCCAGCGCCAACTCCTGCGCCTGCAGCCAAACCGGCTGGAAAGCCCGCCGAAAAGGCCAAGGTGGTCGCCCCGGCCTTCCGCGAGTACCCGACCATTCCGGCCCTGAAGATCGACTCGATGGTCGAGTCCAACCCCTATGTTTCAGCCGCCGTGCATAACGAATCGGTCGGCTTCCCGGGCACCCTGGTCGATGGCTGGGAACAGAAGGCCGTCGCCAAGATGGGCGAACTGCTCGGCAAGTACCGCTCGCTGCGCGTGTATATGGATGCCTGCGTGCACTGCGGCGCCTGCACCGACAAGTGCCACTATTTCATCGGCACCGGCGATCCGAAGAACATGCCGGTGGCGCGCCAGGATCTGATGCGCTCGGTGTATCGCCGCTATTACACCCTGCCCGGCAAGCTGTTTCCCAAGCTGGTCGGCGCCCGCGACATGACCAAGGACGTGCTCGACGACTGGTTCCGCTACTACAACCAGTGTTCCGAGTGCCGCCGCTGCTCGGTGTTCTGCCCCTACGGCATCGACACCGCCGAAGTGACCATGGCGGCCAAGGAGATCATGCACAGCGTCGGCCTCGGCCACAAGTACGTGAACGAGATCATCGGCAAGGTGCATAAGATCGGCAACAACCTCGGCCTGCCCGGCCCGGCGCTGGAAAACACGCTGGAAGGTTTGGAAGAGGACGTGCTGGAAGACACCGGCGCGGCGGTCAAATATCCGCTCGACGTCAAGGGCGCCGAAGTCCTGCTGGTCACGCCCTCGGCCGACTTCTTCGCCGAGCCGCACGTCGATAGCCTGATCGGCTACGGCAAGGTGTTCCACGCCGCCGGCATTTCCTGGACGCTCTCAAGCAAGGCCTCGGAAGCCGGCAACTTCGGCATGTTCATCGGCAGCTACGAGCAGATGCAGAAGATCGCCATGCGCGTGCGCGAAGCCGCGCTGGAACTCGGCGTCAAGCGCATCGTGGTCGGCGAATGCGGCCACGCCTGGCGCGTCGCCTACGCCTTCTGGAACACCCTGACCGGCATCGGCGCCGGCGCCAACGATCCTTTCGCGATCCAGTTGCAAAAGCAGCTCGATCCGAACTACAAGCAGCCCTCGCACATCTGCGAAGTGACCTGGGACCTGATCCAGGCCGGGCGCCTGAAGTTCAATAAGGAAGCCAACGATCACCGCATCGTCACCTTCCACGATTCCTGCAACGTCGCGCGCGGCTCGCGCATGGGCGATTACGCCGGCGGCCAGTTCGACATCCCACGCAACATCATCCGCGCCGTCGCCAACCACTATGTCGACATGTCGGAAGGCACCACGCGCGAAAAGACCTTCTGCTGCGGCGGTGGCGGCGGTCTATTGACCGACGAACTGCTCGACCTGCGAGTCAAGGGCGCGCTGCCGCGCATGGAAGCGCTGAACGAGATCGTGCAGAACAACGGCGTCAATTTCATGGCCACCATCTGCGCCATCTGCAAGGCCCAATTCACCAAGGTGCTGCCCTACTACGGCTTCAAGATGAGCATGGTCGGCGGCGTGCATCAACTGGTCAGTACCGCGATCGTGCTCAACAACGAGCAATGACGAACAAGACTTATTCGGAGACCCCTTATGTCCGCCACGCCTGAAACACGCACCGAGAAACTGACTTTCCGCCGCTACAAGGAAGGCGATACCAAGGTCAAACGTTGGCAGGAGCAGATCTTCCAGGCCAGCTACTCCTACAAGTGCCCGACCTACGTCCAGTCGACGCCGCCCTGCCAGGGTTCCTGCCCGTCCGGCGAGGACATCCGCGGCTACCTGAATATCGTGCGCGGCATCGAGAAGCCCCCGGTCGGCGCCGACGGCAAGCCCAGCATGACCTGGCAGGAATACGCCTGGCGCCGCCTGACCGAAGCCAATCCGCTGCCCGCGGTGATGGGCCGCGTCTGCCCGGCGCCCTGCGAAACCGGCTGCAACCGCAACCAGGTCGAAGACCACGTCGGCATCAACTCGGTCGAGCACTATCTCGGTGACTGGGCGATCCAGAACAATCTGAAGTTCAAGGCACCCGAACACAAGACCGGCAAGAAGGTCGCCATCATCGGCGGCGGCCCGGCCGGCCTCTCCGCGGCCTACCATCTGACGCTCAAGGGCCACAGCTGCACCATATTCGACGAGCATGAATTCCTCGGCGGCATGATGCGCTACGGCATTCCCGGCTACCGCACGCCGCGCGACACGCTCGATGCCGAAATCCAGCGCATCCTCGACCTCGGCGTCGACGTGCACCTGAAGACCCGCATCGGCACCGACGTCACCCTGGAACAACTGCGCGCCAGCTACGACGCGATCTTCCTCGGCCTCGGCGCCCAGGCCGGCCGCGCCCTGCCGCTGCCCGGCGATCCGGCAGACCATGCCGCGCCGAACGTGGTGACCGCCACCTCCTTCCTCAAGGCCTTCAACGACGGCCGCCTGAAGACCGTCGGCCACCGCGTGGTGGTGGTAGGCGGCGGCGACACCTCGATGGACGTCGCCACCGTGGCGCGTCGCCTCGGCCACATCGAAAAGGTCAATCCGACGGATTTCGAAGGCGCCATCGCCGGCCACATGGCCCAGGACGTCGCCGACATTTCCCTGCGCCAGGGCGCTGAAGTGACGCTGACCTCCGTCTATATGACCGCCAGCCAGCCGGAAATCGACCACGCCCAGGCCGAAGGCATCACCATCATGGGCGGCTGGATGCCGATCGGCGTGGTCAAGGGCGCGGACGGCCGCGCCACCGCGCTGCGCGTCATGCAGTGCGAAGCCAAGATGATTTCCGGCCGCCTCGACATCAAGAAGATCGAAGGCACGGAAAAGGAACTGCCGGCCGACCTGATCGTTTCCGCCATCGGCCAGGCCGTAGATTTCACCGGCATCGAGGAATTCAACGCCGGCAAGGGCATGGTCGCGGCCGACAAGAACTACCAGGTGTCCGGCAAGCCGGGCGTGTTCGCCGGCGGCGACGTGATCCGCCCCCACCTGCTGACCACCGCCGTGGGCCATGGCGCAATTGCCGCCGACGGCATCGACCAGTTCCTCGCCGGCCAGGAAATGGTGCGCCGGCCCAAGATCGACGTGCATGCCTTCGACCTGATGCGCAAGTACGTCGAGAAGGGCATCCAGTTCGGCGAGGTCAAGGGCGCCACGCTCGGTACCGACAAGAGCAAGGAAGTGGTGCACAACTATGAGAACCGTTCCGAGCGCTACGTGATTCCGCACGACCAGCTGTTCCTCGGTCACTTCCAATACACCGATCGCAACAAGCGCCACATCACGCACCTGAACAAGGATTCGGCGCTGGGCAACTTCGACGAGCGCATCGATGCGCTGACCGAAGCGCAAGTCGTCGCCGAGGCCAAGCGCTGCATGAGCTGCGGCCAGTGCTTCGAGTGCGACAACTGCGTCGTGTATTGCCCGCAGACCGCCGTGTACAAGGTCAAGAAGACCGAGACCATGACCGGCCGCTACGTCGCCACCGACTACGACAAGTGCATCGGCTGCCACATCTGTGCCGATGTCTGCCCGACGGGTTATATTCAAATGGGTTTAGGTGAATAAGCTGCCATGAAGCTGCTGCGCCTCCTCGTCACCGCTGTCACGGCTTTTGTCGCCGTGTCGCCAGCGCCGACTCTTGCCGGCGAAGGTGGCCGCACGGCCAAGCCGGTGATAACGATCGCCAACCCCGGCAAGTGCGTGGCGCCGGCCGAGGAGATGCGCCGCAACCACATGGAAATGCTCAAGCACCAGCGCGACCGCACCTTGCGCGCCGGTATCCGTGGCGAGCCGGCCTCGCTCAACGCTTGCATCGAGTGCCATGCCAGCCAGAAAACCGGTTCGGTGCTGGGCGGCAAGGAAAACTTCTGCGAAAGCTGCCACAGCTACGTCGCGGTGAAGCTCGACTGCTTCGAGTGCCACCAGCCCAAGGCCAAATTCAAGGCCGCAGGATTGAAGCCATGAATACCCCCGACAACAATCCGCGTCGCAAATTCATCGCCGCCGCCGGCGCCGGCGTTGCCGGCCTCGGCTTCACGGTGATCGCCCCCGGGCTGCACCTGATGGCTGTCGGTGAAGCTGTAGCCGCCACCGAAGCGCGCAAGGCCGGCACCGCCGCCTCGCCCGCCGTACGCTGGGGCCTGCTGATCGACGCCAACAAGTGCGCGCCGGGCTGCACCAAGTGCATCGATGCCTGCCACACCGAAAACGGCGTCAGCGAGAAGCTGCCCGATCCGCGCCAGAACTCGCAATGGATACGCAAGATCGAACTGGTCGATCGCCGCGACGGCCGCGTCACGCAACTTCCCATGATGTGCCAGCACTGCGCCGAGCCGCCCTGCGTCGACGTCTGCCCCACCGGCGCCTCGATGAAGCGCGCCGACGGCATCGTGCTGGTCGATCGTCACACCTGCATCGGCTGCCGCTACTGCATGATGGCTTGTCCGTTCAAGGCGCGCTCCTTCGTCCATGCGCCGCTGACCGAGCAGAACCCCGAAGTTCCGCGCGGCCAGGGCTGCGTCGAATCCTGCACGCTCTGCGTGCATCGCGTGGACAAGGGCCAGACCCCGGCCTGCGTCGAATCCTGTCCGACGGGCGCAATGACCTTCGGCGACCTCAACGACCCCGCCAGCGATATTGCCAAGCGCATCGCCAGCGTGCCGACCACGCAAGTTCGTAGCGACCTGCGCCTGAATCAAGGCGTGCGCTACCAGGGAATCTGACCATGGCCATCCTCAATCCCCGCCACGAAGAAGGCTTCTTCTACCTGCTGGCCGGCATCGGCGGCTTGGTGTCGGCGATCGGCTTCGCCGCCGCGCTCTACATGGAACATTCGGGCCATGTCGTGACCGGCATGAACAACCAGATCGTCTGGGGCCTGCCCCACGTCATTGCCATCTTCCTGATCATCGCCGCCTCCGGCGTGCTCAACGTCGCTTCGATGGGCTCGGTCTTCGGCCGCGTGCTCTACAAGCCTCGCGCGCCGCTGTCCGGCCTGCTCGCCATCGCCATGCTGAGCGGCGGCCTGTTCGTCATCATGCTCGACCTCGGCCGCGCCGACCGGCTGATCGTCGCCGCGACGCACTTCAATCCGACCTCGGTGTTCGGCTGGAACGTGATCCTCTACCCGGTGTTCTACGCCCTGGTCGGGGTCTATCTGTGGACCATGATGGAACGCCGCATGAACCCCTATTCGAAGGCAGCCGGCCTGGCGACCTTTGTCTGGCGTGTCGTGCTGACCAGCGGCACCGGCTCCATCTTCGCCTTCCTGGTCGCCCGCCAGGCCTACGGCAGTGCCCTGCTGGCGCCGATGTTCATCATCATGTCCTTCTCCTGGGGCTTGGCCGTGTTCCTCGTGGTGCAAACCACGATGTATGCCTGGAACAACATGAGCCTGCCGCCGCTGATCCAGAAGCGCATGAAGAACCTGCTGGCCACGTTCGTCGCCGCCGTGCTGTATTTCACCTTCATGCTGCACCTGGTCAACGCCTATTTCGCCAAGAACATCGCCTTCGAATATTTCATCCTGTTCGACAGCGAGTTCGCCAGCCAGTTCTGGATCGGCCAGGTGCTGCTCGGCAGCCTGCTGCCGCTGGTCCTGCTGTTCAGCCCGAGTACCCGCGACAAGGTGCTGTGGGTCAATGTCGCGGCCCTGCTGGTGATCCTCGGCGCCTACTTCCAGCTCTATGTCTTCATCATCGGCGGCCAGGCCTTCCCGCTGGAGATATTCCCCGGCTACGACGTCAAGAGCAGTTTCATGGATGGTGCGGTCGATCATTACAGCGCCAGCCTGCCGGAAGTCCTGCTCGCCGTCGGCGGTCTGGCCATCGCCTTCACCATGACCACGATCGGCGTGCGCATCCTGCACTTCCTGCCGCAGGACGACCTGGCCGAACTCGAAGCGGCGTCCGGCATCACGGATTGATTTCGCAGTACGGCCAGCGCGCCATGCATCGCTTCCTGATTTCAGCCGCGCACAAGTCCTCGGGCAAGACCACCATCAGCATCGGCCTGGCGGCGGCACTGAGCTCCGGCAAGCACGGTCAGCCCGTGCGCTCCGTGCAGCCCTTCAAGAAGGGGCCGGACTACATCGATCCACTCTGGCTTTCGGTTGCCGCCGGCCGTCCCTGCTACAACCTGGACTTCTTCATTTCGCCCGATGCCGAGCTGAAGGAGCAGTTCGCCCGCCACGGCCATGACGCCGAAGTCTGCCTGGTCGAAGGCAACAAGGGGCTCTACGACGGGCTCGACTTGCAGGGCTCCAACAGCAATGCCGCGCTGGCGCGCCTGCTCGACCTGCCGGTGGTGCTGGTGCTCGATGCGCGCGGCATGACGCGCGGCATCGCGCCGCTGATCCTCGGCTACCAGGCCTTCGACCGCAACATCCGCATCGCCGGCGTGATCCTCAACCGCCTCGGCGGCCGCCGTCATGAAGCCAAGCTGCGCGCTGTGATCGAGCATTACACCGACGTCCCGGTGATCGGCGCGGTGCAGGAAGACGCCGAACTGGCGCTGGTCGAACGCCATCTGGGCCTGATGCCGGCGAACGAAACCGCCGAGGCCGAACGCCACATCGCCGCCATCGGCGAGCGCATCGCCGACCAGGTCGACCTCGGCCGCCTGCTCGCCATCAGCCATACCGACACGGCCCTGGCGGCACCCGCGCTGCCGGCACCGAGTCGCGAGAAGCCGGTGCGCATCGCCATCGCCCGCGACGCCGCCTTCGGCTTCTATTACGCCGACGACCTCGATGCGCTGGCCGCGGCCGGTGCGCAGACCGTGTATTTCGATACCCTGAAGGACGCCAAACTGCCGCCCTGCGACGGCCTCTTGATCGGCGGCGGCTTTCCCGAATGCTTCCTCGACGGACTGGAAGCCAACGCCGCGCTGCGTGCCGACATCCGCCGCGCCATCGCAGGCGGCCTGCCCACCTACGCCGAATGCGGCGGCCTGATGTATCTGGCGCGCAGCATCGAATGGCAAGGGCGGCGCGCCGAAATGGTCGGCGTGATCCCCGGCGACATCCAGATGCATGCCAAACCCGTGGGCCGCGGCTACGTGATCCTCGAAGCCAACGCCGAGCACCCCTGGCGCCAGGCCGCGATGGGCGTTGCGTCGGCCCCGCTGCATGCCCACGAATTCCACTATTCGAGCCTCGACGGCCTGCCCGCCGACACCCGTTACGCCTACACGGTGCGCCGCGGCTATGGTGTCGATGGCAAGCACGACGGCGTGCTGCTGCACCGCCTGCTCGCCTCCTACACCCATCTGCGCGCCACCACCGGCTGCGACTGGCCGGCGAAGTTCGTCCAGCACGTGCGCGCCTGCCTCACTACCGATACCAAGGAAGCCATCCCATGTTCACCCTGACCCCTCTCGCTGCCGAACAAATCGCGCGCGCCGCCGCCGAACAAGCCGAGAGCAAGCCGATGCTGCGCGTGGCCGCCAAGCACGACGCAGACGATGGCGAACTGGTCTATGGCATGGGCTTCGACGAGGAACGCGAAGACGACCTGGTGCTAGACGCCGGCGGCGGCGTCATGATCCTGATCTCGCCACCCAGCCAGCCCCTGCTGGAGAACACCACGCTGGATTTCACCGAGGTACAGCCGGGAGAATTCCAGTTCATTTTTCGCGGCGGCTGCAGCAGCCCGAAACCCAAGAGCGGCTGCGGAAGTTGCGGTGGCGGTTGTTCCTGATCAAGCAACAGGCGCAAAAGCTGCGCTAGGATTCTTTCCATGAAACCAATTCCTGCCCAAGCCGGCTGGGTCTATCTGGTCGGCGCCGGTCCCGGCGACCCCGAACTGCTGACCCTGAAAGCCGCGCGCCTGATCGGCGAAGCCGACGTCCTGGTCTACGACAACCTTGTGTCGAAAGCCGTGCTCGCGCTCGCGCGCCCCGATGCGGAACTCATTTACGCAGGCAAGGAACGCGGCAACCACTCGATCCCCCAGGAGCAGATCAACCAGCTGCTGGTGCGCCTGGCCAGGACCGGCAAGCGCGTGGTACGACTCAAGGGCGGCGACCCCTACATCTTCGGCCGCGGCGGCGAGGAAGTCGAAACCCTCCACGCCGACGGCATCAACTTCGAGGTGGTGCCCGGCATCACCGCCGCCGCCGGCGTCGCATCCTACGCCGGCATCCCGCTGACCCATCGCAACCACGCCCAGGCCTGCGTCTTCGTCACCGGCCACCTCAAGGACGGCAGCATGAACCTGGACTGGCCCGGGCTGGCCCGGCGGCGCCAGACGGTGGTCATCTACATGGGCCTGTCGGGCCTGCCTCATCTGTGCGCCAAGCTCATGGAACACGGCCTGCCCGCGGACTGGCCGGCCGCCATCGTGCAGCACGGCACCCAGCCCAGCCAGCGCACCGTCACCGGCACCCTGACCACCCTGCCCACCCTGGCGGAGGCCGCCAATCTGCGCGCACCGACCCTGATCATCGTCGGCGAAGTCGTCACGCTGCGCGACAAGCTGCGCTGGTTCGAAGAAGGCAGCAACTAAGCCCAGCGCAGAAGTTGGCGCTGGCGACACGGCAGACCCGATCGACCTGGCATATCGACTGCCCGGACTTTCCTCAAATGACCGCGAACACATTCTGGAAATGGACCTTCTGGACCAGTGCTGCAGCGGTCCTGATGCTGTCGCTGGCGCCAACCTCCGCCGAACTGCCGACTACCGGCTGGGACAAGAGCAACCACTTCATAGGCTTCTTCGCGCTCGCGGTTTTCGGCCTGCGAGGCTATCCAAAGCAAGGCATTGCGCTCGTTGCCGGACTGGCGATTTTCGGCGGCCTGATCGAGATACTTCAATCCTTCACGACCTATCGCCTCGCCGAGTGGGCCGACTGGATCGCCGATGACATTGGGGTCGTGGCGGGCTACGGACTGGACTGGGCCCTGCGCCGGATCGCCCCCGCCAGACCCGACGACGCCAACTTCCCGCCCTGACCGGGATCGCCGCAAGAGTCGGCGCTGGCGACACGGCGGGAAGTAACGCGTCGTCCCGGCGAAGGCCGGGACCCAGTATCGGAGCGCCATTCTGGACACCGACCCTCTTGGTCGTTCGACAAGCTGCGAAGGTCCGAAGAAAAAGATGACTGAAGTCTGTTCCACATGTTCGGCGAACAGCATTGAAGAGTCGAAGCCGGCGGTACGCCGAAAAACTGGTACCCCGCCGCCATTCGGTTCTTGAGCGCATGCCTGCCACATTATTGGCCTAAACTACGTCCAGCTTTGCGGCGCGTCTTGCCGATCGCCGGCGCTTCCTTCACCCCGGATTGAACCCGTTGAAACCATCGGACACCATGGCCGCGCAAACTCCTTCAGCAACAAAAAAAGTGCGGGCCAAAGCCGCGAAAGAGACCACATCCGGCCCTGCCGCCGCTGCGGACCAGCCGCCTGCAGACACCTGGGATCAGGCCGGCTGCGATGCCATCATCGGGCAGCTATGGACCTTGCGCGGCAAGTTGCTGGCCTACGAAAACAGCCTGGCGCCGCACCTGGAAAATCTCGACCCCGGCTATCGCACCAGCGCCCGCAATCTGGCCCACTACCTGCGCTTGCGCCAGAGCGACCGCCGCCCGCTGCAGGAATCGCTGGCGCGGGTGGGCCTGTCCTCGCTCGGGCGGGCCGAATCCCATGTCCTGGCCAATCTCGACAAGGTGCTCGGCATCCTGCACCGGATGACCGGCAAGCCCTGGCGGCCGACGCTGGAAGATGAACCGGTGGGCATGGAGAGCAGCCGGAAACTGCTCGAACGGCACACCGACGAACTGCTCGGCGCGCCGCCGGCGGAAAGAGCCGTGCGCATCATGGTCACCCTGTCGACGGAAGCCGCCGCAGACTATGGCCTGGTCAGGCAACTGGTGCAATCCGGGATGGACATCGCCCGCATCAATTGCGCCCACGACGCGGCGGACCAGTGGCGGGCCATGGCCGCCAACGTGCGCCGCGCGGCGAAGGCGGAACGGCGCCCGGTGCGCATCCTCATGGATGTCGGCGGGCCGAAGCTGCGCACCGGCCCGCTTCCCGCGGGCGACCCGGTGCTCAAGCTGCGGCCCCTGCGCGACGAGTTCGGCCGGGTGATGATGCCCTGCCTGGTCGGCTTGCGCGCCAATGGGGCAAGCACGCCGGTGAGCGGCGCGTCGGCCCATGCCGGCGTCGATGCGGCGTGGCTGGCACAACTGGAACTGGGCGACCACATCGACCTGACCGACGCGCGCGGCGCCAAGCGCAGCCTGCAGGTGGTGCTGCGCGAAGAAGCCGGCGTCCTCGCGGAATGCATCCGCACCGCCTACCTGGTCGCCGATACCCGTCTCAAGCGGCGGCGCAAAGGCGCCCGTCCGCGATCCAGCGCTGTGTCCGACCTGCCGCGCGCGGAGGGAATATTACAACTGGCGCGCGGCGAAATCCTGCACCTGACACGAGATGCGAATCGCGCGCCGGTCTTCAAATCGAAAAAGAAGCAGCAGCAACCGGTTGCCGCCGTCGCCTGCACCTTGCCCGAGATATTCAAGGACGTCTGCGTCGGCGAACGCATCTGGTTCGATGACGGTCGCATCGGCGGCGTGATCCGGCGCATCGAAAAGAACTGGCTCGAAGTGGAAATCACCCATGCCCGGGACTGCGGCGAAAAGCTCGCCAGCGACAAGGGCATCAACCTGCCGGACAGCCTGCTCAAGCTGCCCGCCCTGACCGGCAAAGACCTCGAAGACCTGGCCGTCGTGGCCCAGGAGGCGGATCTGGTGGGGCTGTCCTTCGTGCAGCGCGCGGGCGACATCGCGGCGTTGCGCGCCGGGCTGCGCCAGCTCGGCAAGCCGGATCTCGGCATCGTGCTCAAGATCGAGACGCGGCGGGCTTTCGAGAATCTTCCGGAGCTGTTGTTCTCGGCGATGGCGAGCAAGGCGGCGGGGATCATGATCGCGCGCGGCGACCTGGCCGTCGAGTGCGGCTACGAACGCCTAGCCGAGGTCCAGGAGGAAATTCTGTGGGCCGCGGAAGCAGCGCACATGCCGGTGATCTGGGCCACCCAGGTGCTGGAGACGCTGGCCAAGACCGGCTTGCCCTCACGCGCCGAAATCACCGACGCCGCCATGGGCGAACGGGCGGAGTGCGTGATGCTCAACAAGGGGCCGCACATCACCGAGGCCATGCGCACCCTGGACGACATACTTCGTCGCATGCAGGCGCATCAGGCCAAGAAGCGCACGCTGCTGCGCGCCCTGCGGGCGTGGTCACTGCCGTCGGACATCCAGAGCCAGTAGCGCAGCGCGGCACTGCGGCAACGACGGGCGGTCGGCGACTGCCGGCGCCGACCGGATTCACCGGTCAAAACGCAGGGCTGCGGGAATCCGACCGCCTATCCTGCAAGTTTGGAATTGGCCTTGCTGTAGCCCCGCCGGCACAGACACTTGCCGCCCTTCACGAGCTGATTTTCATCGCGCTGACTGCAGAAGAAGTCCGGCGGTATCGCCACGACGAATGACACTGTCGCATTGCCCAGGACATCGCCGCCCAAGACCCTGGCCAAGAACGGGGCGGCTCGATTGCCTGCATCGACGAAGCAGCTTATGTACTTCCCGTACTGTTCGCTGCAAAAGCATTTGACGGTGACCATATCGAGTCGGGCACTGTTGGCTACCAGCTTGGCGATGTCGTCCGGCGCTTTTATGGCATGGAAGTCGTTCATCTGAATCGGACCCTGTCGTTTCGCTGGTGGTCAATGGGGCTTGCCACGCGGGAATCCGGCAAAGCATCGAATGCCGGATCGGTATCGACTGCGTGATTGCGGTCCTGATTTTGAGCCGGTTCTTGTCCTTGTCAATCCCGCCAGCCGTGCGTTTTCATGCGAATTTATGGCAGAAGTAGTATGTCTGCGAGCCTGCCGGCGGCAGGCACAGGCGGGACATTCCGATACGCAATCAACATGTTGCGCGACGGGGCGGGACAGCCGTCGATGCGGCGCATAGAATTATTCGATGCGCCAGAGATAGCGTCGACGCGCCGACCCGGTTGCGATGGCGACATGGCAGCCATCACAGTGAATTCAGCGCCGGCGTCAGGCCACGTTTGCAGGTATCGCCGACGGCGTTTCCGGCATGTTGCGCCTGCGGATAAACGCCAGCGCCTCGGCCGCAACAACGGGCTTGCTGAACAGGTAGCCTTGCAGGTAGTCGCAGCCGTGCCCGGTGAGAAAGCGATGCTGTGCTTCCGTCTCGACGCCCTCGCCAACCACCGTCAGTCCGAGATTGTGTGCCAGGGCGATGGTGGCGGTGCAGATCGCGACATCGTTGGGATCGCTCTCGATATCCCGCACGAAGGACTGGTCGAGCTTCAGCGTGTGTATCGGCAGCAGCTTGAGATAGCTGAGCGATGAATAGCCGGTGCCGAAGTCGTCGATCGACAGCTTGACGCCGAGTTCGCGCAAGGCGTTGAGCCTGCCGATGCTGGCGGCGGGGTCGTCCATCACTGCCGATTCGGTTATTTCGAGTTCCACATCGGCGCCTGTCAAGCCGTGGCGTATCAGGGTTTCCCGCACGAAGCCGAGCAAGCTGGGCGATCCCAACTGGTGAGCCGACAGGTTGACCGCCATGGTCGCGCTGGCGATGCCTGCATCACGCCAGACGCGCAGCTGCCGGCAGGCTTCGTCCAGCACCCATTCGCCCAGCGGCAGGATCAAGCCGGTTTCCTCGGCCACGGGAATGAATTTCAGCGGCGAGATCAGTCCGTCGCGTGGATGGCGCCAGCGCACCAGCGCTTCGACTCCGACCACGCGACAGGCGCGATCATCGCAGGCATCGCAACCCTCGCAGCTGGCGCAAGCTTCCAGCTTGGGTTGGTAATGCAGTTCGAACTGGCCTTCCTCCAGCGCCACCCGCAAGTCATGATCCAGGCGCAGCCGCTCGATCGCCGCCTGGTTCATCGCCGCGGTGAAGAACTGGACGTTGTTGCGTCCCTGGGACTTGGCGTGATACATCGCCGTATCGGCGCTCTTCAACAGGGTTTCGCCGTCCTCCCCGTCGATCGGGAAGAAAGCGACGCCGATACTGGGCGTCGAGTGCAGTTGGTGTTCGCGAATCTGGTAAGGCTGCCCCAACACGCGCAGCAGCTTGTCCGCCACCCGGGCCGCCGCGTTGGCCCCTTCCACGTCGGTCAGCACCACGACAAAATCGTCGCCGCCAAGACGGGCCACGATATCGCTGTCGCGCACTTCGTCGCGCAGGCGTCGTGCCACTTCCAAAAGCAACTCGTCGCCCACCGCATGCCCCAGGGAATCGTTGATTGCCTTGAAACGATCCATGTCGATGAACAGCACCGCCAGTGCGCGATGCTCCCGTCTCACCGTGGCCAGGGCCTGCTCCAGCCTTTCCTTCAGGCTGAGCCGGTTGAAAAGACCGGTCAGGGCGTCATGGTTGGCCAAATGCGTGATGCGCTGTTCGGCCACCTTGCGCTCGGAGATGTCGGCAAAGCTGCCTATGTAATGGGTGATCTCGCCGGCGGCATCGCGCACCACCGACAGCGACAGCCATTTGGGATAGACCGTGCCGTCCTTGCGTCGATCCCAGACCTCGCCTTGCCAGAAGCCGCTCTCCCTGAGCGCGGTCCACATGTCGCGATAGGTTGCGGCGGGAGTCTGCCCGGTGGCGAGGAAACCCGGATTCCTGCCGATTGCCTCGTCGCTGGTATAGCCCGTCAACAGGGTAAATGCACCATTCACGGCCTGGATGCGATTGCCGGCGTCACTGATCAGAATGGCTTCGGCGCTGTGCTGGAACGCGCTGGCATAAAGCTGGATGGCGGCTTCGGCCTGTTTCTTCGCCGTAATGTTGTCATGGGTCACGACGACGTTGCCGCTATCGCCATGGAAGCGCGTCACCCTGGCGATGAACCAGCGTCGTTCGTCCGGGCCATGACAGGGATATTCGATGGTAAATACCTCGCACTCGCCGCTGATCACCCGACGAATGCCCTCCGCCATCTGTTCGGCATTTTCCGCGCCGGGGCCGGTGGCGGCATTGCAGGTCTGCAGATAATTGGCGCCGAGGAAATAGTTCAGGCCTTGGGCTTGTGCGGGGTTGTGCTCGTAAAACTCGCGCCACGCCTGATTGACCGCCATGATCCGCCCGCTCCGGTCGAGAACGCACATGTGCGCCGGAATGGCATCGATCGTCGCCTTGGCAAACAATTCGGAGGCAAGCAAAGCCTGCTCGGCTTGCTTGCGCTCGGTGATGTCCTGTACCGTTCCGAGCGAGCGCAGCGCCTTGCCCTGTTCGCCGTATTCCGTTTCGCAGCGTTCGTTCACCCACTTGATGCGCCCATCCGCCATGAGCAGCCGATGGGAGATTTCATAGGACGTGCGGGCCGCCAGCGAGTCCGCATAAGCTCGGCTGACCCGATCCCGGTCTTGCGGATGAACCACCTCCAGGAAGGCCTCGTAGGTGGCGCTGAAATTCTTGCGCTCGATTTCGAAGATGCGGAATATCTCATCCGACCAAAGCAGTTTGCCGCTGACCAGATCGAGTTCCCATGACCCGATCTGGGCGATCCGTTGTGCTTCGTCCAGCTTCGACAGACTCGCCTGCAGTTGGTGATTCGCTTCGGCCAATTCCGCAGTGCGCGCCAGCACCCGGGCTTCGAGGTCGACACGGGCCGCCACCAGCTCGTCCGTCATGTGGTTGAAGGCGTCGGCCAGCCGTCCCAGTTCATCGCCGCCGCCGCTAGGGGCGCGGCGGGAAAGATTGCCGCCGGCGATGTCTTCGGCGATCGCCGTCAGGCGCCGCACCGGACGCGACAACGAA
This sequence comes from Sulfuritalea sp., assembly GCF_031426875.1. Lineage (NCBI taxonomy): Bacteria > Pseudomonadati > Pseudomonadota > Betaproteobacteria > Nitrosomonadales > Sterolibacteriaceae > Sulfuritalea > Sulfuritalea sp. The sequence continues at coordinate 62,203 of NZ_JASJPC010000028.1, forward strand.
CGTCCGAGCCATACCGCGGCGACTGCGGAAAACAACAGGAACAGCCCGAGCGCGAGATAGCTGAGGCGGTGCAGGCGAGCCACCGGTGCCAGCGCCTCGGCGGCATCGGTCTTCACCACCATGCCCCAGCCCAGCGATGGCAGGTAACGCCAGGCCGCCACGCTTTCGATGCCACTGTAATCCCTGACAATCCCCGTGTCGCGACCGCCTGCCAGCGCCTGTTGCATCGGATAGGGGGTCTCCGCCAAGGCCAGCCGGAAACGATAGGCGGCATCGGGCTTCCGGTTCAGGGGTGCGGTGAACAGGACGCCGTCACCATCGCGTTGAGCCAGCGCGACTTCGCCGGAAGCTCCCAGGCCGCTACGGTCGGTGACCACCGCTTCGAGCTGGCTGATATCCACCTGCAAGGCCAGCGCCCCAATCAGTACGCCCTCGCTCAGCACCGGCGACACCAGAAAGGCCGCTGCTCGCTGCCCCGAGGGCGGATAGGGCTTGAAGCGGGTGAGATGGGTCTGCAGCGTGCCTAGAGCCAGTTCGAACCCCTGTGCCAGCTGGGTGTCGCGCCAGGGGCCGGTTCTCAGGTTGGTGCCCAGATCCGGTTCGCGCGCTACCGAGAACACCACATCGCCGCCGGAATCGATCAACAGCAGATCGTAGTAGTCGGCCCCTTGCATGCCGGCCAAGACCTCGCGCAGGCGGAGTTCGGCGGCCAGGTAGTCGGGTGCGCGCAGCCCGCCCCGGCGGAAAGCCGGTCCGAAGCTGGCGATCGCCTCCCTGACCGCGGCACTGTGACTGGCCTGCTGCGCATCGCTCATGCGCTCGCCGATGTAGGTTTCGATCTTGTCGACTTTCTTGTCGGCAATCACGGCCAGGTTCTCCAGCACGGTTTTGCGCAGCGAAGTCTCGAACGAGGCCTGGTAATACAGGGCCAGACCTGCCAGCGGCAGAACCGCCACCAGCAGGTAGCTGATCGACAGCCGGGCGATGATCATCAGCGGCGGCAGCTTTTTCATGGTGGCAACTGCGCCTGCTGCCAGGCCGCGCGCGAACGATAGTCGGGGAAAGGCATCGGCCGCAGTGCGACGCCCGAATTCCACACCAGGTCGAAGCCACTGTCGGCGCGTTCCTTGCCGATGCGCACAGGTCGCCACATGTGGCGCGTCGACCGGTCGACGGCGAACAGTCCGGACGGCGCCGCGATGCTCTGCTCCTGCACCAGGAGGTTGACCAGGCCGGGTTTCTCGCTGCCGGCATCGCGCACCGCCTGCGTCCACAGCTTGAGACTGACATAGGCCGCCTCGATCGGACCGCTGGTCACTCTATCCGTACCATAGCGTGCCTGGAAGGCGGCGACGAAGCGACGGTTGGCCTCCCCCGGCAGGCTGCCGAAGTAGCTCCATACGGCATAGTGATTGGGATGCACATTGGCCAGCCCCATCGCCCGCAACTCGCCCTCCGCGATGCTGAAAGACATCACCGGCAAGGCATCCAGTCCGGCGGCATGCAGGGCGCGGAAGAAATGCAGATTGCTGTCGCCGTTCAGGGTATTGAGCACCACGTCCGGTTTCATGTCCTGCAGTTCGGCGACGATCGCGTCGAAGCCGGCATCGCCCAGCGGCCGGTAGCGCTCGGCCACCAGCGTGCCGCCGCCGGCTCGCGCCAGATCGCGGATGATGCGGTTCGCGGTGCGCGGGAAAATGTAGTCGGAACCCAGCAGATAGATTTTCTTGCCAAGATTGTCCAGAGCCCAGCGCACCCCGGGAAGTATCTGCTGGTTGGGCGCGAGGCCGGTATAGAAAATATTCGGCGACTGTTCCAGGCCTTCGTACTGGAGAGGATAAAACATCAAATGGCGATGCTTCTCCACCACCGGCAGGACCGCCTTGCGGCAGGCCGAGGTCCAGCAGGCAAACAGCACGCTGACGCGCTCCGCAACGATCAGCCGCTCGGCTTCGGCCGCTGCCGCCGCCGGATCGGAACGGCTGTCCGCAACCAGGATTTCGATCGGCCGTCCGAGCAAACCGCCAGCGGCATTGATTTCCTCCACGGCCAGGCGTACCGCATCCACCAGCGGCCGTTCGCTGGCCGCCATGGTGCCGGTCAGGGAATGCAGCACGCCGATGCGTATCGGCGGCGGCGATGCGGACCGCTGGACGGTCAGCACACCCGCCAAGACAGTCAACGCTATGACGACGGCAACGCCAAAATGGCGGGTAGTGTCCATGCCCGGATTCTACCTGCAGCGAATTTCAAAAGTCGAACGGCATCGCCGCGGAGAAGCCCGCGTGATTCGACAGGTATGCGGAAAAGACATCAGACTGCCGACACCGGGTTCAGCCGCTGCCCTTCTTCGAGTTGCTCGACATGCATTGCGCAATTGCGTCCGGCCGCCTTTGCGGCATACAGCGCGCGGTCGGCGGCCGCAATCAGGTCTTTGACTTCGAGTGTGCGATCCGGCACCACGGTAGCCGCACCGAGGCTGACCGACACATGGCCGACGCCGTTGTTGCCGGGATGCGGAAGCTTCAACGCCGCAATCTCGGCGCCGATGCGCCGAGCTACCGTAAGCGCGCCGTCGGCCGTGGTGCCGGGCAGGATGGCGGCGAATTCCTCACCGCCATAGCGGGCGATCAGATCGACCGAACGCAAGCAGGACGTCACCATCGCTGTGGCAAGCGACTTCAGGCAGGTGTCCCCGACCTGGTGGCCGAACATGTCGTTGTAGCCTTTGAAGTGGTCGACGTCGAGCATGACCAGGAAAGCGGCTTGCCATCCCGTGTACCGCGCGCCCATTCGGCCTGCAAGGTATCGTCCAGGCAGCGCCGGTTGGCCACCCCGGTCAGGCCATCGCGGTTGGCCAGGTGCTGCAAGGCCGCCTGCGCCTCCTTCTGCGCCGTCATGTCGCGCAGGGTCTCGACCACGGCAATCAGCTTGCCGGTTTCGTCGAAGATGGGACCGGAATCGATGGCGAGATAAAGCCGGGTGCCCAGTTGCGGCATGACGCACCAGTTTTCCGCGCGGCGACCGTGTGCCGGCACGGCATCGGTCGCTGCTTGATCGTGGTCGGCGTAGAGCGCGTCGATCTCCTCGGTGCGGCCCTGGGCAATCAGGTCGGCCAGGCAGGGACGGGGCTCGCTGTAGAAGCCGCGCCAGTGTTCGCGAGTGCCGATGACCTCGCCCGCCTTGATGCCGGTCAGACGCTCGCAGGCACGGTTCCAGATGATGACCCGGCAGTCGGCATCCAGCACGAAGGTCGGCACGACCAGGTGCTCCATCAGCCGTACCGACAGTTCCAGCTCTCTATCCTGATGATTATTCATTTGAATAGTTTGGATAACAGTAAGCGCCCTTGTACTTTGGATATAGTAGCTGATGTCCATCGATGGCGGCCCGCGTATCGCTTCGGCCGGCCCGTGGCGGCGTCCATGTGTATTTTTTGCGTCACGCATGCCGCCGGCCGGCGTATGATTTCGCCATGAGATATGCCTGTGCAATTTTATGCGGTTTGTTGTTGGCGGTCGGTTTCGTCCGCGGCCAAACGGTTGAAGTCACCCAGTCCGGCATCGGCTTCGACTGCTGGATCGGTGTCGACGGCACGCAGATCCACACTTACTACATCCGCTGCATCGCGAACCAGGACCTGGCGCATCCGGAGTCGATCGACCCGCAGTCCGACTCGGTGCCGAACCTCCTGCATCGCGAGCTGCGCCAGCGCTCGGGTGCCGATGCGGAAAAAGCCTTCAAGGCGAACATCCAACGGGTGCGCGAAACAGGCTCGGTCTGGAATATTCCCATCTACTCCTACCCGTCCGACTCGTCCTGGCAGGAAGGCATGCCGGAACGGCTGGTGCGCGCCGTGCTGTGCCCCAGGCAGGGTCAATGCGCGGTGACGATACGCCCGCGCTGACGGCGGGCCCGCTCCCTCAGTACAGCAATTCGCTCCAGCGTCCGCTGCTGCGCAGTTTGCCGTGCACCGACACCCAGTCCCGGGAGGAGCCGGCCAGTTCGACCATGGCCTTGTCGAGCATGGCCAGCGTGTTCCCCGTGCCGGCGATGAAAACCCGTGTATCGCGGCGCTGCATCATGTCCCAGACTTCCGCCGCGTTCTGCGCCAGGGCCTGGTCCAGCGCCACCGGCAGGTCGAAATGCGGGCGCGGGCTGACGGCCTGGAAGGCCTTGAAGGTCGGCTGATCGTAGTAGTTGGCGAGGTCGTCGTTCTCGTCGTTCATGTAGAGCATTTCCAGCGGGCTCTTCGCGCCGTAGTACAGCCGCACCCTGCCCTTCCAGCCGCCGATCTTTTCGTATATCTGGCGGATCAGGGTGCGGAAGGGCGCAATCCCGGTGCCCATGCCCAGCATCAGGATATCGGCATTCTTGTTCTCCGGAATCACGAACGGATAGCCGACCGGGCCGGCGAACTCGATGACGTCGTCGGGACGCAGGTCGCACAGGTAGTTGGAGGCGATGCCCGGGTATTTCTCGCCGTTGAAATCGTCGATGTAGGTACAGCGCCGCACGCAGATGGCGAACTCGGTCGCTTCGCCGCACCGCTCCAGGTCCATGATCGAATACAGCCGGGTGTGGTGCCGGTTGCCGAACTGTCCCGGCGCCAGGACGCGGATGCAGTTGCCGGGCGCCGCGTCGAAGGACAGGTTGCCGATACGGAATACCAGGTGGCGAACTTCCTCGCGCGAATCGAGCGGCGTGATGCGGCGCGACTCGGCGAGGACGGCGGACCAGATCCTGGCGGGGGGAGGCACGGGTGGCTTGGCTAGCGGCATGGCGTTGGCTCCGAGAATGGCAAATCAGTGGCGAGACGAGGCATCCGGTTCCGCACAGGACCCGTCGCTGCAGCCGCTGCCGGCCGAGCAGCTGCCGCACTTGCTGTTGTCGCGGAAGGGACCGAGCTGCGGGTTCTTCGCGGCGAACCGAAGGTAGAGGCGCTCGACGGCGATGCCGCCGAGCAGGATGGCGAATATCAGGCCGACGGTGACCAGGTAAGTGCCCATCAGCCGCCCAGTCCGGCAAAGCCCATGAAGGACAGCGACAGAATGCCCGCCAGCATCAGCGACAGGGCCGTGCCCTGCGCCAGGTCCGGCACGTTGGAAAGCGTCAGGCGCTCGCGCACGCTGGCCATCAGCACCAGCGCCAGGGTGAAGCCGGCGCCGCCGCCGATGCTGAAGGTGAGCGACTGGACGAAGTCGTATTCGCGCGCGGTCTGGAACAGCGCGACGCCGAGCACGGCGCAGTTGGTGGTGATCAGCGGCAGGTAGATGCCCAGCGCGCGAAACAGCTTCGGGCTGTATTTCTTCAGCACCATTTCGACCAGCTGCACCGCGGAAGCGATGACCACGATGTAGGAAATCAGGCGCAGGAACTCGAGGTGGAAGTAGCCCAGCAGCAGGTTCAGGCCATAGGCGCAAAGCGAAGCCACCAGCATCACGAAGGTGGTCGCCACGCCCATCGGGAAGGCCGTGTCGAGCCGGCCCGAGACGCCGAGGAAGGGACACAGGCCGAGGAACATCGCCAGCACGAAATTGTTGGCGAGCAGCGCGTTGATGAAGATCTGGAAGGCCGATTCATGCATTTTGCGTAGCCTCGACAAGTTTGGCCTGCTGCCGGCGCAGCTTCCTGCGCTCCAGCCAGGAGAAGAACAGCAGCCAGGCGCCGAGTACGAAGAAACCGCCGGGCGGCAGCACCATGATCACCCAGGGCTGGAAACCGGCGCCGAACAGCGTCACGCCGAACAAGGTGCCGGCGCCGAGAACCTCGCGCACCGTGCCCAGCGCCAGCAGGCCGATGGTGAAGCCGACACCCATGCCCGCGGCATTGATCATGGCCGGCAACGGGGAATTCTTCGCGGCATGCGCCTCGGCGCGGCCGAGGATGATGCAGTTCACCACGATCAGCTGGATGAAGGCGCCAAGCGCTTCGTAGAGTGCCAGGCTGATGGCCTGGATCGCATAATCGATGACCGTGACGAAGGTGGCGATGATGACGATGTAGACGGCGATGCGCACCTCCTTCGGCGTCAGCTTGCGCATTATCGACACCAGCCCGCAGGAGGCGATCAGCACCAGCATCGTGGACACCCCCATCGACAGCGCATTGACCACCGAAACCGTGACCGCCAGGGTCGGGCACATGCCCAGCACCATGACGAACACCGGGTTCTGGCGCCAGACGCCCTCCATGAACTCATCCCAGGTCCCTGCGGTGGACGGATTCATGATTTGCTCCTGAGCTTGTCGAGATTGGGAACCAGACGCGGCAGCAAGACCTGCGCCGAATCGTTGATGGCGCGGCCGACGGCGCGCGAGGTGATCGTCGCGCCGGCGATCGCATCGACCTGCCAGGGACTGGTCTTGGCGCCGTGCTTGACCGCCCTGACCTCGTTGGCCAGCGCCGAGAGGTCGCCCTTCAGCTTGACGTCGAGCGCGTTGAAGTTGGCGAGGAAGTTCTTGTCCGTGACGATCTTGTCGCCGATGCCCGGCGTCTCGCGCATGGCCACCACGCCGATGCCGACCACGCACTGACAGTCCGGCGAGTAGCCGAACATGATGCGCACGGTGTCGGCGTAACCCTTGGCGCCGCCTTCGGCGGCTATGCCGGCCAACTTGCCGCCGGCGTCGTAGGCGGCAAAGAATTTGACGCCGCCGGGCGCCGTGTCGCCAGCGCCAACTCTTGGCTCGATGCCGCCACCGGGCAGCGCGACGTACTCGGCAATCGACTTTGCCGCCGGGATCACCTTGAACACGGCGCGCTCGGTGGCGATGCGCTTGTTGGCGGCGACCGCGTCGTAGGTGCCCTGGTAGGCGCCGACGATGATCAGGCCGCAGATGGCCGACACCAGGCCCAGGGTGCGGATCATGGGAGCAGTCGGGGACGCGGGCGGCACGGGCGGCATGTTGCCGACCACGGCGATGGGGATCACGCGCTGCGGAGCTTCGGGCTGCTGGTTCGACGTAGTCATTCTTGAAACCTTTTAGCCACAGAGGACACAGAGTGCACAGAGAAAAACAAAGCGAGGGTTTCTCTCTGTGATCTCTGTGATCTCTGTGGCTGAATGTTTTTGACCTTCATTTTTTCGGCTTCTTCGGCAGGAAGCGCTTCTTCGGTGTCACCGCGCTGGCTTCCTCGCGCGAGATGTAACCCGGGTTCAGCGGATAGGTGGCGCGCTTGTGGCGGTTGAGCACGCCGCGGCCGAAGGGCACCGGCTGGGTGACTTTCTCGATCAAGGGCGATGCCGCGTTGGCGATCAGGATCGCGTACATCACGCCTTCCGGCAGGCCGCTGTAGTAGCGGATCACCACGGTCAGCAAGCCGATCAGCGCGCCATACACCCACATGCCCTTGGGCGTCACCGGCGAGGTCGCCATGTCGGTCGCCATATATACGGCGCCGAGGATCAGGCCGCCGGAAAACAGCATGAAGAAGGGGTTCGGATAGCGTACGCCGTCGAAGGCGTACAGCAGCCAGGCGGTCAGCGCGGCGCTACCGATGATCGCCAGCGGGATGCGCCAGTCCATGAAGCGGCGCAGTGCCAGATAGGCGCCGCAGAGCAGGATCAGCACCGGCGCCGGCCCCACCGCCATGTGGCCGGAGAGCGAGGTCAGCAAGTCGCCGGCATTGGCCACCACGCCGTCGAACTTCCATTTCGCCAGCGGCGTGGCACCCGCCAGGGCATCGAGGTTCTTGGCCTTGAGCCAGGCGGCGGCATCGGCCGGGATCATCAGCGGCCAGGCCAGCGAGGAGGGAATGAACTCGGTGAAGCGTCCCGCCAGGAAGGACGGCGTATAGGTCGCGATGGCGGTCGGGAAGGCGGCCTGGACGAAGGCGCGGCCGACCAGCGCCGGGTTGAAGACGTTGAAGCCGATGCCGCCGAACAGCGCCTTGCCCAGCGCGATGGCGACCAGGCCGGCGACGGCCCCCATCCACAGCGGGAAGCCCGGCGGCAGGGTCAGCGCCAGCAAGAGGCCGGTGATGACGGCGGAGTAATCCGACAGGCGGCCGGCCTGGGTCCCGGTGCGGACGAAGTAGCGCTCGGCGAACAGGCAGGCGGCGGTGACGACGACGATCGAGGCCAGCGCCGAGATGCCGTACTGGAAGACATAGAAGGCGCAGATCGGCAGCAGCGAATACACCACATGCCGCATGATGGTTTCGACGCTCTTCGGCCCCTGCACGTGCGGCGCGGAACGGATTTCTATCAAAGGCTGGTTCATGCGGCTTTTTCCCGCAGGATCTGCTTGGCGACGCGGAACTGCTGCACCAGCGGAATGTTGGACGGGCAGACATAGGTGCAGCAGCCGCACTCGAAGCAGTCGCCGAGGAAATAGCGCTCGCCCATCTGCTCGTATTCGCGCTTGGCCGCGAGCATGCCCAGGGTCGAGGGATTGAGGCCCATCGGGCAGGACTCGACGCACTCGCCGCATTTGATGCAGGGATAGGTCTGGCGCGATTCGCGTTCCTGCATGTCCTCGTGGCGGAACACCAGCACGCCGGAGACGCCCTTGGTGATCGGCACGTCGAGCGAGCCGATGGCCTGGCCCATCATCGGCCCGCCGAGGATCACCTGACGCGCGTCGAGCGCATCGACCGCCGGCACGCCGGCGTAGTCGAGGACGAACTTGAGCGGCGTGCCGAGGATCACGCGATAGTCGCCCGGCCGCGCCACTCCGGGGCCGGTGATGGTCACCACGCGCTCGGTGAGGCCGCGCCCCGCCGGCAGCAAAGCCCCGAGCGCGGCCAGCGTGCCGACATTGCTGACCACCATGCCGAGCGCAATGGGCAGGCCGCCGGCCGGCATCTCGGTGCCGAACAGGGCCATGATCAGCATGCGCTCGGCGCCCTGCGGATACTTGGTCGGCACCGCCTCGACATGGATCGTGCCCTCGGGAAAGGCGCCGCCGGCGCCGGCCCAGGCGATGGCATTGCGCAGCGTCGTCACGGCATCGGGCTTGTTGTCCTCGACGCCGATGATGGCGCGCACCGCACCGGTGGCGCGCATCGCGTAGCGGATGCCGACGATCAAGTGCTCGGCATGCTCGACCATGATGCGATGGTCGCAGGTCAGATAGGGCTCGCACTCGCAGCCGTTCACCACCAGGGTATGCACCTTGGCCTGTTTCGGCACCGAGAGCTTGGCGTGGGTCGGAAAGGCGGCGCCGCCCAGACCCACCATGCCGGTGTCCCAGATCGCCTGGAGGATGTCCTGGCCGCTGGCCTGCGACAGATCGCGCGGCCGGCCCCAGAGGTCTTCCTGCGTCGCGCCGGGATGGGCGCGAATCACGATGGATTCGACCCAGGTGCCGCGCATGCCCGGGCGCAGTCCGATGAACTCGACCACGCCGGACAGCGGCGCATGGTGCGGCACCGACAGCCACTCGTCGCTCCTGGCGATCGGCTGGCCGCGCAGCACCTCCTGGCCGACGCGCACGATGGGCCGCGGCGCCTTGCCGATGTGCTGCGACAGCGGCACCGTGACTTTCGGCGGAAACGGCAGGCGACGGATCTTGCGATCCGCCGTCAGCTTGCACGACGGCGGATGCACGCCGCGCTGGAAAGCCTCGCCACGAAAATAGGAAAGCAGTTTCACTTCACAGACCTTTTAGCCACAGAGGACACAGAGGGCACAGAGACAGGCAAAACCAGAGATGGGTTTTCTCTGTGATCTCTGTGACCTCTGTGGCTCATGGTTTTAGTTGAACTTCGCGGCGCGCGCCATGAGTTTTTCCACGCCCGGTTCCGCCATGTTCCACGGCGTGCCAGGATGGATGCAGCCGGCCGTGCATTTCTCGGCGGCCTTGACGATGTCGGCGAACTTCGCGCCCTTCGGATTGATCACCACGGCAAGCTTCTGCTCGTTGTAGGCGAAGGTCTTCGGCGCCAGCGTGGTGCACTCGTCGCAGGCCGTGCATTCGGGCGTCTCTATCCACACCGGCTCGAAGCCGCCTGCGGCGGGCGCCGCCGTATCGCCAGCGCCAACTCTTGCCGGCGCGACGTCGGCCACGCCGCCCAGGCCGAGGCTGGCGCTGATCTTCGCCAGCAGTTCGGCGCGCACGCGCTCGGTCACCTCGCTGGCATCCGAGGCTTCGGCGTCGAGACCGGCGATGCCGCGCAACTGGCGCCAGAAGTGCAGCCTTTCCTCGGTGGAGCGCACCAGATCCTCGGTGAGCAGCAGGCGCATCAGGCGGTTCTTCTTGTCCACCGCCCAGATGAAGGGGAACTTGCCGTCGCGTTCATCGCGGTCGAGCTGGATGAACTCGGCCACCGGCAGCATGTTTTCGTTCCAGGTCTCCGGCGGCGCCTTCTTGAACTGCTTGAGGAAGCGCGCCTCGGTCGCGGCGAAATCGGCGAAGGTCATCGGCAGTGTCATGGTCTGCTCGGCGCCGGCCTCGTCAACGTATTTGAGGCTGTAGGTCGGCCAGTCGGAATCGAGCGACGGGTTGCCTTCCAGACTGACGCATTCCTTGAAGGTGGTGCCGGCATCGGGATCGAAGCGGAACAGCGGGTAGGCGCGGCCTTCCACCGCCAGCTTGCTCTGGTCCACGCTCTTGTCGTCGCCGACGCCATGTTCCGGCGGGCACACGGCATAGATGTTGAACAGCGCCGGACGCCGGCTGTTCAAGCCATCGACATAGGATTCGAGCAGGTGATTGACGTGGGCGATGGTGCCCGACATGACGTAGGAGGTGCGGTGCGCCATGCCGATCAGCGAGATTTCCTTGCGCGTTTCCTGCTTGCCGCGCGAGGCGCTGCCGAACGGCGCCATATCGGAAACCTGGCCGATGAAGCCCGAGGTGCAGGCCTGGCCGCCGGTGTTGGAATACACCTGGGTATCGACCACCAGGACCTTGATCGGCATGCCCGACATCAGCGCGCGCGACAGGTTCTGGAAACCGATGTCGTACATCGCGCCGTCGCCGCCGATCGCCACCACCGGCGGACAGAGCAACCACTCGTCTGCCGAGAACTTGTTCCAGTTGAAGCGGCGGTAGAAATCCTCGTCGCGATCCGGCAGGTAGTCGCCGGCCAGCTCCTGCTCGGCCATGCGCACGGCCTTGAAGCCGTCGGCCATCTTCGCCATGTGGCCTTCGAACAGACCCATCGCCACCGAGGGCGAATCCTGGAACAGGTGCGAAGTCCAGGGGAAGGGATAGGGATGGAAGGGATAGGTTGAACCCCAGACCGAGGTGCAGCCCGTCGAATTGACAATGCCCATCTCGGCGCGGCCGCGCTTGCTCGGCCCCTCGACGTAACGCCACTTGAGGTCCTTGAGCTTTTCCAGCAACTGCGCGGTGTTCTTCACCCAGGCCGGGTCGAGCAACTGCGAGGGCTTGTCGGCGTTGAGCTTGGTCGCCAGGCTGGACAGGGTCAGGTCGTGGCGGCCGGTCGAGTCGACGGCACGCACCACGGCGCCCGTGTCGGACAGATCGACCGCCGAGGCGAGCTTGACCCGCATGTGCTGTTCCAGACGTGCGATCAGGCCGTCGAGTTTTTCGATGAAGGCCGCCACCCGCGGCTGCATCAGCGCCGTCACGGTCGAGGTGAACAAGTGGATAGCGGTCTTCTCGCCGCAGCCGAGGCAGGCACCGTCGCCGCAGGCCATCGAGTTGTAGTTCTGCTTGTCGAGCAACAGGGTTTCCAGCGCGCCGATCTTTTCGTCGAGGCTGTCTATGCGGCTGTATTCCTTGGGCGTGGTCGGCAGCTCCAGCCAGGTGTTCCAGTCGCGGCGCAGGCGATCCACCGATTCCTCGGTCTGCGTCACCATTTCCAGCGCGTTGTCCTCGCAGACCGTCACGCACAGCGCGCAGCCCTTGCAGGTGTATGGGTTGACGGTGATCGAGAAAAGGCCGCCGCTGCCCTTGGCCTTCTTTTCCATCTGTCCCCAGTAGGGCTTGGTGGTGCCGAACTGGAAGCCGCCGAGCTGGATCTGCAACTGGGTGAACTCGGCCGCAAGACCGGCGCGATCCGCGTCGGGCGCCTCGGCGATGACCTCGTCGATGGCGATGTCGAACAGCGGACGCACCGCGCCGCCCTGATGGTCGACCAGGGCCCGCAGCTTCTTCTCGACGCTGCGCACGGCGCGGCGCAGGAAGCGCGTCGGCGTGCCGGAAGTTTCGATGCGGTTCAAGGCCGTCGCCAGCACGTCGGACACGGAGCTGACCAGGCCCGGAATCGCCGAGTCCGGACATTCCGTATAGCAGTTGCCGCAGGCCGTGCAGTTCTCCGCGATCCATTTCGGATGCTCGAAGCGGATGCCCGTCATGTCGCGATAAACGCCGGTGGCGGCCGGCACCAGCGACATGCCGATGAAGGGATCGACCAGGTTGTCGTTGCCGCGGCCGGTCAGGTAGAAATTCCCGGTCTGTTCCCAGAAGCGATGGATGTCGGCGATCTTGCCGTCGCTGGCCGGCATCTGCTGCAGCATCACCGGCAGGCCGGCATCCTTCTTGACGAAAGTCTTGCGCGTGACGCCGACTTCCTTCTCGGTGATCTCGGTCAGCTCGGTGTAGCCGCGGCGCACCACGCGCAGGTTGTCGGCCACGACGCGCGCGCCCTTGCCGCCGAACTTGGACTGCAACTGCGCCTCGATCGCGGTGAACAGCGCGTCCTCGGTCAGCCCGGCATTCGCCATGGTCGGACTGGCGGCGAAGAAGGCGCCCTGGAAGGCGATACCCTGCATGCGCAACTGCAATTCGGCCGCGCCGGCCTCGTCGCGGGCGATCTGGAAGGCATCGAGATGGAAGACGCGGATGTCATTGTCGACGATGAACTTCTGCGCCCAGAGCGGAAAGCTGGCCCAGGTTTCGCTACCGAGATTGGACTGGATGATGAAGAAGCCGCCCTTCTTCAGGCCCGACAGCGGATTGCTGTGGCCGAACACCGCCGGGTCGGGCGAGAGCACGACATCGACATAGGTGTATTCGCAGTTGATGCGGATCGGTTCCGGCGCTGCGGACAGGTAATAGGTGGTCGGCTGGCCCTTCTTCTCCGAACCGTACTTGGGATTGGCCTTGATGTCCCAGCCGAGCAGTTCGAACAGGGTCATCGCCAGGTTCTTGCCGGTGGTGATCGCGCCCCAGCCGCCGACCGAATGCATGCGCACGGTGATCGCGCCCTTCGGCAGCAGGTTGGGATTCTCCGAGCCGCGCACGCCCATTTCGCGGAGGCGCGGATATTTGTCGGCGAGATCCTGCTGATGCACCTCGTCCTTGGGATTGATCGGGTCGCGGGCGAAGTCGACCGAGAGATAGAAGAACTTGCGCTGCGGCCCATCCGGCAACATGTTCTCCACCGTGCCGATCATCGCCTCGGGCTGCAGGTCGCGCGAACCGAGACCGTAGCAGCCCGAATACAGGCGCGGCAGGTCGCCCGCGCCGTAGCTGGCATAACCGGGGAAGGGCAGTTCGCCGCCCTGGCCTTGGGTGGCCGCCATGCCGTTCTCGACGCACTTCATCAGCACCGCACGCAACTCGCGGATCACCGGCAGGTCTTCGGCCAGCGGCTGGTCGGTGCGCTCCAGCACCGCCACGCCCTTCTTGCCGCGCAGCACATGGCCCAGCAGGTCGCCGGGGAAGGGGCGGAACATGGTCAGATTGACCACGCCGACCTTGAGCTTGCGCGTCTCGCGCAGATAGTCGGCGACCGCTTCGGCCTGCACGATCATGCTGCCCATGCCGAGGATGATGTAATCGGCATCCTCGGTCTTGAACCCGGCGACGCGCTGGTAGCGGCGCCCAGTCAGCCCGGCGTACTGGTCCATGCTGGCATCGGCGAGTGCTTCGATGTGGTCGAAGAAATACGGGCGCTGGCCGGCCGTGGCCTGCATGTAGGCGTCCTGGTTCTGCACCGTGCCCGATACCACCGGGTTGTCGACGTCCCAGATCGCCGGCACGCGGCGGCGCTTGGGCCCGAACAGCATCTGCTGCGCCGGCGTCGGCGTATCGATCAGGTCGTCGGGCTTGCCCAGATACTCGGCCACCAGCTCGCGCTCGGGCAGCAGCGCCGATTCGATCAGGTGGGTGGTGAGGAAGCCGTCCTGGCCGATGATCGCGGGGGTCAGCGACAGCTCGGCGACCTTGCGCGCGATCAGGTTCAGGTCGGCGGCCTCGGTGGCGTTCTTGGCCATGACCTGGATGAAGCCGGTGTCGTCGATGCAGTGATAGTCGTCGTGGCCGGCATGGACGTTGAGCGAGACCTTGGTGATGGCGCGACAGCCCATGTTGAGCACATAGGGCAGGCGCTTGCCGACGGCGGCGTAGAGCGACTCGTGCATGAAGGCGACGCCCTGCCCCGACGAGAAATTGACGGCGCGCAGGCCGGTCATGGCCATGCCGGCGGTGACGCCGGCGGCGGCGTGCTCGGATTCGGGCTCGATGAAAATCAGCGGCCGGTCGGAAATGTTCAGGTGCCCGGCGGCGACCTCCTCGGCCCAGTATTCGCCCATCTGCGTCGAAGGTGTGATCGGGTAGGCGCCGGCCGCGTCGGACGCCTCGCGCTCGACATGGATCACGGCGGTATTGCCGTCGACCGCGTCGCGCAGGCCGGGGTACTTGACCGACTTGGCATCGACGCCGGCGCTGCCGGATTCAAGCAAAGTGGAGGAGAAGATTTTCTTGATCAGCGTGATGGGCATGGCAGCTTCCTAACAATGCGAATTCAATAATGCAGGGGCAACGGATCGTTGCGCAGGATTTTCTTGGCGGCGGCGCCCTTGGCCGCATGGTCGGGCGTTTCGAACCAGACGATGGCGCCGGTCGGGCAGCGTTCGATGGGTGCGCGCGTGGCACGGTCGTTCCAGTCGTAATTGACCACGGCCAGTTGGCCGACCAGTTGCATCAGCTTCAAGGGTGCATCGGCGACGCACTTGCCGCAGGCGGTGCAGGCCACCTCGCAGGAGGCCTCGGCGGTGTCGCCGTCGGCCTGGTTCTTGCACGCCACCCAGAGGCGGTGGCTGACCGGCTCCAGGCTGAACAGGCCCTTGGGACAGACCTCGACGCAGTCGTTGCAGGCCGAACATTTCTCGCTATCGACCACCGGCAGGCCATGGGCATCCATGGCGATGGCGTCGAAGGTGCAGGCCGTGGCGCAGTCGGCCAGGCCGAGGCAGCCCCAGGCGCACTCCTTGCCGCCGCCGGAGACCACGGCCGCCGCGCGGCAGGTCTTGAGGCCTTCGTAGCGGGCGCGCAGGAAGGCCACGTGACGGCCTCCGCCGCAGGCCAGGCGCGCCACTTTTTTCTCCATGGTGCCGGCGGCGACGCCGAGCAGGTCGGCAATGCCCTGGCGCTGTTGCGGCGTGCTGACCGTGCACTGCGCGGGAATGATGTCGCCGCCGACCACCTTCTCGGCGAAGTCGCGACAGCCGGCCTGGCCGCAGGCCCCGCAATTCGACTTCGGCAGCAGGTCCTCGACCTCGCCGATGCGCGGGTCTTCGTAGACGTAAAGCTTCTTGTTGGCAAACGCCAGCAGCAGCGCCAGGATCACGCCCAGCCCTGCCATGAAAGCCCCTGCAACTGCCAGATTGGACAACGACTCCACTACTCCCTGCTCCCTCGCCTGTGCGGTGCGGCGTTTCTTCAAGCGAGAAACAAAGCCGCGCCAAGATCATGGATTTCATGTCGCGCCCCGCACGCGCAACGCGCCACTTGTCGTGGAATGCGCTTGCCGTGGAAAGACAGCGAAGAAAACCGGGTCGGCCGATCCTAGCCTTGAGGGCAGAATCCACCGACCCCATCACAGTGCAGCCGGGAGTTGCTCCCGATCTACAGGGAGAGCCGACGCTTTGGCGTCGGCTCGGGAAAACACGCAAAGCAGGGTTTCGCCCCGCGCGTTCGTGATAGGTCAACTATAAGACCAAAAACCCAACTGTTGAAGTGGTTTGTTTTATTTCCCCATTTGGCGAGTTCATCCTCCGGTCGCCACCAGCTTGCGGATCTCGCCCAGCTTGGCCTTGACCCTGGCGGCGTTGTCCTTCCCCATGCGGATCATGATCTTCTGGCCGGCCGAACGCGCTTCCAGGGCAGGATCGGCGAACTCGTAATTCACCATCGGCCGCACCAGCCTGATCGGGCCGGCAAGGTCCGGCGCGGCCAGCAGATCGTCGATCGCTGCGACCAGGCGATCGTTGAAATAGCCCTTCGGGTTCCCCAACTCCTCGTAGGCCCGCTGGAACAGCGGATAGAAGCGCACATACACCGCGACCAGTTTCGCCGCATCGATTGCGGCAACCACCGACACGTAGGCGGCATAGCGTGCCGAATTGCGCGAGCCGATCACCGGCGTCGCGCCCTTGCCGGCGGTTATGAAGGCCTTGGGCACCCGTTTGAGCGGCATCACGTCGGCCGGCAGCCGCTCGCGCGGAAGATTGTCCACCGTGGCGACGACGCGCCGAATCACGCCCTCGGGGAGAAAATAGGCCCGCCATGTCCGGCCCAGCAATTCGTCAAGCGCCTTCAGCAGCGGCGCATCGCTTTGCTCCAGTTCCGGCAAACCCGTAGCCGTTACGCCGCCCAGCGGATGACGTACGCTCGGCGCCACAACCGGCGCAGGCGCAGCACGCACAGGATCACGGGCTATCTTTGGCGGTGGCGGTGGCGGCGGAGCCTCATCCTGCAGGAAATAGTAGGCCGCCACCCCACCACCGATGAGTACGGCGGCGGCGGCCGCCACCCAGACAGTTTTTTGCATGATGCGATCTCCTTCAATGGTTGCAGGACTGGCTCCACGGTGAGGCCGCATAGCCCTTTATTACAACCATAGTTCATCGGCAAGCGCCCGGCGAATGGCAAATGCCTACGCAGACCGCAAATCGCTACGCCAACGGCCTAATCGCTCTTCGGGATATGCGCCAGCATCCAGTCCAGCAGTTCGGCCGCCACGAGTTCGCGATCCAGGTCGTTGAGCGTCTCGTGGCGGCTGCCGGGCCACAGGCGCAGGCTGCGGTCCGGTCCACCCCACAGATCGAATATTTCCCTGCTGCCGGCCGGGTCGGTCAGCCGGTCGGCATCGCCGTGAAACAGGTACACCGGCACATCGAGTCCCGGCGCCGATACGCGATTGGCCGCCATGATCCGCAGCAGTTCGGCCCCGGTGCGCGCCGGCGGCGCCTGCAGGCTCACCAGCGGGTCACCGACATAGGCCGCCACCGCCGCCGGATCGCGGCTGATCAGCGCCGGATCGAGGCGGGTGCCACGCAGATGCGGCAAGCTGCGCGACAGCAGCGGCGCCAGCGCCACCAGCAGACGCGGCACGTCGCCGCCGATCTTCAGCGCCGCGGACGACAGCACCAGTCCCGCCAGCGGCTGCCTGCGCTGCGCCAGCCAGCGCAGGGCAATCGCGCCGCCCATGCTGTGCCCCATGAGGAATAGCGGGCATCCGGGGGCCAGCTCGTGCGCCTTCACCCGCAGTGCATCGACGTCCAGCAGATAGTCGTCGAAGCGCTCGACATAGGAACGCTCGCCCGGCGAGCGGCCATGGCCGCGCAAATCCACCGAGATCACGCCGATGCCCTGCCGATTGGCCCTTTCGGCGAGAAAGGCGTAGCGACCCGAATGCTCGGCGATGCCATGCACCACCGCGATCATTGCGCAGCAGCCAGGCGGCAGCCAGGCCTGACCCGCCAGGTTCACCCCGTCGGCGGTGCGCAGTTCGAAAGCCAGGTTTTCTCCGCTCATGTTCATGCCGGGTGCTCCGCGCTGGAAGGCCGGGGACTACCGGCGTTCCCTGACAACGAAAGGTTCGACCAAGGCTTCCTGCACCGAATCGCTGCGGTTCAGCGCCTGGTCGAAGCTGGCGTTCCAGACATCGGCATTGGCCAGGTCGGTATCCTGCATGTCGGCCTTGAAGAACACGGCCTGGCGCAGGGTGGCGCCCTTGAGCCGCGTCTGCCTGAGCCGGGCGCCCGTGAAGTCCGCCTGCTCCATCGCCGCGCCGGTCAGGTCGGCTCCGGACAGATCGGTGCCGATCAGGCGGGCACCGGAAAAGACGCCGCGAAACGCGTAGCAGTTGCGGATCGAGCCACCCGAGAGATCGATCCCCTCCATCAGCACGTCCTTCAGGTAGGCGCCGGAAAAATCGGCCCGCGGCGCCCGAGTGTTGATCAGGTTGGCGCCGAACAGGTTGGCGCCGGCGAGATTCGCTCCGCTCAGATCGCCGTCGTCGAAGGTCGCATGAAACAGATCGGCATTGCGCAGGTCCGCGCCGGCAAGATTGGCGCCGGTGAACTTGGCCCATTTGGCGTTGCTGCCGCTCAGATCGGCGGCGGACAGGTTGGCTTTGGTGAAATCCGTGCTTTCCAGCTTGGCGCCGGCCAGCCGCGCGCCGTGCAAATCCCTGCCCGCCAGTTTCTTGCGCGAAAAATCGCAACGGGAGAGATCCGTCGCGGCCTGCGGCGCGGCGCAATTGCCCACCGGCAAGTCGGCGGCGACGGCAGCGACGGCGAACAGCACCGGCAGCACGCCAATGATGACGTATGACTTCATGCCGCGGCCTCCCCGGTCGTATCCCGTGCGGTTTCTTGCGGGTGGCGGTAGATGTGGAAAGGCGCAAGCTCAGTCCCCTGGTTCATTCTTGATCGCTCCCTTGGCAATTTCATAACAGGCATCGACATGCGAGTTGCCCAGGTACATCATCGCCGTCACGCTGAGGGCCGCGGCGGCGGCCTGCCCGGCGACGGGGAGGTACTTGAGCACCTGCTTGGTGGCGAGGCGCACGCCGACTTTCTTCATGGCCGCGACCGCGAGTTGCTTGGTGATCGCCCGCCCTGCCAGGTCGCTGCCGACCTTTTTCAGCATGGCGTAGATCAGCACCTTGTGCCGCGGATCGAGCTCGTCGATCTGCTCCGGCGTGAGACCGAACTTCCGGTTGATCGCCGGAATCAGTTCGAGCAGCAGGCCGATGTCGCCGGCGATGTCCACGCCCGGAATCGGAATCAGCGACATGCCGCCGGAAGTCGCGGCGCGGCGCCTGACCATGACCTTGCAGGAGACGCGGGTCTTCTCCAGTTCGGTCAGGGAGTTCGGCGGCATGCGGCTCCCCGGTCGCTAGGGCTTGCGCTCGGCATAGCGCGGATGCGTATCGCCGACATCCCACCAGGATGCCTTCGAGTCGACGAATATGTGGAAAACATTGTCGCAGGCGAAGGGCGTATCGACAGTGCCCAGGCGCAAGCGCCTGACCCCCGGCAGATCGTCCTTGGCCGAGTAAATCGGACTGCCGCAGCGCGAACAAAATACCCTGGCCTTGTCCGGCGAGGAACGGTATTCCCTGAGCAGTTCGGCGCCTGTGATGAGTCTGAATTTGTCCAACGCCACCGGGGTCACCGCGGCAAAAACCGACCCCTGCGCCTTGCGGCATTGCGCACAATGGCAGATCGAAATCTCACCGATCTCACCGTCATACTGGTAGCGGACGCCGCCGCACAGGCAACTACCTTCGATCATGGGCCACTCCTTGCAGGCACACGGACGGGCGCCTCAGACCGCGCCAACATATTCGCCGCGCGCCGGATAATCCTTGGCGATGGCGAAATCGATCGCCCCCAGCAGGTCCTGGAACTGCGGGCGGGCGAAGGGCATGGTCTGCACCGCGCCGTAATACAGCGTGCCGTCGGGCCGCACGATGAACACGCCGGGTTCGCTGAACAGGGCCGGTTCCTCGATGCCGATCGAGGTCTTGCCGCGCGAGGCGCTGATGTACAGCCCCCATTGGCGCGCGCTCTTGAGGCTCAGGCCATAGCCGAACCTGACTACCGCTGCGTTGACCTTTTCCGCCATTTCCCTGCCGCGCGCCTCGTCGTCGCTGCTGACGGCGACGATCTGCACGCCGCGCGCCGCGAACTCCGGCGCCAGGCGTTCGAGTTCCATCAGGTATTTGGTGCAGATCGGGCAATGCAGGCCGCGATAGAACACCACCAGATCGAAGCGCTCGCCGGGTGCCGCACCGAGGACAAAACGGCCGCCCGCGGTCAGCGGGACATTCAGCGCCGGGACCGGGTGGCGCGGCAACAAGGCTGTCGGGTTCATGGCGGTTTCCTTTCGATAACAGGGGACAAGGCGGGCGCGACGGGCGCCATCCGAATAGTAGGAGATACTTCATTTGGGCGGCAAGGAATCGACGAATCGGCAACATTCCCCGAGCCAGTCCCGGAGTCCGGCATCGGACTCGAATCCCGGCGGATCGACGTACACATAGCCCTTCATCGGCCGCCCGGTGAAATCCATCTGGCGCACATGCGGTCGGCGCAGCGCGGCAGCGTAGCCGGCTGGCCCGACGCGGGCCATCAGCGTGTCGCCGAGTATGCCGACCGCCATGTGGCCGCCCAGCATGAAGGCCAGGCCGCCGAACATCTTCCTCTCGGTCACGTCGCTGCGCGACCGCAGCACGTCCCGAATGCGCTCCGCCAGACCCTCGTCGAATGCCATCGCGATCTCCCGATTTGCTCACTGTCCGCCGCCGGTCGAAGCCGTAGCCGCCGCGAGTACGGCAAATCTTGCCACGCCATGTGCCATAGCGCACATGGCGTGGCCGCGTTGCGGCTTATGCTGAGCGTCATAGTCAAGCGGAGCTTCTGATGAATAGATTTTGCGCGGAACGCCCGATCCAGGCAACGGCAGGGGCGGACTTCAATCCGCCATCCACCTCCGGCCGACTGAAGTCGGCCCTACTACGCCATCCCATGCTTGGCCGACAGGCGTCGGCCCTGCAGCACCAACCATCCCGGCCGGCTGAAGCCGGCCTTACGATGGCCACAGCACTTGCGAAGCAGACCCTAGCCGCCCATGCGGCGCGCGACCCGCTGGCGCTGCTCCGGCGTCATGTGCAGGCCGCATTTGCTGCGGCGCCACAGCACATCGTCGGCCGAGCGCGCCCACTCGCGGGCGATCAGCCATTCCAGTTCGCGTTCGCACAGCCCGCCGCCGAAATCCTCGCCCAGATCGGCCAGGCTGCGGGCATCGCCCAGCAGGCCGCCCAGCTCGCTGCCGTGGCGCCGGGCCAGGGCCGTGCACAGCGGGGCCGGCAGCCACGGAAAGCGCGGCGCGATCTGCTGCGCGACGAATTGCTCCAGACCGCCTGCCGGCAGGTCGCCGCCCGGCAGGGTCGAGCGCTCGGTCCATGCCGGCCGGCGCTGCCCGAGGGCGGCAGCCAGGCGATCGACCACCTGCTCGGCAAGACTGCGATAGGTGGTGAGCTTGCCGCCGAACACCGACAGCACCGGCGCCTGCTGATGGCTATCGAGGCGCAGGGTGTAATCGCGGGTGATGGCCGCGGGATCGCCCGAGCCGTCGTCATACAGCGGGCGCACGCCGGCAAAACGCCAGACCGCATCCTGCGGCCGCGGCGCCTGCTGCAGGTAGCGGCCGGCGGCGGCGCACAGGTAGGCGGCCTCCTCCGCCGTGGCCTGCGGCCGCAGCGGGTCACCGGTCTCCGGCACGTCGGTGGTGCCGAGCAAGGTGAAGCGTCCCTCGTAGGGAATCATGAACACCACGCGGCGGTCGTCGTTCTGCAGGATGAAGGCATGCTCGCCCGGGTACAGCCGCGGCAGCACCAGATGACTGCCGCGCACCAGCCGCAGCGAATCGGCAGACGGCACGCCGAGCCGCTGATTGAGGACTTGCTTGACCCAGGGTCCGGCGACATTGGCGATCGCACGCGCCTGCAGGGTTTCGCCGCCGGCCAGTTGCACTTGCCACAGGCCGCCGCTGCGCCGCGCAGCGACGAGTTCGGTGTGCGGCAGGATGCGCGCGCCGAGTCGCGCCGCATCGCGCGCGTTGGAGATCACCAGCCGCGCGTCGTCGGTGCGGCAGTCGGAATACATGAAACCGTGGCGATAGCGGTCCTGCAAGCCGGCGTGCAAGGGGCCGCGATCGAGCCGCACCGAGACCGAGCGCGCCAGCAGCGAATCCGCATGATGGCCGCCCAGATGGTCATAGAGGAACAGGCCGGCGCGGATCATCCAGCGCGGGCGCAGCCACGGCACGTGGGGCATGACGAAGCGCGTCGGCCAGACCAGGTGCGGCGCCATGCGCAGCAGCGTTTCGCGTTCCGCCAGGGCTTCGGCCACCAGGCGGAACTCGTACTGTTCGAGATAGCGCAGGCCGCCATGGACCAGCTTCGAGGAACACGACGAAGTGGCGCCGGCCAGGTCGCCGCGTTCCACCAGGGTCACCGAGAAGCCGCGGCCCGCGGCGTCGCGCGCGATGCCGGCGCCGTTGATGCCGCCGCCGATGACCAGCAGATCGACGGGCGGAACCGAGGGCGGGTTGTCGGCGGGCATGGAAGCGCATGTTACGCCGTGTCGGACTCTGTCTGCCGGGGGCGTCGCTGCGCGGGCCGGCATGCGCCAACTTTCGAAATCCGCGCAGCCAATCCCCTACAAGTCGAATGGCATTATCCGAACGGCTGCCGCGACGCCGCCGGCGGTAGAATGTTTTTCCCGAGCTATCCCAACCTGTCCGGCATCGACCGGAAAAACGGGGGCACCCAATGGATGTGATCACCTGGTTTGTTCCGCCCAACGCCCTGCCCGATCCGCGCCGCAACACAAGGCACCGGGGCATCGCGAAATCCCTGCTGACCATTTCGCTGGTGGTGTCGCTGATGTACCTCGGCGTCGCCTTCGTGCGCGGCACGATGCCTTTTGCCGAGCACGTCATGTTCGCCGCCGGCATCCTGACGCCGGTGCTCGGCGCGCTGCTGATCCGCGTCACCGGCGACATCAGCCTGGGCCTGGTGGTGACCAATATCGGCGGCATCCTGGTCATCGCGGTCTGGGCCTTCCTCACCGGCGGCATCACCTCGATCGCCCTGCCCGGATTCCTGGCCAACATCGCGCTGCTGAGCACGTTCGGCAATCCCGCCATCCTGCTGGTGATGGGCGCCATTCTGGGCGCTGCGCTGCTGTTTCTCTATACGGCGACGATGCAGAGCTGGCTCCCCATCAGCATGATCCCGAATACGGAAATGCCGGGGCTGATGCTGACCTCGATGCTCGGTTCGGTCGGCATTGTGGTGCTGGCCGGCTTCGTCGTGGCGCGCGACCGCGCCCAGGTCAAGACCATGCTGCGCACCGCGCAGCGTGCTGCGGAACAGTCGAGCCGGGCGAAAACCGTATTCCTGACTTCGATCAGCAATGAATTCCGTACCCCGCTGATCACCATCCTGGAACTCGCCGAGCGGCTGCGCGCAGAACCGGCGAATAGCTTGACCAAGGAACAACTGGCCAACATCGGCCACATCACCAACGCCGGCCGGCACCTGCTCGGGCTGGTGACGCAGGTGCTGGACATGAGCCGCATCGAGGCGGGCGAGCTGAAGCTGAACATGGAACCCATCCATACCGACCAGTTGATCCCGCCCTGCCTGTCCCTGGTCGCGCTGGCCGCCGAAAAGAAAAGCGTCAGCCTGGTCGACGACTGCAGCACCGCGTCCGACTGGATCGTCTGGGCCGACCGTGCGATGGTCAAGCAGTCGCTGCTGAACCTGCTATCGAATGCGGTGAAGTTCAATCGCGAGGGCGGCAGCGTCACGATCTCCTGCCAGCGTGCGGGAACCGCCTATCTGCGCATCAGCGTGACCGACACAGGCATCGGCATCGCCAGCGACTGGAAGAACGAATTATTCGAGCCGTTTTCCCGCCTTGGGGCGGAAGCCGGAAACTTCCAGAGCGCCGGGCTCAGCCTCGCCATCTCGAAACAGCTGATCGACAGGATGCGCGGCCGCATCGGCTACGAGTCGACCGTGGGAATCGGCAGCACCTTCTGGATCGAGTTGCCGCTGGCCGAGTCCAGCGCCTTGCGCGCTTGAACGCCCTCCTCCGCACCGCCAGGCCGGCACAATCCAAGGCGGGTCAATGGCTGGACCAATGGATGGCAGAGCATCAGCCCACACGAGGCGTCTCGGCACCGGGTCGCCAACGCTGCCGCAGTTTGTGCTATTGTTCAAAATGACCTGTTGGAGAAATTAAATGACCATACACGCTGTCAGCGTCACCGAGTTCAAGGCGCATTGCCTCGATGTTATTCGTCAGGTCGAGCAAGACGGCAACGCCGTCGATCTGACACGCCACGGCAAAGTGGTGGCGCGCCTGGTACCGACGCCGCACAAGGCACAGGGCATCCCGCCGTGGTTGCGCCTGCGCGACCGCGGCCGCCTCACCGGCAAGCCCGAAGCCTCGGTGCTCGATGCCACCGACTTCGACGCGTTGCGCTGACCGGCGTGCACGCAATGCCTACCCTGCTGCTGGATACGCACGTCTGGCTGTGGTGGCTGCTTGGCCAGCCCGAGCTTTCCGAGTCTGAACGCATTGCGCTCGACGCCCTCGCCGCCTCGGGCACGCCACCCGGAATCTCCGCCATCAGCCTTTGGGAGGCTCAAATGCTCGCCAGCAAGGGGCGGCTCGCGCTTGATGCTCCGCTGACCCATTGGCTACCGACCGCCGCCGCTACCGAGACGGTGACCGTGCTACCGCTCAACCTCGGTGTCATCCTCGCGCTCGATGCCCTGCCCGCCAGCTTTCACGGCGATCCGGCCGATCGGATCATAGTTGCCACCGCTCGCGCCCATGGCCTGCCGCTGGCCACACGCGACAGCAACATCCGCCGTTCCAGAGCCGTAAAACTCTGGAAGCCATGAGACTTGTGCTGGCGACAACCGCCGGCTGAGACGCCCGCCTGACTCGTCGCCCGGCCACCTGTGGCGCAACGCCGTGGCGCCAGCACCGACTCTTGGCGCTACCTCCCGTCCTGGCTCAGTTTACGGTTCGAAGCGACGCAGTCGCGCAGATATGGATTGAAGAGGCTTGGACAGAGAATGCCAGCCACGAGTCGGTGCTGGCGGTGCGACGATGAGCATGGTCGCAAAACAAATGTGCGGCCCTACATAGTCGCGCTACTGGTAGCTGACGATCGCGCTATGCTGGACCCGTCACTACGGCGGAGCGGCGCATAGCACTTTGACGAAGTAGTCTCCAACGTATCCGCCAGTCACGCGGACGGTGACCAGGTCGGCGCCTGACCAATGACACATTAGTCAGTTGAAATTGCGATATGAATTGTGAACCCTGCGATTCCAGGCGGTACGCGTCGTCGTTGAAGATTTGACTCGTCGCGATAACGGCAATACCGTATAAAAAATGCGGGTACATTTCTGTACCCGATCCTGTTCTTGCGAACCGGCGCTCAGTTGTTGACGAGCGTCCTGGTATTCCGGTTGTAGGGGCTCCCCGCCCAGTTCGTGTCTTCGTAGACCTCTTTGGCCGTGCACCCGATGGACGGGGCGTACCAGCGGACCGATTTCATCCTGCCCGACCCCGAATTTCCATTCGACATCGTCGACCGGTAGTGGCCTTCGTAGGTAATCTTGACCGTAACGAGCTCGCCGATTTTCTCCTCGCCGACTACGGTGCCGACAAGCTCATACGAGCCGCGCATGCCGTTCGTTTTCGTGTAGCTCGCCTTCACTTCCCACGTCTTGCCGACGTAGAGCGGGAAAGCGAGATATTCCGAATCGGGCGTGTAGGTGGTGTCGCCCCAAGAAAGTGCGTTGAGATCCAGGGTCGTCTCGAAATTTCCGAGAGCACCCGATTTGGTTTTCTTCACAAAGCCGTAACCGCGATCGGAAACCGAAGCAATCGTCAGCGAGTATTCGTCGGTTACGACACCCGTCCAGTCGTCGATTTGCTTGTAGGAACAGGTGTCGCCGACCTTCTTCTGCGGGCGATTCACCTGAGTCTGTGCGCTCGCCGTAGCAGAGGCGAGGACGAGAAACGCAATAGCTGCAACAAGGGTACGCATGGCTGTGTCCTTTCAAAGAGTTCATGGGAAGCAGGACGCCCGTCTTGCTTCTGTCACGCTGCTATGACTTGAGTAAGGGTGTACGTCCTCGATAGCGCGGCCTATTGAGTCCCGAACAGTCCTTTGAGAGAATTCTTCATCTCGCTCAAGAAATCACCAGATGAAGCAGACGGGGAACCCTCTGTCTCGCGCAGGCCATCTTGCTTCGTGCCTTCCTGCAAGCTGCTAGCGGTTTGGTTCTCGGTCGGGGGTTGGTCTGCCGCAAGGGCGATGATTTTCTTTGCAAGCTCGGCATTTGCGAGATTTGATATCTCTTCGTCAGACGGGGGCCGCTTCTCGCCGACCAGCACCTTGAGCGTTACCGGAATTGTCACGATGGTGCTATTGGTACTGCGTGCGTAGATCGACGTGAGGTATTCCATCGTGATGTTTGCGCGCTCAAGCGACCACGTGTTCATGGTTGTATTCGTGGTCGTCATCTTGGTGAACACGACAGCGTCAGCATTTGTGACACCACATACTTTGGAGAACGTATCTCTCGCTTCGGTGGTCGTCATAAGCTTCAGATCATCGGACAGGTTCAGCATTTTCAGTGCGGAAGCCACGCGCGATGGCGATATCACTGCGAATTGACCGCCCTCGGATAGCGCCTCCGCGAGCGAGACAGAGGTGCCTCGCGTTTCCGGCCAGACGGCCAGGCTCTTTAGGTTCCTGACCAGGGCTCTTTGATCACTGGTTACCTTGCTCACGTCTATGGATATTTCCATCGACCCGCCGGTGGTTGTCTGAACCAGCTTGAGGCCGGCGTATCCGACGCCAGCGACTTCGGCAGCGATCAGGGGTACTACGGCGGCGGCGCACCCGCCGAGCAACAAAGCTGTCGCGACGGCAACGCTTACCGTTGGTACTTTTGACATGCTCGCCCCAAAAGTGATGCAATCAATGGCGTTCTGCTCGCGTGATTCGTTCGCCGGCTACCAATTGAAGCGTTCCGGTTTTATCCGTTCGAGCTTTGCATCCGTCCACGCATTCGTTCCGCCGCGATACCAGATCACGTCCCGGTATCCGGCTTCGATGGCATGGAGCGAAGCGTTGTACGAGAGCCAGCATTCGGAGCTAGCGCAAAGGAACACGATGGGGCAGGCCTTGTCTCCATTGGTGAGCTTTTCAAGCGCTGCCGAGAATCGGAGTTTCTCCGCGTAGAAAAACTGGCCGTCTCCGGCACCGGACAGCCAAAGTGCGCCGGGGATCGACGTTCTCGTAGAACTGTCGAGGACATCGACGACGATGACCTGCTTATTCGATTCAAGAAGCGCCTTGAGTTCGAGGGTCCGTATCACGCGACCGCCAGGAATCGCCGTTGGCGTGTTTGCGTGGTACGGCGCTCCCTTTGGAGTCGTCCTGGCCTCGACTCCCCAATCCTTGTCTTCGAAGGAGAATGCGGCGGATGGTTGCGGGTTTTGTGGGAAAGGAACTTGTCCAAAAGCGAGTACAGAGGATAGGAATGCGAAAATCGCAAGAAGTATTTGGCGCATGACGCTCCTTCCGGATAACAGAGTATTGCGAGTTACATCTTGAGTTTCTCGGCCCGCTTCTCACCGTCGCGGTACATGGCGACGCACGCCATGGTCGCAACCTGCCTCCTGATCCAGTTGTCGCGAACGGATTCCATGCCGGCGGGCGTGAAGACCCGGTAGGTACTGGCGATGGCTT
The DNA here is from genome assembly GCF_031426875.1 of Sulfuritalea sp. NCBI lineage: Bacteria > Pseudomonadati > Pseudomonadota > Betaproteobacteria > Nitrosomonadales > Sterolibacteriaceae > Sulfuritalea > Sulfuritalea sp. The sequence goes on from NZ_JASJPC010000028.1 coordinate 89,712, forward strand.
TCACATCGAACGGCGTCTTGGTCTTACAGTTCGAGTCCATCTGGTCCTTGTACCGATGCGATGCCGCTGTCACGGCGTCCTTGTATTCTTGCCCGCCGCCCGCCCACATAACTTCAAGGATGAAAGTCAGGTCGTTGGCGGCCACCGAGGTAGCCACCGGCTTCTTCTTCGCGGCGGGTGCCGCCTGGGCACCCATGCCCAGAAGAGCGAGAACGACGAAGAGAAAAGTTATTAGCTTTTTCACGGCAATCTCCTGAAATGTTCATGAACCACGGACTTGGTCTCTTAGTGACCAGTCGCTGTTTCGGCGGGGATGGCAACCCGCTTTTGTGCATCCCTGACCTTCTGTACCAGGAGAGGAGCAATCTCGGCGGCGGCGGCTTTCGCCTCGACATTGGAAATGCCGCCGTTGATCGTTTTTCTCCCGATGGCGACCATGAGGTCTTTACCCGGTACTTTGATGAAGGTATCGGCAAGGATCATGTCTTCGGAAAGGCCGAACTTCTGGTGGATCATCACGAACATGACAGCGATGTTGATGCCGCTCGTCTCGTTCTTGACGATGCTGCAACTGCCTGCAGAGAGAGGTCGTATGGAGACGTCCGTGAACCCCGCGTCAGCCATCCCTTTACCGAGCTCAGAGACAAACGTCCCTACCTCTTTCTGGATGAACTCGGAAAACTCTTCTTTCGAAGCCGGTGTCGAACTGGAAAAGACCGTCGGTTGCTTGTAGTAACAGCTAAAGACTGCAGCTTTGTTTGTTGCTGGAAGCATCAGATTCGCCACTTCGGGCGGTACCGGATTCGTCGATGTTGTCGCGCAGCCAGTCAAGAACGCCAGCAGAAGCGCATACAGGACGTGGATAGCTTTCATGATCCCTCCCTCAAAAGCGTGTCTCTGTGGCGTTCGCGCATCGCTCCCCTCACATCCTTTGTGCTCTCTGGCACCGTTTACTTAAGCAGCGGGGATCGCTGAACCGAGTTTTCTTGCGCGGGGCACGCTAGCGAGCAAAGAGCATATCAGATAAGAAAACAATAACGCAAGCATAAATGTACGCATGTTGTTTTTGTATACCGCTAATAGACTCGCCGCATGAAGCGACGAACAAAAGTTTCGCAGGCGGCGCTGGTTATCTCGCCAGGGAGCCGGAGCGAAGGAGGCATCCGGCTTGGCGAGACACGGGGGCTGGTGGCGCCGGTCCCCAATAAGACAACAACGGTAACCCTCCGCTTATCGGGCCAGTGGCATGTCCTGTGGGAGAGGCTCAAGGCATCAGTGCCGGATGTCAGCGATGCCGAACTTTTGCGGCAAGGAGTGGCGCTTCGGATGGCTTTGGCCGCCGTCGATGGCAAAGGACAGAAGCCGAAAGCCTTCATCCAGTTCCACGATCAGGCCGGAAAGCTCACTACCGTCGACCTGGAGGAACACGTCGGCATCCGGGCTCCAGAAGACCACTGAATTTGACAGGCGAATACGTTCTGACGACACTCGAATCTGTGCGCCCATCGGCGCCGTGACGCTCAATCCAGAACGTGACACCATCATAAAGATGCATTTGATGGGAAACCATATTCCGATTGTTGGCCGCATAACCGAGGCGGCAACCACCTTGACGCGCGCCGCCTATTGAAATCCTACATCTGGCGCGCCCCGCAGCAATGGGAAGAGCGCAGGCCGGCGCGCGCCAGGCGACGATGCTGCCAGCCCGCCGGGGCTGCTAGACTCGCGGCAGTTTCCCCGATGGAGCACCCAACAATGAAATACATAGACCACGGCACCGGTGGCCCCGCCGACTGCATGACGCTGACCGAGGGCCCGGTGCCACAACCCGGCCCCGGCCAGATCCTGATCGAGGTGGTGTGCGCCGGCGTGAATCGGCCCGACGTGCTGCAGCGCTCGGGCCGTTACCCGCCGCCGCCGGATGCCTCGCCGCTGCTCGGCCTGGAGGTTGCCGGGCGTGTCGCGGCACTCGGCGCCGGCGTCACGCAATGGAAAGTTGGCGCTGGCGTGACGGCGCTGACCCCGGGCGGCGGCTACGCCGAATTCTGCGTGGCGGCGGCCAGCCATGCGCTGCCGATCCCGGCGGGAATGGACTTCGCCACCGCGGCGGCGCTGCCCGAAACCTGGTTCACGGTGTGGGCCAACCTGGTCGACCTGGGCCGCCTCAAGCGCGGCGAGCGGTTGCTGGTGCATGGCGGATCGAGCGGCATCGGCCTGGTTGCGATCCAGCTGGCGAAGCACCTCGGCGTCGAATGCATCGTCACCGTCGGCAATGAAGAAAAGGCGGCGTTCTGCCGCGCCGCCGGGGCCGCCCACGCGATCAATTACCGCAGCTCCGACTTCGCCGAGGAGGTGAAGACGCTGACCGCAGGCGCCGGCGTAGACGTGATTCTCGACATGGTCGGCGCGCCCTACCTGCAACGCAACCTGGCCTCGCTGCGACGCGACGGACGCCTGGTGTATGTGGCCTTCCTCGAAGGCAGCAAGGGCGAGGCCGACCTGATGCCGGTAATGCTGAAGCGCCTGACCATCACCGGCTCGACCATGCGGCCGCGCACGCCGGCCGAGAAGACCGCGATCCGCGATGCGCTGGCGGCCGAGATCTGGCCGGCGCTGGGACGTGGCGAACTGCTGCCGCACCTGTTCGCCCGCTTCCCGCTGGCGCAGGCCGCCGCGGCGCATCGCCTGATGGAATCCAGCCGCCATATCGGCAAGATCGTGCTGGAGGTAGCCGGGTCATGAATACCCTGAGCATCGATGTCGTTTCCGACGTGGTCTGCCCCTGGTGCTTCATCGGCAAGCGCCATCTCGACCGTGCCCTGGAACTGTGGCGCGCGGAACAGCCGGCTTGCGCGGTGACGGTGCGTTGGCGGCCCTTCTTCCTGAATCCGGATACGCCCGAAGCGGGCGAGCCCTACCGGCCCTTCCTGGAAAAGAAATTCGGCGGGCCCAAGCAGCTCGAAGAACTCTGGCAGCGCGTCAGCGAGGCGGGAAGCAAGGCCGGCATCGCCTTCGCCTTCGCCTTCGAGAAGATAGAACTGCGCGCCAATACGCTCGCCGCGCATCGCCTGATCCACCTTGCGCAGAAAGTTGGTGCTGACAACACGGCGATCGGCGGTCTGGTCGAGGCGCTGTTCGCCGCACAGTTCCTCGAAGGCCGGCATGTCGGCGACCGCGCGGTGCTGGCGGCGGTGGCCGGCGCCTGCGGCATGGATGCGGAGGCCGTGGCGCGCTATCTGGAAAGCGCCGAAGATGCCGACGAGGTGCGCGGCGGCGCAGCGGAAGCCCGGCGCCTGGGCATCAGCGGCGTGCCCATGTTCATTTTCAACCAGCGCCTGGCGGCCTCCGGCGCACAACCGCCGGACGCCTTGCTGCAGGTGATGCGCGAAACCATGCGCGCGGCGGCGACGCCTACTTGAGCAGGCCTTCTTCCTTGAGCGCCTGCTGCACGCCGGGACGTGCGGCGACGCGCTTGATGTAGGCGGCCAACAGCGGGCGGCCCTCGCGCACATCGAGGTTGACCAGGCGTCCCCAGCCGAGCATGGTGAATAGATAACCGTCGGCCACCGAAAATTCGCCCAGCAGGTAGTCGCGGTCGGCCGGTCTCTTCTCGATCACGTCGAGGCGGCGACCGATCAGTCCGCGCACCACGGCTTCCATTCTTCGGGCGCGGCAGGGTTGAACAGCGGGCTGATGGACCTGTGCAGCTCGGTAGAAATGTAGTTGAGCATTTCCTGCACGCGCATGCGTTTGAAGCTGCCGGCCGGCGGCGCGGGCTTTCTATTAATTGCGCCGGGCCTGCCCTGCCGCCTTCTGCTCGACGGCGAAGACCGCGGCCTCAACGCGCGAGCTGAGGTTGAGCTTGGCCAGGATGTGCTTGACGTGGAGCTTGACGGTGTCGTGGCTGATGTCGAGCACGCGGGCGATGGCCTTGTTCGACAGGCCTTGCGAGAGCTGCTGGAGTATCTCGTGTTCGCGCGCCGTCAACAGCTTCAGGGTGTCGGCCTTGGTCGCCGCGGCATTGCCGCCCTGCAGCAGATTGACCAGCTTCAGCGTCATCGCCGGCGCCACCACGGTTTCGCCGCGCACCGCGCGCTGCACGGCATCGACCACGTCTTCGGGCTCCATGTCCTTCAGCAAATAACCCTTGGCGCCGGCCTGCAGCGCCGCGGCGAGATCTTCCTCGGCATCGCTGACCGTCAGGATCAGCACCGGGCCGTACCAGCCGTCCGCCACCAGTTGGCGCAGCAGGCTGAGACCGCCGTTGGGCGGCATGTTGAGGTCGGTGATGACGACGTCGGGACGCGCCTGCGCAAGAATGCGGCAGGCCTCGTCGCCGCTGCCGGCGATGCCGGCGACGGTGATGGTGCCGCGCTGCTCCAGCAGTTCCGCCAGGCCCTTGCGGAACAGCGTGTGGTCGTCCACCAGCAGGACGCGGATGGCTTCGGTCTGCGTGTTCATGCCTAAACGCCCCCTCCCGGCGGAAAGCTGAGTCTGACGCGAAAGCCGCCCTGCGGCAGATTGACGACTTCGAGGCGGCCGCCGATTTTCTGCGCGCGCTCGCGCATGATGGCAAGTCCGAAGTGATCGCGCAGGGCGGGATGCTCCTCGAAGCCGCCGACGCGATTGGCGATGGCGAAAAAGCCCTGCCCGCCCCGGCCGTTGTCTTCGACCGTGGCATTGTAATAGTCGCCGGCCGCTTCCAGGGTCATGCTGGCTTCGGTGGCCCCGGAATGGCGGGCCACGTTGGCCAGCGCTTCCTGCAGGATGTGGAAGACCTGGCTTTCCTGTTCCGGCGGCAGACGCAGGTCGGTCAGCTTGTTGTCATAGCGCAGGGCGATTCCGGTGCGTTCCTGGAAGCCGCAGGCCAAACCCTGCAAGGCATGTTCGAGGCCCATCGGGTCCATCCGACTGCGAAACTGCACCAGCAGTTCACGCAGGTGGCCGTAAGCGTCGTCCAGCGCCTGGCCGACGTCGCCGGCGTATTTCGCGCTGCGCTCGAGCGACTGGTCGGCGATCGCATCGTTGAGCATGGCCATGCGCATTTTCATGTAGGCCAGGGTCTGCGCCAGCGAATCGTGGATTTCGGCGGCCATCATCTGCCGTTCGCTGGTCAGCACGATGCGCAGGTTTTCGCGCTTGAGCCGCGCGTTCTCCAGCGCCATGCCGAGGTGCTCGCCGATCGAGCGGAACAGCAGCGCGACTTCCTCGGGCAGTTCGAAAGCTTCGGGCAGGAACAGGTTGTAGGTGCCAAGCAGACGCCCGGCAGTCTGCAACGGGACCACCACCATGGCCTGGCAGCCGGTTTTGAAGAACTCGCCGCCGGTACGCGCGTCGCAAGCTCTCAGGTCGATATCGAACAAAGGCCGGTTCTGGCCGATGGCAATTCCGCACAGGCCGCAGTCGCGCGAGACCAGGCGCTCCCTTTCGACCACCGCCGGCGGCAAACCGCGCGAGGCGACCATGCGCAAATGCTTGCCGTCGCTGGTCAGCACCCGCACCACCCCGGCGTCGGCCTTGGCCAGACGGATCATGGTGCCGAGGAAGCGGCCCAGCAGCTCGTCGAGATCGTCCTCGTCCGCCAGCGTGCTGGATATCTCGGCGAGGACATGCAGCGCCTCCAGGGTGTGTCTGCCGGACGGATCGAGATCCAGTTCGGCGTGCGAAGGCGTGACACCAGTTGGGTTGATCTTGTTCATTCGGGAGCGGGCCAGGCACCGGAGTCGATCTTGTCCGCCCACATCAGGGCGCTGATGGTCTTGCCGTCGGTGATCTCGCCGTCGCGCACGGCCAGAATCGCATCGGCGACGCTCATTTCGATGATTTCGAGAAACTCGCCGTGATCGCGTTGATGGCCGACGTAGATCAGGCCGTGGGCCCAGAAAATTTCGATGCGCTCGTCAGAATAGCCGATACACGGATGCATGGTGCCCAGGTGGCGCCAGAATTTCGCCTGGTGGCCGGTCTCCTCGCGCAACTCGCGCTTGGCGGTGTCGAGCGGATGTTCGTCCGGATCGATCTTGCCGGCCGGCAGTTCGACGAAGATGCGTTGCAGCGGATAACGGAACTGGCGTTCGAACAGCAGCTTGCCGTTGTCCAGCGCGGCGATGACCACCACCGCACCCGGATGGGCGATCCACTCGCGAACGGTTTCGTGGCCGTTCGGCAGGCGCACGGTGTCGCGTCGCACATGCAACAGCTTGCCGTCAAAAACCGGCTCGCTGGCGACGGTGTGTTCGATCAGGTCGGCATCATCCATAGTGCGGTAAGGGAAATAATTGATACTTGAACTTTTGTTTTCGGGCGCCATCTTATATTAGCCCTCATTGATACAGGAGGCTCAAATGTCAGGCTTGATTCCGGGATTGAACGGCGACGGCGTGGTGACCATCAACCGCGTGCTGCTGCGCCAAGGATATACCATCGAGGACCTCGAAGAACGGGTTGCCGTGCTCTGCGAGAACGTAAAAACCTACCATTCCGAAACGGGTTTTCTTGGCGGCATGGTGGTGCTCAACAGCGGCCAGGTTTCCAACGAAGGCAGCACCCTCGGCCAGGCCGTGGCGAGTCCGCTGCAGGACCGCGAGGCGCTGATCATCACCTTCTGGGAATCCTTCGCGCAGCACGAAGCTTCACACCGCAGCGAGACCTTCCAGCCGCTGTTCCGCCAAGTGCTGGAACTGTGCGAAAACGGAAATGAAGAAATCGCGTATCGCATGCTGTGGTCGGGCAAGGCTTACTCGCCGGCCGAAGCGGCCGAGGCCAGGGCAGCGAAGGAGCGATACGCGAAAGCCGCGTAGCGGCTTTTCAGTTCCGTTTCGGTGCAGGCTAACCTGAGCGTAGCGAAGGTTAAGCGCTGAAGGCGCGGCCGCAGCCAAAACGGAAATGAAGAAATCGCGTATCGCATGCTGTGGTCGGGCAAGGCCTATTCGCCGCAGGAAGCGGCGCAGGCCAAGGCGGCCAAGGCGCGCTACGCGAAAGCCGCGTAAGCGCGAATCACTCGCCGGTTTAAAGCGAACGCATCAGGGTGGTGGTGCACACCAGCATCACCGCATCGGGGAACAAACCGAAGGCGGCGATGGCCAGGCCGTTGAGCGACAGCAACACCCGCAGGTCGAGGCCGGCGGCGATCGGAGCCGAGTCGACCGGCGCGTCGAAATACATCAGCTTGACCACGCGCAGGTAGTAGAAGGCGCCGATCAGCGAGAACATCACGGCGATTACGGCGACCGTCGTGTAGCCGGCCTTGATAGCCGCCAGCAGCACGGCGAACTTGGCGAAGAAGCCGATGAAGAACGGTATGCCGGCCATCGAGAACATGATGATCAGCATCATCGCGGCGAACCACGGACTGCGCTGGTTGAGGCCCTTGAAGTCTTCCAGGTTCTCGGCTTCGTAGCCGGCACGCGACAGCAACAACACCATGCCGAAGGCGCCGAGCGACATCAGCACATAGGCCACGGTGTAATACAGCGCCGAGCTGTAGGCATTGACCGCCGTGAAGGGGTCGACCTGGCCGCCGATCACGCCCGCCATCAGGCCCAGGACCATGTAGCCCATGTGCGATATCGCGGAGTAAGCCAGCATGCGCTTGATGTTGGTCTGCGCGATGGCTGCCAGATTGCCCAGACCGATGGAGAGCACAGCCATGATCAGCAGCATCTTCTGCCAGTCCATCGCCAGCCCGAACAGCCCATACACCAGCAGGCGCAAGGCCATGGCGAAGGCGGCGAGCTTCGGTGCGGAACCGATGAACATGGTCACGGCCGTCGGTGCGCCGTGATAAACGTCGGGAATCCACATGTGGAAGGGCACCAGGCCCAGCTTGAAGGCGATGCCGGCGACGAGGAAGACCAGGCCGAAGATCAGCACCGGCTTTTCCGAATGCCCCTGATACAGCGCCTGCGCCACGCCGCCGATTTCCAGGCTGCCGGTGGCGCCGTAGATCATCGACATGCCGTAGAGCAGCAGGCCCGAGGCCAGCGCACCGAGCACGAAATATTTCATCGCCGCCTCGGTGGCGCGCCGCGATTCGCGATCGATGGCGACCAGACCGTAGAGCGAAAGCGACATCAGTTCCAGACCGAGATACATGGTCAGCAGGCTGGCGGCCGAGATCATCACCATCATGCCCAGCGTGGCGTAGAGCACCAGGACGTAGAACTCGCCCTTGTCGAGGCCGCGGTCGCTCAGGTACTGCCGGCTGTAAACCAGCATCATGATGACTGCCAGGTAGCTCATCAGCTTGAGGAAATCCGACAGCAGGTCGTCGACGAACATGTTGCTGAAGGTCAGCGTCGTCTGTCCGTCGGAGGTCACCAAAGTGAGCGCGGCGCAGCCGAGCAGGGTGATCACGGTCAGCATGGCCGCGATCCAGCGGTGGGTGGCGCCGAAGACCAGGTCGACAAACAGTACCAGGAAGGACATCAGCAGGAGAAAAATCTCCGGCGCCGCCGGGTACAGGTCGGGCATCACGAAATTATTCAGCATCGCTTCTCTCGTGTTGCCTGTCCGCGAAGCGGATTTCCAGGCACGCAAAGCGCGTGCAGTTGGCGGACGCAGATATTCATCACAGTTTACTCACCGCAACATGCTTGAGCAGGTTATCCACCGAAGCGTGCATCACTTCGGTGAAGGGGAAGGGGTACAGGCCCATGGCCAGGACGCAGGCCGCCAGCAGGCCGAGCACCAGGAACTCGCGGCCGCCGATGTCCTTCAGCTTGGCCACATGGTCGTTGGCGACTTCGCCGAAGACCACGCGTTTGACCATCCACAGTGTGTAGGCGGCGCCGAGGATCAAGGTGGTGGCGGCAGCAAAGCCGACCCAGAAATTGAACTTGATGGCACCCAGGATCACCATGAACTCGCCGACAAAGCCGGAAGTGGCCGGCAGGCCGGAGTTGGCCATGGCGAAGAAGACGAACAGCGCGGCAAACTTCGGCATGGTATTCACGACGCCGCCGTAATCCGCGATCATGCGCGAATGCATGCGGTCGTACATGACGCCGACGCAAAGGAACATCGCCGCCGAAACGAAGCCGTGGGAGATCATCTGCACCAGGGCGCCTTCGATGCCGATCTGGTTGAAGATGAAGAAGCCGAGGGTGACGAAACCCATGTGCGAGATCGACGAGTAGGCGATCAGCTTCTTCATGTCGGTCTGCACCAGCGCCACGAAACCGATGTAGATGACGGCGATCAGGCTCAGGGCGATCATCAGTGGCGCCAGGTGATGACTGGCGTCGGGCACGATCGGCAGCGAGAACCGCACGAAACCGTAGGCACCTAGCTTCAGGGCGATCGCGGCAAGCACCACCGAGCCGCCGGTGGGTGCCTCGACGTGGGCGTCGGGCAACCAGGTATGCACCGGCCACATCGGCACCTTGACCGCGAAGGAGACCAGGAAGGCGATGAAAATCAGGATCTGCGGCGCCATGCCGATGCGCAGATGGTGCCAGTCGAGGATGTTGAAGCTGCCGCCGGACTCGAGGAACAGCCAGATCAGCGCCACCAGCATCAGGAGCGAGCCGAGCAGCGTGTAAAGGAAGAACTTGATCGCCGCATAGACGCGGTTCGGTCCGCCCCAGGCGCCGATGATGATGTACATCGGGATCAGCGAGGCTTCGAAGAAGACGTAGAACAGTACGCCGTCGAGCGCGCAGAAAATGCCGTTCATGAGGCCGGACATGACGAGGAAGGCGCCCATGTACTGGGCCTGCTTGTCTTCGATGACTTCCCAGCCGGCCAGCACCACCAGCACCGTGATCAGGCTGTTGAGCAGGATGAAGGGCATCGAAATGCCGTCAACCCCGAGCATGTACTGGACATTGAAGCGGGTAATCCACGGCGCCTGCTCGAAGAACTGCATGCCGGCGGTGCTGGTATCGAAGCCCGTATAGAGCGGAATGGTGACCAGGAAGCCGGCGACGGCGACGGCCAGCGACAGCCAGCGCACCAGCGAGCGGCGCTCGGAGCCGAGCCAGAACACCGGCAGAGCGCCAAGGATCGGCACCCAGATTGCGAGACTCAGGAGTTGCGATTTCATCGGATTAATATTCCATCAGACCGGTGTGCGTGTCATTGCATCAAGCCCTGGCGAACCAGAACGTCAGCAGCGCGAAGACGCCGAAGATCATGCCGAAAGCGTACTGGTAGATGCGGCCGGTCTGGAACAGGCGCACCAGTCCGGAAATCCAGCCCACCGCGGCCGCCGAGCCATTGACCATGACGCCGTCGATGACGACCTGGTCGCCACCCTTCCACAGGCCGCGCCCGAGCAGGCGCGCGCCGCCGGCGAAGAACCAGTCGTTGAACCGGTCGAAGCCGTATTTCTCTTCGAGTATGGTCGCCAGCACGCCGGACTTCTGCTTGATCACCGCCGGCAGGTCCGGGCGCACGATATAGAGGTACCAGGCCGTGACCGCACCGGACGCCGCCAGCCAGAACGGCAGCGTGGTCACGCCATGCGCCATCATGCCGAACACGCCATGGAACTCGTGGGCCATGGTCGCCATGCCCTTGTGCACCTCGGCGATGGTGATCGACGTGCCGAACCAGTTGCCATAGAGAACCGTGCCGATCAGCCAGCCCGAGGCGATTGCCGGGATCGCAAGCAGGATCAGCGGCACCGTGACGACTCTGGGGGTTTCGTGCGGTTCGACGGGACCATGATGGCCGTGGTCATCGTGCGCATCGTGATGCGCATCGTGGCCATGGGCGTCGTGCGCCGCCTCGCGGAAGCGCTCCTTGCCGTGGAAGGTGAAGAAAATCAGGCGGAAGGAATACAGGCCGCCGACGAAGACCGCGGCCAGGGCGCAGAAGTAGGCGAAGCCGGCACCCGGCACCTGGGCCAGATGCACCGCCTCGATGATCGAATCCTTGGAGAAGAAACCGGCGAAGGGCGGCAGGCCGGCGTTGGCGATGGCGCCGATAAGCATGGTGGCATAGGTGATCGGCATGTACTTGCGCAGGCCGCCCATCTTGCGCATATCCTGCTCGTGATGCATGGCGATGATCACCGAGCCGGCGCCGAGGAACAGCACGGCCTTGAAGAAGGCGTGCGTCATCAGGTGGAAGATCGCCACCGAGTAGGCCGAGGCGCCCAGCGCCATGGTCATGTAGCCGAGCTGCGACAGGGTCGAGTAGGCGACCACGCGCTTGATGTCGGTCTGCACGATGGCGATCAGGGCCATGAACAGCGTGGTGATGGCGCCGATCACGATGACGAAGGACAGAGCCGTGTCGGACAGCTCGAACAGCGGCGACATGCGCGAGACCATGAAGATACCGGCGGTGACCATGGTCGCGGCGTGGATCAGCGCGGAGATCGGAGTCGGGCCTTCCATCGAATCGGGCAGCCAGACATGCAGCGGAAACTGCGCCGACTTGCCCATGGCGCCGATGAACAGGCAGATGCAGATGGCGGTGATCAGCGGCCAGCCGGTGACCGCCGCGGTGACCAGCGCCAGTTCGTTGCGCTTGGCGAACACCGTGGCGTAGTCGAGGCTGCCGGCGTAGGCGGCGATCAGGCCGATGCCGAGCAGGAAGCCGAAGTCGCCGACGCGGTTGACCAGGAAGGCCTTGAGGTTGGCGTAGATCGCCGTCGGCCGCGTGTACCAGAAGCCGATCAGCAGATAGGAAACCAGGCCCACCGCTTCCCAGCCGAAGAACAGCTGGACGAAGTTGTTCGCCATCACCAGCATCAGCATGGAGAAGGTAAACAATGAGATGTAGCTGAAGAAGCGCTGGTAGCCGGGGTCTTCGGCCATGTAGCCGATGGTGTACACATGCACCATGAGCGAGACGAAGGTGACCACCAGCATCATCAGGACGGTCAGTGGATCGATCAGGAAGCCGATTTCGAGCTTGAGACCGCCGGATTCCATCCAGGTGTAGACCGTGCCGTTGAACACGTTGCCGGCCTGCACGTCCTGATAGATCAGCACCGACAGCACGAAGGATATGGCGACGCCGAGTATGGTCACGACGTGGGAGCCGGTGCGGCCGAGAATCTTGCCGAAGAAGCCGGCGAGGATGGCGCCGGCCAGCGGGGCCAGGGGAACCAGCAGATAGAGAGTTTTCATGCCCATGGTCCGACTAGCCCCTCAGAGTGTCGAGATCCTCGACATCGATGGACGACAGATTGCGGAACAGTACGACCAGAATGGCCAGACCGATGCCCGACTCGGCGGCCGCCACCACAAGGATGAAGAAGACGAAGAGCTGGCCCGAGAGGTCGTTGAGGTAGTGCGAGAAGGCGACGAAGTTGAGATTCACCGCCAGCAGCATCAGCTCGATGGCCATCAGCAGCACGATCAGGTTCTTGCGGTTGAGGAAGATGCCGACGATGCTGATGGCAAACAGGATGGCGCCCAGGATCAGGTAGTGCGACAGCGAGATCATGCCTTTTCCCCAGGTTGTGCCGCAGGCGCGGGCAGTTCGACTTCCGGCGCCATCTTGACCAGACGCATGCGATCCTTGGCCTTGACCGCAATCTGGTCGGATGGATGCATGGCCTTGGTGTCCTTGCGCCGGCGCAAGGTCAGCATGACGGCGACGATGATCGCTACCAGCAGGACCACCGAGGCGATTTCGAAGGGATAGGCATACTCGGTGTACAGCACCCGCGCCAGTTCCTTGGTGTTGCTGTAGTTTGCCGGCAGGTTATGCGCCGGCAGGTTGGCCAGACCGAAATAGCGTCCCGACAGCACCGCCGCCATCTCGCCGATCAGCAGCAGGCCGACCAGCGCGCCGAGCGGCAGGTTCTTCCAGAAGCCCTGACGCACCCGCTCGATATTGATGTCGAGCATCATCACCACGAAGAGGAACAGCACCATCACCGCGCCGACATAGACCATGATCAGCACGAGGGCCAGGAACTCGGCCTGCAGCAGCAGCCACAGTCCCGCCATATTGAAGAAGGCCAGCACCAGGAACAGCGCGGCATGCACCGGATTGCGGGCCGTGATCACGCGCAACGCGGCTACCACCGTCACGACGGAGAAGAGGTAGAAAAGTATGGTCTTGAATTCCATGGCTGGATCAGCAGCGCTTCAAAGCTTGTGAAGAAATCGTAGCGAGCAGGCCGGAGTGCAAGGCGTGAATGAGCGAACGACGAGACATATCTGTGGATAGGCGAGGAGTGAGCGAGTGAGCAACGCAGCAATCCGGTCGCGCAGTAGATTTATTCATAAGCTTTCAGCGGTAAGGGGCATCCTGGGCACGATCGGCAGCGATCTGCGCTTCGTTCTTGTCACCCACGGCCAGCAGCATCTGCTTGGTGTAGTAGAGATCGCCGCGCTTTTCGCCGTGATATTCGAAAATGCGGGTCTGCACGATCGCATCGACCGGACAGGCTTCCTCGCAGAAGCCGCAGAAAATGCATTTGGTGAGATCGATGTCGTAGCGCGTGGTACGGCGCGAGGTTTGCCCATTCGCATCGACGCGCTCGGCCGACTCGATGGTGATCGCCAGCGCCGGGCACACGGCCTCGCACAGCTTGCAGGCAATGCAGCGCTCTTCGCCGTTCGGATAGCGGCGCAGGGCATGCAGGCCGCGGAAGCGGTTGCTTTGCGGCGTCTTCTCCTCCGGATACTGAATGGTGATCTTGCGCGCGAACATGTAGCGGCCGGTCACCGCCATGCCCTTGAACAGTTCCTTGAGGAACAGGCTACCTATGAAATCTCTTGCACCCATGGTGATCTCCCGGTCCTATTTCCAGATGGTCAGCGGCGACATCATCCAGACGCCCACCACCAGAATCCAGATCAGCGTCAGCGGCACAAACACCTTCCAACCCAGACGCATGAGCTGGTCATAGCGATAGCGCGGGAAAGTGGCTCGAATCCAGAGGAAGAAGAACAGGATTGCGGCCATCTTTGCCGCCATCCAGTGGAAGCCGTCGGGAATGAAGCCGACCGGGGACAGCCAGCCGCCGAGGAAGAAGATCGAGGTCATGGCCGAGATCAGGATCATGTTGGCGTATTCGGCGAGGAAGAACATCGCGAAGGCCATGCCCGAATATTCCACCATGTGGCCGGCGACGATTTCCGATTCGCCCTCGACCACGTCGAACGGGGCGCGGTTGGTCTCGGCGACGCCGGAAATCAGGTAGACCGCGAACATCGGCAGCAACGGCAGCCAGTTCCATGAAAACACGTCGATCCCATAGCCGGCAAACCTGCCCTTGCTCTGGGCCATGACGATGTCGGTCAGGTTCAGGCTGTTCGACACCATCAGCACGGTGATCAGCGCCAGACCCATCGATATCTCGTAGGAGATCATCTGCGCCGAAGCACGCATGGCGCCGAAGAAGGGATACTTGGAGTTCGAGGCCCAGCCGGCGATGATGATGCCGTAGACACCCACCGAACTGATCGCCAGCAGATACAGCACGCCGGCATCGACATTGGCCAGCACCCAGCCGGGCGAGAATGGAATAACTGCCCAGAGCGCCAGGGCCGGTGCGATGGCCATGATCGGGCCGAGCACGAACAGCTTCTTGTCGGCGGCGGTCGGGAACAGCACCTCCTTGAAGAACAGCTTGAGGCCGTCGGCGATCGGCTGCAGCAGGCCCCACGGACCGACTCGATTGGGGCCGATGCGAACCTGCATCCAGCCGATGACCTTGCGCTCCCAGAAGGTCAGGTAGGCCACCGACAGCAGCAGCGGTGCCATGATCAGCACGATTTTCGCCAGGGTCCAGAGCAGCGGCCAGACCGGCTTGATCAGACTCCAGATCGGCGCCCACAGCGAACCGAGGACGGAGGCGAGCAGGTTGAGGACAGTAGCTTCCATCACGCCTTCTCCACGCTCAGAACCGCGGACATAGAACCCAGCGCGACGGTGGCGACATGCGCCGCCGCGACGCGAACCACGCCGTCGGGCAGGCCGGCATCGAGCTGCACCGGCAGCGTCACGCTCGCCGTGGCGCCAGCGCCAACTCTTGCCTGGCCGCCTGCAGTCAGACCGAGTTTCGCCAGCATCGCCGCATTCATGCGCGCGGCGGGAGCCGCGGCATCGGCCGCCAATTGCAGCGCTGCAGCGCGCCGCACCAGCGGGTCGGCAAAATGGATCGGCACATCGGCCAGGCGTTCCAGGCCGCCGCCAGCGGTCGCCAGATTCAGGGGCACGCCGCCGATGCCGTTGTCGAGGCCGGCGACGAATTCGGGCTGACCGCCCAGCGCTTCGGCGCGCACATCCTCGCTGCTGTTGAATTCGAAACCGTTCAGGGCCAGCAGATTGCCCAGCACGCGCAACACCTTCCACGCCGGGCGTGTCTCGCCCAGCGGCTTGGCGGCGGCGTAGAAACTCTGCGCGCGGCCTTCCGTATTGACGAATGTGCCGGAGGTTTCCGAGAAGGGTGACACCGGCAGCAGCACCGCCGCATAGTCGAGCATGGCCTGCGACTTGAAGGGCGTCAGCACCACTGTGACGGCGGCCTTGCCGAGCGCGGCCAGCGCCTGGGCGCCGTCGGCGCAATCGAGTTCGGCTTCGGCGCCAAGCACTACATAAGCCTGACGCGGGTCTTTCAGCATCGCCGCGGCGTTGAGGCCGCCGGCGGCAGGCACGGCCTTGGCGACATAGCCGCCGACGCTGTTGGCTGCCTCACCGAGGAAGCCGAAGCTGCCGCCGAGGGCGGCGGCCAGTTGGCGGCCCAGCGCATGCAGCGTCGCTGCCTGTGGGTGTTGTTGCGCGAAGTTGCCGAGCAGGACACCGCTGCATTTGCCACCATCGCTGCCGGATGCCAGGCTCTGGGCGATGGCTTGCGCCTCTGCCGAGACAATGACGCCGGCCAGAGCCGCGTCGGCATTGACACCCTTGAGCGCACAGACTGCCTTGAGGATCTGGGCCAGCACGGCCGGAAGCTGCGAGGGCGCGGCAATCGCACGCGCCGCAAGCTTGATCAGCAAGTCGTCGTCCGCGCTGTGCAGGATGCTGACCTCGGCACCCTTCTTGGCCGACTGACGCAGGCGCTGGGCGATCAGCGGATGATCCTTGCGCAGGAAGGAGCCGACCACCAGCACGCGATCGAGACGGCCGATGTCGGCGATCTTCATACCCAGCCAAGGGGTGCCCTGGCGCTTGCCGTCGGCCGAGAAGTCGCTGTGGCGCAGGCGGAAATCGATGTTCTCGCTACCCAGGCCGCGCAGCAGTTTCTGCGCGAGGTACATTTCTTCCAGCGTCGCGTGCGGACTCAGCAGTCCGCCGATGGCCGCGCCGCCGTGGGTCTTGGCCACGTCGCGCAGGGCATGCGCGGCGTAATCGAGAGCGACGCTCCAGGCGACTTCGCGCCAGGAGCCGTCCTGCTTCACCATCGGCCTGGTCAGCCGCTCCGTCGAATTCAGGCCTTGATAGGAGAAGCGCTCCTTGTCGGTCAGCCAGCATTCGTTGATGTCTTCGTTTTCCAGCGGCAGCACGCGCATCACGCGGTCGCTCTTGGTCTGCAGGATCAGGTTGCTGCCCAGCCCGTCGTGCGGGCTCACCGACTTGCGCCGGGACAGTTCCCAGGTGCGCGCCGAAAAGCGGAAGGGCTTGGAAGTCAGCGCGCCGACCGGGCACAGGTCGATGATGTTGCCGGAGAGTTCGGTATCCACGGTCTTGCCGATGAAGGGCATGACCTCGGCGCGCTCGCCGCGGTAGGACTGGCCGAGTTCCATGAAACCGGCGATTTCGGCGGTGAAGCGGATGCAGCGCGTGCAGTTGATGCAGCGGGTCATGTCGGTCGACACCAGCGGACCGAGATCCTTGTCGGGGACGACGCGCTTTTCCTCTTCGTACTTCGAGGCGGATTCGCCATAGCCGACCGCCAGATCCTGCAGCTGGCATTCGCCGCCCTGATCGCAGATCGGGCAATCCAGCGGATGGTTGATCAGCAGGAATTCCATCACCGCCTTCTGTGCCTTGACCGCCAGATCGGAATGGGTGAACACCTTCATGCCGTTGGTCACCGGCGTGGCGCAGGCCGGCATCGGCTTCGGCGCCTTTTCCACCTGGACCAGGCACATCCGGCAGTTGGCCGCGATGGACAGCTTCTTGTGGTAGCAGAAGTGCGGGATGTAGGTGCCCAGTTGATGGGCCGCCTCGATGATGGTGCTGCCCTCGGCAACCTGCAGCGTCTTGCCGTCGATTTCGATCTCGACCATTACGCGGCCCCTGCCTTGAAGAAGCCGCTACCGGCACGCTGAATGTCCGGATCGACCAGACACTTCTTGTTTTCGATGTGGTACTCGAACTCGCTCTTGAAGTGCTTGATGAAGCTGCGCACCGGGAAGGCGGCGGCATCGGCCAGCGCACAAATAGTCTTGCCCATCATGTTGTCGGTCACGCGATTCAGCAGGTCGAGATCTTCGGGGCGACCCTGGCCGTGCTCGATACGATGCACGACGCGATATAGCCAGCCGCTACCCTCGCGGCAAGGCGTGCATTGGCCGCAGGATTCCTCGAAATAGAAGTAGGACAGGCGCTCCAGCGCCTTGACCATGCACACCGTTTCGTCCATCACGATGACCGCACCCGAGCCGAGCATGGAACCGGCCTTGGCGATCGAGTCGTAGTCCATGGTGCAATCCATCATGACGTCGGCAGGCAACACCGGCGCCGACGAGCCGCCTGGAATCACCGCCTTGAGCTTGCGTCCGCCACGCATGCCGCCCGCCATTTCGAGCAGCTTGGCAAAGGGCGTGCCCATCGGCACTTCATAGTTGCCCGGGCGATTGACGTGGCCCGACACCGAGAACAGCTTGGTGCCGCCGTTATTGGGTTTGCCCAGATTGAGGTAAGCCTCGGCGCCCATGCCCAGAATGAAGGGAATTGCGGCAAAGGTCTCGGTATTGTTGATCGTGGTCGGCTTGCCGTAGAGGCCGAAATTCGCCGGGAAGGGCGGCTTGTAGCGCGGCTGGCCCTTCTTGCCCTCGATGGATTCAAGCAGGCCGGTTTCCTCGCCGCAGATGTAGGCGCCCCAGCCGTGATGCGCAAAGAGGTCGAAACTGAAATCCGAACCGAGAATGTTGTTGCCCAGATAGCCGGCGGCACGCGCCTGATCGAGAGCTTCCTCGAAACGCTGGTAGATTTCGAAGATCTCGCCGTGGATGTAGTTGTAACCGCGCTTCGCACCCACCGCATAGCCGGCGATGATCATGCCCTCGATGGTCGAATGCGGGTCGAAGCGCAGCAGGTCGCGGTCTTTGAAGGTGCCCGGCTCGCCTTCGTCGGTGTTGCACACGACATATTTCTCCGGCGCCGCCTTGGGCATGAAGCTCCACTTGAGTCCGGTGGGAAAACCGGCGCCGCCGCGACCGCGCAGAACAGACTTCTTGACCTCGGCGATCAGGTCGTCCTGCGTCATTTTGCTCGACAGCACGCGCTTCAATTGGGCATAACCGCCGCGTGCTTCGTAATCCTTGAGGGTCCAGCCTGCATCGCCCCTGGCCCAGCCGGTGGTCAGCAGCGGATTGATGGTGTCGATAAGCGCCATCTTATTTGCACTCCGCCAGCAGCTTGTCGATTTGTTCGGGCAGCATGAAACTGCACATGCGCTTGTTGTTCACCAGCATCACCGGCGCATCGCCGCAGGCGCCCATGCACTCGCCTTCCTTCAAGGTGAACTTGCCGTCCGCGGTAGTCTCGTTGAAGTCGATGCCGAGCTTTTCCTTGACGTAATCGGCAGCATGAACGCCACCGGACAAGGCGCAAGGCAGATTGGTGCACACCGTCAGCTTGTACTTGCCGACCGGCTGCAGGTCGTACATGTTGTAGAAGCTCGCCACCTCGTAGGCGGCGATCGGCGGCATGCCCAGATAGCCGGCGACAGCGGCGATGGTTTCCTTGGGCAGCCAGCCCTTTTCGTCCTGGGCAATCGCCAGCGCCGCCATCACCGCGGACTGCTTCTGGTCGGCAGGATACTTGGCCACTTCGCGGTCGATTTTTACAAGCGATTCAGGGCTCAATTCGGGGCTCGACATGTCGTATTGATTATTCATCCGGCGCTCTATCGGTCGACGTCGCCCAGCACCAGATCGATGGTGCCGATAATGGCAGTCGCGTCGGCCAGCATATGGCCGCGACACATTTCATCCGTAGCGGCCAGGTGGGGAATTCCTGCGGTGTGCAGCTTGATGCGGTAGGGCTTGTTGGCGCCGTCCGATACCGCCCAGACGCCCATCTCGCCCTTGGGGTGCTCGATCGCCACGTAGGCCTCGCCGGCCGGCACATGCATACCTTCGGAAAACAGCTTGAAGTGATGGATCAGCTCTTCCATGCTGCCCTTCATCTTCTCCCGCGATGGCGGCGCCACCTTGTGATCGTCGGTGATGACCGGACCCGGATTTGCACGCAGCCAGTCTATGCATTGCTTGATGATACGGTTGGCCTGGAACATCTCTTCCATGCGCACCAGATAGCGATCGTAGGTGTCGCCATTGACGCCGACCGGAATGTCGAAATCCATGCGGTCATACACTTCGTAGGGCTGCTTCTTGCGCAAATCCCATTCGATGCCCGAACCGCGCAGCATCGCGCCGCTGAAGCCGAGTTGCAGGGCACGCTCCGGGCTGACGACGCCGATACCGACGGTACGCTGCTTCCAGATGCGGTTGTCGGTCAGCAGCGTGTGGTACTCGCTGAGATAGACCGGGAAACGATTGGTGAAGTCCTCAAGGAAGTCGAGCAGCGAACCACTGCGCGCCTCGTTGAGTTCCTTGACTGTCTGCGCATTCTTGAAGCGATTTTCCTGGTACTTCGGCATCTGGTCCGGCAGATCGCGATAGACGCCGCCGGGCCGGTAATAGGCCTGGTGCATGCGGATGCCGCAGGTGGCTTCGAGCACGTCGAACAGATCCTCGCGTTCGCGGAAGGTGTACAGCACCATGGTCATGGCGCCGATGTCGAGCGCGTGGGTGCCGATGTTGAGCAGATGATTCTTGATCCGCGCGATCTCGTCGAACATGACGCGGATGTACTGGGCGCGGATCGGCACCTCGATGCCCAGCAGACGCTCGACCGCGAGGCAGTAGGCATGCTCGCTGGGAATCATCGAGGTGTAGTCGAGGCGATCCAGGTAAGGCAGGGTCTGCAGCCAGGTGCGAGTTTCCGCCAGCTTCTCGGTGCCGCGATGCAGGAGACCGATGTGCGGATCGGCGCGCACCACGACCTCGCCATCGAGTTCCAGCACCAGGCGCAACACGCCGTGGGCCGCCGGATGCTGGGGCCCGAAGTTCAGGGTGTAGTTCTTGATGTCAGCCACGGCCGCCACCTTTTCCGTAGGTTTCCTCGCGCACGATGCGCGGCGTTACTTCGCGCGGCTCGATCGTCACCGGCTGATAGATCACGCGCTTCTGCTCGGGGTCGTAACGCATCTCGACATAACCTGAAATCGGGAAGTCCTTGCGGAAAGGATGGCCGACAAAGCCGTAGTCGGTCAGGATGCGGCGCAGATCGACATGGCCCTCGAAGTGGATGCCGAACAGATCGAAGGCCTCGCGCTCGTACCAGTTGGCGCTGTTCCAGATTTCCATGACCGACGGCACCACCGGAAATTCGTCGTCCGGTGCGAAGACCCTGACGCGCAGGCGCCAGTTGTGGGTGATCGACAACAGTTGGCTGACTGCCGCGAAGCGCTTGCCCTGATAGCCGGTGTAGGCGGAGTAATCGATGCCGCTGAGATCCATCAACTGCTCGAAGCGGAACGCAGGGTCGTCACGCAGTTGGCGCATCACGTCGAGATAATTCCCGGCCGGCACCACGACAGTCAATTCACCCAATGCCAGGACCGGTTCGCCGATCCGATCACCGAAGCTTTCTTTAAGTTGCCTGCAAAGTCGTTCCAGTTTGACGCTCATGGGGTAGGCTCAGGTCAGCGGGCGATGGTAGTGGTGCGGCGGATCTTGCTCTGCAGCTGGATCAGGCCGTACAGCAACGCCTCCGCCGTCGGCGGACAACCCGGTACATAGACATCGACGGGCACGATGCGGTCCACTCCGCGCACCACCGAATATGAGTAATGGTAGTAGCCGCCGCCATTGGCACAGGAGCCCATCGAGAGCACCCAGCGCGGCTCGGCCATCTGGTCGTAAACCTTGCGCAAGGCGGGCGCCATCTTGTTGGTCAGGGTGCCGGCGACGATCATCACGTCGCTTTGCCTCGGACTTGGGCGGAACACGATGCCGAAGCGATCGAGGTCGTAACGCGAGCAACCGGCGTGGATCATTTCAATCGCACAACAGGCCAGACCGAAAGTCATCGGCCACATCGAACCGGTGCGCGTCCAGTTGATGATCTTGTCCAGCGACGTGGTGACGAAGCCTTCCTGCAGAACGCCTTCGATGCTCATGCGCTGAAATCCTTGATCCCGTTCATTCCCAATCCAGCGCTCCCTTGGCCCACGCATAGACGTAGCCGACAACGAGGATACCGATAAACACGAACATCTCGACGAATCCGAACAGCTTCACCGCGTCGGTGTTGACGATCTCCTTGAAGATCGTTGCCCACGGGAACAGGAAGGCGATTTCGAGATCGAACAGGATGAAGAGAATGGCGATCAGGTAGTAGCGCACATCGAACTTCATGCGCGCATCTTCGAAGGGAGCGAAACCGCATTCGAAGGCGGAAAGCTTCTCGCTGTCCGGACGATTGGGTGCGATCAGCCAACCGAGGAAGATGGGTGCGCAACCGAAAGCGAGGCCCACCAAGATAAAGACAAAAATCGGGAAGTAATTATCCAGCATTTTGTTGGGACGGCCACTTCACTTGTTGGTTTCGGCCGGCCAACCTGCAATCCTTCGCAGGTGAACCGACACACGACTACCTTTTTGCTGCCTTGCTTGCTGCTTTTTTACTGGTGCCGACGGTGAGACTCGAACTCACACAGCTTGCGCCACTACCCCCTCAAGATAGCGTGTCTACCAATTTCACCACGTCGGCAATATCGTTACTGCGGGAGCGGCGCGAATTATATAACAAGCCATTGACTCGTTCGTGCGCCGCAACAAAAAAATCTATGGCGGTTGAGGCCTGAAGCTTATTTCGGAATGTCCTTCGCCTTCGACTCCGGCGCCGCCGGCGTCTGCGCCGGAGTCGCGGGAGCGGTTTGTGCGGCGGGCGCCGAATCCATCACGCTACCCGAGGCCGCCGGGCGCGAGGTGGCGATGTAGGAAAGTGCAAGGCTGGTCAGGAAGAACACCACCGCAAGTGCCGCGGTCACGCGCGACAGAAAATTCGCCGACCCCGTGGCGCCGAACAGGCTACCCGAGGCGCCGCTGCCGAAAGCCGCGCCCATGTCGGCGCCCTTGCCGTGCTGCAGCAACACGAAGCCGATGACACTCAGACCGGCGATGATATGCACGGTCAGAATCACGGTATGCATCAAGTCCATGAGAACCTCTTCAAATCTCTAAATTACGTTCAGGCAGCGGCGCAAATGGCAAGGAAATCCGCTGCCACCAGGGAAGCGCCGCCGATGAGACCGCCATCGATATCGGCCTGGCCGAAGAGCTCGACCGCATTGTTGGCCTTGACGCTACCGCCATAGAGGATGCGCAGACCGGCGGCGACATCCTTGCTGTCGCGCGCGAAGCGTGCGCGAATCTGGGCGTGAACCTCCTGCGCCTGCTCCGGGGACGCGGTGCGCCCGGTGCCGATCGCCCATACCGGCTCATAGGCGACGACGGCGCGGGCAAAGGCGTCAATGCCATTCGTTTCAAGAACTGCGTCGATCTGCCGCGTCACCACCTCGCCGGTGATGCCCGCCTCGCGCTCCGCCAGCGATTCGCCGACGCACAGCACCGGCATCAGCCCGGCCTTGAGCGCTGCGGCAAACTTGGCCGCAACGACGGCATCGGTGTCGCCGAAAAACGAGCGGCGTTCGGAATGGCCGACGAGGACATAGCGGCAGGCAAAATCCGCCAGCATCGCCCCGCTCACTTCGCCCGTCCAGGCTCCCTGGGCATGTTCGGAGACATCCTGGGCGCCCCAGGCCACGCTGCTGCCGGCGAGCGCGGCTTGTGCCTGGGCCAGATAGGGGTAAGGCACGCAGACAGCCACCTCGGCGCGGCCTTTGGCGCCGTCGCGTACAGCTTGCAGCAGGCCCGCATTGGTGGCGAGACTGCCATGCATTTTCCAGTTTCCGGCAACGAGTTTGGTGCGCATGATGACAAGATTGGGGCTACACGAAGCCCGCGATTATAACGGCTGCGCGGTGCGAATGCCAGACCGGGAACAGCTTCCGAACGCGGGCATGGCCGCGCGACAGCCGGACGATACGGTGAGCCCAAGTCCAGCCGGGACTGGTTGACACAAGTCAACCGCGTCAAGGACAAAGAGTCGATACTATCGCCCCAAGAACAACGAATCCCCCGCAGGTGGCCCAATGGAAACCATATCGACCGATGTTGTAATCATAGGTGCAGGAGGCGCCGGGCTGCGTGCCGCGATCGCCCTCGCCGAAACTGACCCGAAACTGCGCATCGCACTGATCTCCAAGGTGTATCCGATGCGCAGCCATACCTGTGCCGCCGAGGGCGGCGCCGCCGGCGTGATCAAACCCGACGACAGTTTCGACATGCACTTCGACGATACCGTGGGCGGCGGCGACTGGCTCTCCGATCAGGACTGCGTCGAATACTTCATCCACGAAGCCCCCAAGGAATTGATGCAACTGGAGCACTGGGGCTGCCCCTGGAACCGCGAGGCCGACGGCTCGGTGGCGGTGCGGCCCTTCGGCGGCATGAAGAAGCAACGCACCTGGTTCGCCGCCGACAAGTCCGGTTTTCATATCCTGCACACCCTGTTCCAGACCTCGCTGCAATTCCCCTCGATCAGCCGCTATGACGAGTATTACGCGCTCGACCTGCTGGTCGATGACGGCCGTTGCCAGGGCGTCACCGCCATGGAAATGCGCAGCGGCGAGCTGCGCCAGTTCCACGCCAAGGCCGTGATCATCGCCGGCGGCGGCGCCGGCCGCATGTTCCCCTTCTCCACCAACGGCGCGATCAAGACCGGCGACGGCATGGCCATGGCCTACCGCGCCGGCGCACCGCTGAAGGACATGGAGTTCGTCCAGTACCACCCGACCGGACTGCCCAACACCGGCAGCCTGCTGACCGAAGCCTGCCGCGGCGAAGGCGGCATCCTGGTCAACAAGCACGGACGCCGCTACCTGGCGGACTACGGCATGGGCCCGGAAACGCCGGTGGGCCAGCCGCAACTCAAGACCATGGAACTGGGTCCGCGCGACCGCGTCAGCCAGGCCTACTGGCACGAGCTGCAGAAAGGCAATACCGTCACCACGCAGTGGGGCGAATGCGTGCTGCTCGACATGCGCCACCTCGGCGAAAAGAAAATCAACGAACGCCTGCCCCTGGTGCGCGAACTGGCCGAGGCCTATCTCGGCGTCGACATAGTCAAGGAGGCGGTGCCGATCCGCCCCGTGGTGCATTACATGATGGGCGGCATTTCCACCAATACCGCTGCCGCCACGCCCCTGCCCGGCCTGTTCGCCGCCGGCGAGTGTGCCTGCGTCAGCTTGAACGGCGCCAACCGGCTGGGTTCCAACTCACTGGTCGAGCTGCTGGTGTTCGGCCGCCGCGCTGCGCTCTCCGCCGCCGAGCACGCGCAGGGCCAGCCGGCACCCGATACCAGGGCGCTGAATGCGCAGGCCGAAAAGACCCAGCAGCGCATCGGCGAACTCTTCTCGCGCACCGACGGCGCCGAATCGATGTCCGGCCTGCGCAAGGAGATGCAGGAGACGATGGAAAAGAACGTCGGCATCTACCGGACTGAAGAAGGCCTGCAGGAGGGCGTCAACAAGATTCACGAGCTGCGCCAGCGCTACTGCCGCGTCAAGCTCACCGACAAGTCCAGCGTCTTCAACACCGACCTGTTCCAGGCGCTCGAACTCGGCTCCATGCTCGACTGCGCCGAAGCCGTGACGGTCGGCGCACTGGCGCGCAAGGAATCACGCGGCGCGCACCAGCGCCTCGATTACGTCGAGCGCGACGACAAGAATTACCTGCGCCACACCATGGTCTACCACCAGGGGCTGGACGTTCCCCGCGTCGATTACCTCGACGTGGTGATCACCAAATCGCCGCCGGGCGTGCGCGATTACTCGGGAGACCACAAATGAGCAATAGCCCCCCACGCTCGCAACCCCCGCTCGCTGCCCCCCCGGGGGGGGCGGCTGCTTCCTTGGGACGGCCCGGCGGAAGCAGCGAGCGCACCGTTCAGCTCGAAGTCCTGCGCTACAACCCGGACACCGATACCGAGGCCCACTTCCAGCGCTACGAAGTGGTCTGCCAGGAAGAATGGGTCGTCCTCGATGCCCTCAACAAGGTCAAGGCCGACATCGACCCCACACTCAACTATCGCTGGTCCTGCCACATGGCGGTCTGCGGCAGTTGCGGCATGATGATCAACGGCGAACCGAAACTGTCGTGCCATGCCTTCCTGCGCGATTACGAAGGCGTGATCCGGGTCGAGCCGCTGGCGCATTTTCCCGTTGAGCGCGATCTGGTGACTGCGCCCGACGACTTCATGGAAAAGCTCAAGCGCGTCAAGCCTTACATCATCCCGAAGGAAAAGAAGCCGATCAGCGAGGGCGAGTACAAGCAAACGCCGGCGCAACTCATGAAGTTCCGCCAGTATTCGATGTGCATCAACTGCATGCTCTGCTATGCCGCCTGCCCGCAATACGGATTGACGCCGAGCTTCATCGGCCCGGCGGCGCTGACCCTGGCCCATCGCTACAACCAGGACTCGCGCGACGGCGGACGAGCGGAGCGGCAGGAAGTGGTCGCCACCCACGAAGGCGTCTGGGAATGCACCTTCGTCGGCGCCTGCTCCGAGGTCTGCCCGGCCCACGTGGACCCGGCCAGCGCACTGCAACAGATGAAGATCACCAGTTCGCTCGACTGGATCGTCGAGCACCTGATTCCGGGAGGAAAATCCGCAGGGGATAGCGTCTCCCGCGAGGACGCAGGAGACAAATCATGAGCCGCAAACCCCTGGTTCGCGAGGTCCCGCCGACCTCCTGGTATTTCCGCCAGCCGCGCTACATGCGCTACATGTCGCGCGAGATCACCAGCATCTTCGTCGGCGCCTACTGCGTGCTGCTGGTGGTCGGCCTGCAACGCCTGGCCGACGGCCCGACGGCCTGGGAAGGCTTCCTGCTGGCACTGCAAAGCCCGGCATCGATCGTGTTTCAAATCCTCGCCCTGGTCGCTGCGGTGTATCACGCCGCCACCTGGTTCAACGCCACGCAGAAGGCCATGCCGCTGCAGATCGGCGAAGACTTCGTGCCCGGCAACCTGATTTCGGGCGCGCACTATGCGGCATGGGCGGTGCTGTCCTTCGTCGTGCTCTATCTTGCGGGAGTGTTCTGAGATGGCCAAGTCGAATAAACCCGTGGTCTGGTTCCCCTTCGCCGCCGGCGGCACGGTGATCGCATTCTGCATGCCGGTGATCGTCCTGCTGACCCTCCTCGCCGCGCTGGGCCATGCCCCGGCCGGACTCGACTATCAGAACATGCATGTCTTCGCCCGCAGCGGCCTCGGCAAGCTGATCATCTTCGGCGTAGTGGCCCTGTCGCTGTGGAGCTCGGCGCATCGGCTGCGCTGTACCTGCTACGACTTCGGCCTGCGCGCCGATACGCTGGCGGCGACCGTCCTCTATGCCGCGGCGATATTCGGCAGCATTGCTTCGGCGGTGTTCCTGGCACGCATCTAGGCCAATCAATTACTTCTCAGGGAAAGAACAAGACCAATGGCACCACCCCCACTGGCCTCGCGGGAAGCTGTTCGCGAGGAACGTCTCGGCGACGTCTGGAGCAATGAACTGAACGACGTCTTTGCCGACGTCGCCCCCTATTACGACCGTGCCAACAACATCGCCGCGCTCGGGCAGTTCGGCAATTTCCTGCGGCGCTTCATGCAGCTGGTCGATTTGCAGCCGAAGCAGAAGGTGCTCGACGTCTGCGCCGGCACCAACGCCATCGGCATCGCCCTGCTCAAGCGCGAACCGACGCTGGACGTGCACGCCATGGACCGCAGCGTAGCCATGCAGACCGTCGGCCAGCAGCGCGCCGCCGCCCAGGGCTTCCAGATCAAGAGCACCATCGGCGATGTGCACACGCTGCCCTTCCCCGACAGTCACTTCGACGTCGTCACGCTGCAGTTCGCCTCGCGCCATCTGCGCGTGCGCGAGGTGTTCACCGAGATATTGCGCGTGCTCAAGCCCGGCGGCCACTTCCATCATTCCGACATGCTGCGGCCGCGCAACCCGATCGTGAAGAACCTCTATTACACCTACCTGCGCGGCTGCCTCGGCATCACCGGCATGATCGTCGGCAGCGGCCCGGCCGCGGTCAAGGCCAAGCAGTATTTCCTCGACGCGCTGGAGCTGTTCTACACCGCCGAGGAGCTGTCGATCCTGCTGCGCGAACTGGGCTACATCGAAGTCAAGGTGGATACCGTGTTCCACGGCATGCTGGGTTTCCACCGCGCGACGAAGCCGGTACCGGCGACTCAGGCCCTGCCGGACTAGGCGCGGCGTGAAGCAGGCGCGTTCGCTGGCCAGGCTCAACGGCCGGATCCTCGCCACCTACAGCCGGCGCACCACCACCGCGCTGCGCGCCGCCCTGCCGCTGCGCCTGGCCCTGCCGCACCTGGAGCCGGTGCTGGCGCTCAACGTCGAGAAGGAAGTCGAGAAGGACAGGCTGGTGATCCTGCGCGCCCGCGAGCTGGCAGGCGCGGCCACATCGGACTGGAACGCGGTGCTGCCGCAGCTGCTGCAGGCGACCCAGGAAATCGACCGCAGGTTTCTCGCCCGCGTCGGCCGCTTCCCGGTCGAAATCGTGATCCGCTACGAGGAGATCGCGCCGATCCGCGCCCTGCGCATCAAACTGCTCTACGATGCCGCAGCAAAGATCCTGGCCGCGCGCGACGGCATGCGGCGCCTGCGCGGCGCCATGCACGCAACATACGTGCGCGAGGAATTCGCGCAGCTGCTTTATGAGTTGTTCCGCCTCTACGCCGAGGAAACCCGTTCGCTGAGCCGCTCGGTGCGCCTGCCCATGCCGCTGGTGCCGCTGCGCGAACTGATCGCGCAGGAATTGCTCAACGTCATGACCCGCGTCGCGCGACCGCTGGCCTCCGAAATCGCGGCGACGGCGTTTCGGCCAGCCGCGCCTGTCGCGCGGGAGCAAAAGGATTGACCACGCCTGCCTTTCCGTGCTGATCGCTGGCACGGGCTCCTATTCAGTGCATGGCACGCGACGGAACGCCTACTTGGGTTTTCTCGCAGGTTTCTTTTTCGACGCCGTTCGCCCCACGGAGGTTCGCGCATGAGCGGTGGCAGCGTTAGCATCGCTCGATGTAATTCCGGCGCGGGCCAGCGAGGCGCGTATTGGCGGTGGAGGTTCGCTGACGGGCGCTGAAACGCTGCTTGCGGACCAGTCAAGCAAACGCAGGCCGGGGACCTGCGCAAAAGCGCGATCGGCGCTGATAAGAATGCAGTCTTCGACGAAGGCATGGGTAGCGATGAGCAACTCCATGGCCGACAGTCCGATACCCCGGGTTTCCAAGCTGGTGCGCAACTCGGCATAGGCCTGTGCCGTGGCGGACGTCCACGGCAGGATGGGAATATCCAACAGGAAGACTTCGACGGCTTTAGCCAGCCGGGTAGCTTCCGGTCGGCGCGCCACGCCGAAGCGCAACTCGGCCTCGGTTATGACCGAGATGCACGCATCTCGCTCCACCAGCAGACTTTGCAATGCCCCGCCAACCCGCCCCCGAATCAATGCGGACGCAGCGTTGGTATCCAACATGTAGCGACGGGCGCCTTTCACGGCCAGTCCCGCTCGACCGGTAATCCGGGGTCGCGCGGTATATCGAAGTTCTCGAACTCCGCTGGCGCTTCGGCGATCAGCTTGTCGCGCAGCTTGAGCCATTCTTCAAACTTCCTGTTGCGCGGGCTCAGGATGACATCGCCGGAAACCGGATCGCGGCGAATCAACACCTCGTCACCGTCGAACCGGAATTCGGCAGGCAGGCGCACAGCCTGGCTACGACCGTTCTTGAACAGTTTGGCAGTTCGCATGGTGATGCTCCTTGCTGAATGGTATATACCATGGTTTATACCACTTGCCAGGAAGACGATCAAGCCACCGACCCGATGGCTTCGTTGAAGGCTTTGAATATGCGAGGTGACTTGCCCTTGAAAAGCCAGTCCAGCCGGCTGAAAGCGCCGTCTTCGCGCTTGACAGCAAGGTCGGTATCGTTGATCTTTCAATCATTCCAGTGCATCTCTACAAGGAGTGGCTCATGAAACCGCCTATCCGGATTGCAGCACTCCCAGCATGGCTGCCCAATAGCTTGCCGTCGTCAGCGCGCTTGCCGGCCTGTCTGATCGTCTTGCTTGGCGCACTATCGACCTTGCCTCCGGCCACCGCCGCCGAGTCCAAAATACCGATCTTCGACGCCCACGTGCATTACAGCCATGACGCCTGGGAGAGCACGCCGCCCAAGGCGGCCATCGCCATCCTGCGCAAGGCGGGACTCAAGCGCGCGATGGTGTCGAGCTCCAGCGACGAGGGCACGCAGAAGCTTTACGCCGAGGCGCCCGACCTGGTGGTGCCATCGCTGCGCCCCTATCGCAAGCGCGGCGAAATATCGACCTGGGTGCGCGACGAGACGGTGATTCCCCATCTCGAAGACCGCCTCAAACGCTATCGCTACGCGGCGATCGGTGAGTTCCACGTCTATGGCAGCGACGCCGACCTGCCGGTGGTGCGGCGCACGGTGCAACTGGCGAAGCAGTACAAACTGTGGCTGCACCTGCACGGCGACAGCGACGCCATCGAGCGGGTGCTGGCGCAGGACCCCGAGACGCGCATCCTCTGGGCGCATGCGGGCTTCGACCGGCCCGAAGCGGTGCGCGCGATGCTGCGCAAGCATCCCAAGCTCTACGCCGACCTGGCCTTCCGCAATGACCACGCCAGCGGCGGCAAGGTCGATCCCGCCTGGCGCGAAGCCTTCCTCGAATTCCCCGATCGCTTCCTGGTCGGCACCGACACCTTCACGCCCGAGCGCTGGCACTACATCGTCGAGCACGCCGACTGGTCGCGCGCCTGGCTGGCCGACCTGCCGCGCGACGTCGCCGAGCGCATCGGCTGGCGCAATGGCGAAACCCTGTTCGCCTCGATGATGGCGAAACAGCAGTGAGTTGGCGCTCGCCGGCCCGCGAAGCGGAATCCCCGGCGGACAGAGTCCGACGCGGCGATTGCTGGCGCGGCGTGCTGGCGGCGTCGATCCTTGGCCTGGCTGCAGCAGCAAACGCCGCCTGTCCGCCCGATGCGGCGGACGGCACGGTGGTGAGGAAGGGCGATCTGCTTCTAGCCTACCGGCTGGCGGGCAAGACCGAGCGGATACCGATGGCGCAGCATTTCGCGCTGGAAGTGCAACTGTGCGACAAGGATGGTGTCTCCGCGGCACGCCTGCACAAGGCCGATGCGACGATGCCCGAGCACCGCCACGGCATGAACTATCGCCCGCTGATCACGCCAATGGGTGGCGGGCGCTTTCGCGTCGAGGGCATGATGTTGCACATGGCAGGGCGTTGGCAGCTCGTCTTCGAAGTGCAGGCCGGCAAGGAGAAGCTGCGGCTCAGCCATGACGTGCAGATCGATTGAACGCATGCTGAAACGCCTCGGCCTCGCCGCCCTGCTCGGCTTCGCTGCGACGGCCTTCGCCGGCGCGGACAAGCCGGCGTTGACCGCCGCCGAACTCGGCCGCATCGCCGCCCACGGTCCGTGGCCCTTGCCATGGACCGTGGACCCCGGCAATCGCGTCTCGGGCAATGCCGCCGCGATCCGCCTCGGCCACGATTTGTTCTTCGACCCACGCCTGTCGGCCAACCGGCGCGTGGCCTGCGCTTCCTGCCA
Source organism: Sulfuritalea sp. (assembly GCF_031426875.1). Lineage (NCBI taxonomy): Bacteria > Pseudomonadati > Pseudomonadota > Betaproteobacteria > Nitrosomonadales > Sterolibacteriaceae > Sulfuritalea > Sulfuritalea sp. The sequence goes on from NZ_JASJPC010000028.1 coordinate 120,646, forward strand.
CGACCCGGTCAAGGGATTTCAGGACGGCCGCCGCACGGGGCGCGGCCTGGTGACGGGCACGCGCAACACGCCCGGCCTGTTCAACCTGCGCCAGCAGCGCTGGTTCGGCTGGGACGGCGGCCATGACAACCTGTGGTCGGCGAGCCTGCGCCCGATTCTCGACCCGCGCGAAATGGGCGGTAAGGCCTCGCGCGTGGCACGCGCCCTGCGCAGCAAGTCGACTCTCGATTGCCACTACACCGAGGCCTTCGGCAAACGGCCCGCTGCGAGCGATCCGGAGCTGCTGGTCAACGTCGCCAAGGCCATCGCCTCCTGGCTGGAGACGCTGGTCTCGCCGGCCACGCCCTTCGACGAATTCCGCGCTGCGCTGGCACGCCAGGATGCCCAGGCGGCCGCGGCCTATCCGGCGACCGCGCAGCGCGGCCTGCGCATCTTCCTCGACCGCGGCCAGTGCGCCACCTGCCACGCCGGGCCACTGTTCAGCAATGGCGAATTCGGCGACACCGGCCTGCCCTTCTTCGTCAAACCAAACGGTGTCGATCCCGGCCGCCAGGGCGGCATCAAACTCCTGCTGGCCAACCCCTACAACCTGCTCGGCGCCCACAACGACGACGCCACGCGCGACAACGCCACGGGAACCAAACACCTGCGACCCGAACATCGCAACTTCGGCGAGTTCAAGGTGCCCAGCCTGCGCAACCTGAGGCTGACCGCACCCTACATGCATAACGGCAGCTTTGCCACGCTGCGCGAGGTGGTGAAGCACTACTCGGAACTCGACGAAGACCGGCTGCACGCCGATGGCGAACGCATTCTTAAGCCGCTCAAGCTGAGCGAGGCCGAGAGCGCCGACCTGGTGGCGTTTCTGGAATCTCTGTCGCCGCGCGAAGCGCCGCCGGCACCGGCCGTGCCCCCCGCGGTTGCGGCTTGCAGCGTGCCTCGGCGCCGAGCGCCGCCGTAGCGCCAGAGCCGACTTTCAACCGAACCTTCCAGTGATGTAGTCTTCCGTCGCCTTCTTCTGCGGCTTGATGAAAATCTGGTCGGTGACGCCGAATTCGACCATCTCGCCCAGATACCTGTAGCCCATGGGATGGCGACACGGCGAAGCTTACGCACTCATCTCTTGCCCTTGGCCGCTTTGCCCTTGCTGCCCTTGTCTTCCGTCACAAATCCAATCGGCCGCTTTGGCGGATCGGGTGGGATCATGAGTTGGCGGATGGCCTCGAATACCTGCTTCAACTGCGCACGGGTGTTGTGCGCAAAGGCATCGTGCTGCATCGACAGCGCCTCGGTCTTCTCTTCAAGCTCGTTCAAGCGCGCGGCCAGATCGCCGTGGGTGGCCGCCAGTTCGCGCACGCGCACGAAGGTGCGCATGATCTCGATATTGACGACGATGGCGCGCGGGCTATTGAGTACCGACGAGAGCATGGCGACGCCTTGCTCGGTGAAGGCATAGGGTGCGGTACGACGACCGCCGCGCCCAGTGTTTGAGGTCACAATTTGTGATCTCAAAGCCGCAAGATCTTGATTCTCCATCTGGAACATGAAGTCGCTCGGGAAGCGATCGAGGTTGCGTTTGACGGCCTGTACCAGGATGCGGGTTTCCACGCCGTAGAGTTCGGCGAGGTCGCTGTCAAGCATCACGCGCTGCTCGCGTAGCACGACGATACGGCTGCCGATCAATGATTGCAGCGGAGCAACGGCTTGCCCGGTGCTCACTCGACGCACTCCCGCTCCGCCGCCAACCATTCGCCGTCGATCAGGCAAGCATTGCCCAGGAGTTCTGGATTGTTCATGGCTGGCTTTCGCTGTTTCAGGATAGAAGCCGATTCTGCCGCATTGCCGGGAAACGCGGGTACCCTGCTCGACAGTTCAAAAGTCGGCACTGGCGGCACGGCGATTCGCGAGCGCGAGGCTTGCGCTCCTGCAACCGGAAACTTGGCGCCCGGCGCGAATTCTCAGCGGCGTCGGGAAAGCGTGGCCGACGGCAATTCGCCGAAACGCTTCTTGTAGTTGGCGGCAAACAGGCCGAAGTTGGCATAGCCCCACAGTTCCGCCACGGCACGGACGGTGGCGCCGGGGCCGGCCAGCAGGAGTTCGCCACGCACGCTTTGTAGGCGCTGCTCGCGCAAGGCCGCCATCGGCGTGCAGCCGCGGTACTCGCGAAACGCCGCGCTCAGGGTGCGCACGCTGACCCGCGCGACGCTCGCCAGTTCGCTGAGGGTGGGCGCGGCCTGCGCGTTCTCGCGCATGTAGCGCTCCGCGGCGAGCACATGGCGCGGCGCCATGCGATGCTGCGTCGCCTGACTGGGTTGATCGAGTTGTGCTCGCCACTGGGTCAGCAAATGGATGCCTATCATTTCTTCCAGATGCCGGCCCAGCGGGCCGTCACGCACCGCTTCCGGCATGTCGGTCAGGCACTTGCAGACGTATTCCAGCAAGGCGATCCAACTGGAGCCGGCGCCGCCGAAACGAAACTTGCAAACCCACTGGCGCTCGTCGGCGGGCCGCCCGAACCAGCGCTCGTGCAGCGCGGCCAGCGCGTCGTGGGCGAAAGTCAGATTGACCTGGAGATGGTTCTCGTCGAAGTCCACCCAGTAGTGGGTGCGCGAGTTGTCGACGACGAAGGCGTCGCCGATCCCGGTGTCGGCGAAGCGATTGGCTTCGGACCAGTGCCGCGCCGAGCCGCGCAGCGTGGTGAGGATCATGCCGGTGCCGGCCGCCGGCGAGAAATCCTTGATGTTCACCGGGATGCCATACTTGAAGCGGCTGAGGGTGAAGTGCCCGATGCTGGTGGCATCGAGCAGCGAGTCGGGAGTGCGCGCCTTTCCGAGCGGCGAGACGCTGTAAGGCATGTAGACCTTGTCCGACCAGAGGCGGATCTGGTCCCAGTCGCTGCTCGCCACCAGCCTGTGGCGTTGGCTCGGCCTGCCCTGCGCATCGGTCACCAATACATTCCTGATCGCGTCCATCGCACCTGCCTCCCGCCGAGCCGATGAACTCGCGCCGCCGGGTTTCAGCCGTCGGCGCGAGCACCTATGTTTTACTTGTGGTGATGGTAAACGGCGGTTTCGAATTCGACAAATCCGGGATAGGCGGCGCAATCCTGGAAGGGCAGGATCTGCGAAGCCCAGTAGCCGCCGATGCCGCTCCGGCGATCGACCCAGTAGTAGCTGTTGGCCAGCCCGGTCCACATCAAGGATCCGGCCGGGCGGCCGCTGGGCGTGTCCTCGCGGTTGGTCATAAAGCTGTAGGCCCAGCCCTTGTCGAGACCCGGAAAGAACTCGCCGCTGTTCGACAGCGACGGGATGGACGTGATCCAGCCGGTGCAGTTCAGCGTGCCGAGTCCGTCGCGCGACATCATGGCTACCGTCTCGGCCTTGAGCACGCGCCCTGCGGGACCGGCGCCATCGTTGAGCAGCATGCGGATGAACTTCATGTAGTCGCCGACCGTCGCATACAGGCCGTGGCCACCGCAATCCATTTCCGGCGGCTGCGGCAGGACCAGATCGGGCACCGGCGTGAGCCGGCCGTCGGCGGCGCGATCGTGGATGGTGACGCGGCGCGCCCGCATCGAATCGGACATCGTGAATCCAGTGTCATGCATCTCCAGCGGCGCGAAGATGCGCTCCCGCATCACCTCGCCCAGCCGCTGGCCGCGCAGCTTCTCGACGATGCGGCCGATCCAGTCGAGGTTGACGCCGTAGGTCCAGCGCTCGCCGGGATCATGCAGCAGCACGGTGCGGATCGAGTCGAAGGCGCACGAAACCACGGTCGGAATACCCTTGGCCGTGCGGTACTTGAGGTCGTCGTCGCTGAAAAACTCGTAGCACAGGCCTGAGATGTGCAGCATCAGGTCGTTGATCGTGATGTCGCGCTTGGGCGGCCGGGTCCGCGGCTGGCCGGCGGCGTCGAAGCCTTCGAGCACTTGCAGTTCGCCAATCTCGGGGGCATATTTCCTGGCTGGATCGGAGAGGCTGATGCGGCCCTCCTCGACCAACTGCATCAGGCAGGTCGCGGTCAGCGCCTTGGTGGTGGAAAAAATGGCGAACACCGAATCGGTGGTCATCGGCGCATCCTTGCCCAGTTCGCGGCTACCCACCGCGCCTTCGTAGAAATTGCCCTGGCGGTCGGTCGCCATGGCCACCACGCCGGGCACGCCGCCATGCCGATTCACCGTCTGCAGCAAAGCCTGATCGGCCGCCTTCTTGAATTTGTCGTGGTTCATCTCTTGTCTCCTCGTAGCGGGCGCAATCGATTCAACCTGCATTGCGGCGCCCATGACGTCACACAGGCGGGACAAACTCTAAGATGAATGGTCCTGCGGGGCTGTCTTGAAACGGCAGGCGGCTGTTCGCCTCCGGCAATTTTCCGCAGGAAGACGACAGAAGCAAATCTGAAAGGAACCGACCGCACACAGCCGCATCTTTGCGGCTTGCCTCAAAGCAAGTCGGCGCTGATGAAGCCCCTGCGCAGCAAGGCGGTCGAGCAAAATACGCTCTCCTCGCCGCTGCGGATCCTCGCCGCTGCGGATGGCGGCACGGCGATTCCGGTCGGCGCGCCGCGTTGTGTGAAACTTTTAGCCTGCCTTTGGCCCGATCACACGCCGATACAGCGCCAGCGATTCGCCGACGATGCCGCGGCGAAAGGCCAGCACGCAGATCACGAAGATCGCGCCCATGATCACCGTGACCAGCGAACCGACCTTGTCGGCCAGTTCGTTCTGCAAGGTGACGATCACCGTCGCCCCGACCACCGGGCCGAATACCGTGCCCATGCCGCCCAGGAGCGTCATCAGCACCACCTCGCCCGAGGTGTGCCAGTGGGCATCGGTCAGCGTGGCGAACTTGAACACCAGGGTCTTGGTGGCACCGGCCAGTCCGGCCAACCCGGCCGAGAGCACGAAGGCCAGCAGCTTGTATTTGGCAACGTCATAGCCCAGGGAGATCGCGCGCGGTTCGTTTTCGCGGATGGCCTTGAGGATCTGGCCGAAGGGCGAATGGATGGTGCGCTGGATCAGCCAGAAGGAGCCGGCGAAGATTGCCACGACGAGGTAGTAGAGGTTGATGTCGTCGGCCAGGTCGAGGCCGAACAGCGTGCCGCGCGGCACGCCCTGCAGGCCGTCCTCGCCGCCGGTGAAGGGCGCCTGGAGGAAGAAGAAGAACACCATCTGCGCCAGCGCCAGCGTCACCATGGCGAAGTAGATGCCCTGGCGGCGGATGGCCAGGCTGCCGATCACCCAGCCCAGTCCCGCCGCGGCGACCGTGCCGGCCAAGAGGCCCACCAGGGTCGGCAGTTCCCAGACCTTCAGCGCATGGCCCGTGACATAACCCGCGCTACCGAGAAACACCGCGTGGCCGAAGGACAACAGGCCGGTATAGCCCAGCAGCAGGTTGAAGGCGCAGGCGAACAGCGCGAAGCACAACACCTTCATGACCAGGATCGGATAGATGAACATCGGCGCCAGCAGCAGCAGGACAAGGCCGGCAAGATTGCCGAGCGCGCCGGCGGAAAATCCGAATTTCATTATTTCTCCCTTCCGAACAAGCCGGCCGGCCGAACCATGAGGACGATGGCCATGACCATAAAGACCACGGTCGCGCTGGCCTCCGGGTAGATGAGCTTGGTCAGTCCCTCGATCAGGCCCAGCCCGAGGCCGGTCAGCACCGAGCCGAGGATCGAGCCCATGCCGCCGATCACGACGACGGCGAACACCGTGATGATCAGGTTGGAACCCATCAGCGCTCCCACTTGCGATGTCGGTGCCGCCAGCACGCCGGCAAATCCGGCGAGGCCGACGCCGAAGCCGTAGGTCAGCATCACCATCAGCGGCACGTTGATGCCGAAGGCTTGCGTCAGCTTTGGATTTTCCGTGGCGGCGCGCAGGTAGGCCCCAAGCCGCGTCTTCTCGATCATGTACCAGGTCAGCAGACACACCGCCAGCGAAGCGACGATCACCCAGGCGCGGTACTTCGGCAGGAACATGAAGCCGAGGTTGAAGGCGCCTGACAATTCATCCGGAATCGAATACGGCTGGCCCGCCACCCCGTACAGATCGCGGAACAGGCCCTCGATCATCAACGCCAGGCCGAAGGTCAGCAGCAAGCCGTAAAGATGGTCGAGCCGGTAGAGCCGGCGCAGCAGCAGGCGCTCGATAATGATGCCGGCCAGGCCAACCGCCAGCGGCGCAAGGATCAGCGCCCACCAGTAGCCCAGCCCCAGGTATTCGAGAATCATCCAGGCCAGCATGGCGCCGACCATGTAGAGGGCGCCGTGAGCGAAATTGATGATGTTCAGCATGCCGAAGATCACGGCAAGCCCCAGGCTCAGCACGGCATAGAAGCAGCCGTTGACCAGGCCCAGCACCAGTTGGCCGAAGAGCGCAGGCAGCGGAATGCCGAAAAAGTCAGTCATGGATTCCTGTCCGAAAAATGGGCGGAACAGGCCGCAGCCCGTTCCGCCGCGAGGGGCAACGCGCCGTAGTAGTCAGTCAACAAGGAAAAGGCGCATTCGCTGTAGGAGCGAGCTTGCTCGCGATAAGCCGTTGTCACGAGCAAGCTCGCTCCTACATCCATCGGTTTCAACATGTCTGCGTACTACGAGGCGGTCTTCCCGATCAGCGGGCAGCGCGAGGCCGACAGCGGCTGGAAGGCCTCGGCCGCCGGGATGGTCTGCTTCACCGTGTAGTAGTCCCAGGCGTACTTCGATTCCTCGGGCTTCTTCACGTGCATCAGGTACATGTCATGGACCATGCGGCCGTCGTCGCGGATCTTGCCGTTCCTGGCGAAGAAGTCGTTGATCGGCGTCTTCTTCATCTGCGCCATGACTTTCTGCGTATCGTCCGAGTTGATCGCCTTGACCGCCTTCAGGTAGTGGCTCACCGCCGAGTACATGCCGGCCTGGATCATGGTCGGCATCTTCTTCATGCGGTCGAAATAGCGCTTCGACCAGGCCCGCGTCTCGGCGTTGAAATCCCAGTAGAAGCCCTCGGTCAGGTACATGTTCTGCGTGGCCTTGAGCCCCAGTGCGTGAATGTCGGTGATGAACATCAGGAGGCCCGCCAGCGACTGCTTCGGCGTGATGCCGAATTCGGCCGCCTGCTTGATCGAGTTCATGGTGTCGGTGCCGGCATTGGCCAGGCCGATCACCTGTGCGCCCGAGCTCTGCGCCTTGAGCAGGAAGGACGAGAAATCGCTGCCGGGGAAGGGATGGCGCACGGCGCCCAGCACCTTGCCGCCGTTGGCCTGCACCACGCCGGAGGAATCCTTCTCCAGCGAATGGCCGAAGGCGTAGTCGGCGGTGATGAAGTACCAGGACTTGCCGCCCTGCTGCACCACGGCCTTGGCCGTGCCGTTGGCCACCGCGTAGGTATCGTAAGTCCAGTGCACCGTGACGTCGTTGCAGTCCTCGTTGGTGATGCGGGTCGAGGCCGCGCCGGAAATCAGCGCCAGCTTGTTCTTTTCCTTGGCGACCTTCATCACCGCCAGCGCCGTCGAGGTGGTGACCAGCTCGGTGATGACGTCGACCTTGTCGCGGTCGAACCATTCGCGCGCCTTGTTGGACGACAGGTCGGCCTTGTTCTGGTGGTCGGCGGCGACGATCTCGACGGCGAAGGCGGGCTTTTCCCTGGCCTTGAAATCCTCGATGGCCATCTTCGCGGCTTCCACGGCGCCCGCGCCGGAAAGGTCGGAATAGGCGCCCGACATGTCAGTGAGCACGCCGATTTTCACGGCGTTATCGGAAACCTGGGCCTGGGACAGGGCCGGAATGGCGGCCAAGGTGACACTGGCGGCGAGTGCAATGCATCTGAGCTTCATGGTGGTTCCTCCTGTGAAAAATCAAACGCCCAGCATTTCCTGCAGATAGCCGAGCTTGTCGTTCAATTCGTGTTGCCTGACCTCGCCGGCGACCTGGCCGTGCTCGACGACGAACATGCGGTCGGCCAGCGGCGCGGCGAAGCGGAAGTTCTGCTCGACCAGGACGATGGTGTAGTCGCGTTCTTTGAGCTGGCGGATGATCTCGCCCAGTTGCTGCACGATCACCGGTGCCAGGCCTTCCGAGATTTCGTCGAGCAGCAGCAGTCGCGCCCCCGTGCGCAGCACGCGCGCCAGCGCCAGCATCTGCTGTTCGCCGCCGGAAAGCCGCGTGCCCTGGCTGTGCCGGCGTTCCGCGAGATTGGGAAACATCGCGTACAACTCGTCCACGCTCATGCCGCTGCTGCCCGCCTGCGGCGGCAGCAGCAGGTTCTCCTCGCAACTCAGGCTGGCGTAGATGCCGCGTTCCTCGGGACAGTAGCCGACGCCGAGCCGGGCGATGCGGTGCGGCGCCATGCCGATCACCTCACGGCCGTTCACCATGATCGAGCCGCTGCGTTTTCCGGTCAGGCCCATGATCGCGCGCAGCGTGGTGCTGCGCCCGGCGCCGTTCCGGCCGAGCAGGCTGATGCATTCGCCGCGCCGCACCGTGAAGTCCATGCCGTGCAGGATGTGCGATTCGCCGTAGAAGCTGTGCAGGTCGGAGACGCGCAGGTATTCGGTGCCGGCAGTCATACTGCGGCTCCCGCTTTCGAGCGCAGCGAGCCGCGGTCACCCCCTTCCCCGGGAAGGGGGTCGGGGGGATGGTCGTCAATATCGGGAATTGAAGCCAGGCCACTGGCTTCAGTTCCCATGTAGGCTTCAATGACTTGGGGATCGGCCGCGACCGTCGCGTAATCGCCCGCGGCCAGTACCGCGCCGCGCGCCAGCACGGTGATGCTGTCGGAGATGCCGGCGACCACTTTCATGTTGTGCTCGACCATCAGGATGGTGCGATTGGCCGAGACCTGCTTGATCAGTTGCATCACGCGGTCGACGTCCTCGTGTCCCATGCCCTGGGTCGGTTCGTCGAGCAGCATCAGTTCAGGGTCGAGCGCCAGCGTGGTGGCGATTTCCAGCGCACGCTTGCGGCCGTAGGGCATTTCCACGGTGACCATGGCGGCATAGGCCTCCAGCCCGACGGCGGTCAATAGTTCCATGGCGCGGTCGTTGAGCCGGTTCAGGCTGCGCTCGGACTTCCAGAAATGGAAGCTGGTGCCGAGATTGCGCTGCAGCGCGATGCGGATGTTGTCCTGCACCGTCAGGTGGGGAAACACCGCACTGATCTGGAAGGAGCGCACGATGCCGCGGCGGGCGATCTTCTGCGGCGCCTCGCCGGTGATGTCGATGCCATTGAAATGGATGCTGCCGCGCGTCGGTTCGAGAAACTTGGTCAGCAGGTTGAAGCAGGTGGTCTTGCCGGCGCCGTTGGGGCCGATCAGGGCATGGATCTCGCCGCGGCGAACCTTGAGGTCCACGCCATTGACGGCGACGAAGCCTTTGAACTCCTTGACCAGGCCGGCGGTTTCGAGGATGTAGTCTGGCAACTGAGCGCTCATTCGATCGCCGCCGCCGACTTCATCTGCTGGCGCAGGACGAACTTCTGGATCTTGCCGGTCGAAGTCTTCGGCACGGTGCCGAACACCACTTGCTTGGGCACCTTGAAGCGCGCCATGTGGCCGCGGCACCAGTCGACGATTTCCGCTTCGCTGGCGCTGGCGCCGTCCTTGAGTTCGACGAAGGCGCAGGGCACTTCGCCCCACTTGGCGTCGGGCCGCGCCACCACCGCCGCGGTGAGCACCGCCGGGTGCTTGTAGAGCACGTCCTCGACTTCCACCGAGGAAATGTTCTCGCCGCCGGAAATGATGATGTCCTTGCTGCGGTCCTTGATCTTGACGTAGCCGTCAGCCTGCATCACCGCCAGGTCGCCGGTGTGGAACCAGCCGCCGGCGAAGGCCTGCTCGGTCGCCAGCGGGTTCTTCAGGTAGCCCTTCATGGTGATGTTGCCGCGAAAGAAGATCTCGCCCATGGTTTCGCCGTCCCACGGAACCGGCAGCAGCGTGTCCGGATCGAGCACGGCGATCGCCTGCTGCATGTGGTAAGGCACGCCCTGGCGACCGTTGAGCCGCGCCCGCTCCTCCAGCGGCAGGCTGTCCCAGCCCTCCTGCTTGGCGCAGACCGCGGCCGGGCCATAGACCTCGGTCAGGCCATAGACGTGGGTCAGCTCGATGCCGATCTTCTCGGCGCCTTCGATGATGGCCAGAGGCGGCGCGGCGCCGGCGATCAGGCCGTGCAGCTTCCAGGCGATGCCCTCGCGCAGCGCCGCCGGGGCGTTGATCAGCGCGCCATAGACGATGGGCGCGCCGCACAGATGGGTCACCGCATGGCGGCGGACCAGTTCGAAGATCGCCTGCGGCTCGACCCGGCGCAGGCAGACGTGGGTGCCGGCATTGGCCGCCACGGTCCACGGAAAACACCAGCCGTTGCAGTGGAACATCGGCAGCGTCCACAGATACACGGCATGCGCCGGCATCGGCCAGGAAATGATGTTGCTGGCGGCATTGAGGTAGGCGCCGCGATGGTGATAGACGACGCCCTTGGGGTTGCCGGTGGTGCCCGAGGTGTAGTTGAGGCAGATCGCGTCCCACTCGTCGGCCGGCAGGGCCCAGGCGTAGTCCGCGTCGCCGCCGGTCAGCAAGTCCTCGTACTCGATCGCGCCAAGCCGCCGCCCGCCCTCGTAGAGCGCATCGAGTACATCGATGACGATCGGCCGCTCGCCGTCGAGCAGGGCCAGCGCCTGCTCGACCACGGGCGAGAATTCGGGATCGGTGAGCAGCACCTTGGCCTCGCCGTGGCCGAGCATGAAGGCGATGGCCTCGGCGTCGAGCCGGGTGTTCAGCGTGTTGAGCACGGCGCCGCACATGGGCACGCCGAAATGCGCCTCGACCATCGCCGGCACGTTGGGCAGCATCACCGCCACCGTGTCGCCAGCGCCAACTTTCAGTGCCGCCAGGGCGGAGGCCAGGCGGCGGCAGCGCGCATAGGTCTCGCCCCAGGTGAAGCGGCGCGCGCCGTGGATCACGCTGGCGCGCTGCGGATAGACCAGCGCCGTGCGCTCGATGAAACTCAGCGGCGACAGCGGCACGTAGTTGGCCGGGTTGCGGGCCAGTCCGGTTGTGTAGGGATTGCTCATGGTTTCTCCGCAGGGCCGCCCCGAGGGGAAACGGCCATGAATTTGTGAGCAAAGCGATCAACAATCACCCCCTTCCTCGGGGCGAAGGCAGGGTTTCGTGGAGCACTGCTCCGCGCTGCCGTAGCCGGTCGGCTATGCAGAGCCGACCGTGGGATAGGGGCTGGGGGGCAGGTCGTCATGGTTACTTCTCCTCGGGAAGCGATCATGCGCGGCGATGTTTGCGCCACTGTTGGCCGAATGTATCGAATCGTATCGGCGGCGAAACGCCCGCGCCGCGGGCCTACAATCCCGCCATGCCCCGGCCCCTGTTTCCGCCCATAGCCGCCACCGACACCGCCGCCCGCCTCGACCTGATGCAGGCCGGGCTGGACATGGTGAACCAGGGCTTCACCATCATCGATTCAAATCTGCGGCTGGTGGCCTGGAACCGCAGCTTCATTGAAATGCTGGAGTTCCCGCCCGAATTCGGCCGCTTCGGCACGCCCTTCGAAACCTTCATGCGCTACAACGCCGAGCGCGGCGAATACGGACCGGGCCCGGTCGAGGAGCTGGTCGCGGAACGGGTCAATGCGGCACGCGCCTTCGCCCCGCACTACTTCGAGCGCGTGCGCCCCAACGGCCGCATCATCGCCATCAGCGGCGAACCGGTGCCGGGCCGCGGCTTCGTCACGCTATACACCGACATCACCGAACAGCGCAACAGCGAGCGCCTGATCCGCGAGCAGAACAACGAGCTGGAGCGCCGCGTCGCCGAACGCACCGAGGCGCTGAGCCGCAGCGAGGAGCGGTTGCGCCTGATCACCGACGCGATCCCGGCGCTGATCGCCTACTTCGATTGCAACCGCGTCTATCGTTTCGCCAACCGCGGCTATGCCGAATGGTTTGGCCGGCGCAAGGAGGACGTGCCCGGCCGCGACATCGAGGAAGTCATCGGCAGCCGGCTCGCGGCGGAACTGCGGCCGCATCTCGACGCCGTGCTGGAAGGCCGCGGCGTCAGCTACGAATACGCGCTGCGGCGCGGCGACGGCAGCCTGCGCCACGCCAGCAGCACCCTGGTGCCCGAGTTCGGCCCCGGCGGCGAAGTGCGCGGCGCCTACGTGCTGTCGGCCGACGTCACCGAGCAGAAGAACACCCAGGCCGCCCTGCTTCAGGCGCGCAAGATGGAAGCCGTCGGCCAGTTGGCGGGCGGTCTCGCGCACGACTTCAACAACATGCTGACGGTGGTGATCGGCAACCTCGCCGCGTTGAAGGAGCGCCGCCCCGACGACGCGGCGCTGGCCGATTGCCTCGACCCGGCGCTGACCGCGGCGCGCCGCGGCGTGGATCTGATCCGCCGCCTGTTGTCGTTTGCCCGCCAGCAATCGCTGGAACCGCGTCCGGTGGATGTCGCCCGCCTGCTCGGCGAACTGCTGCCGCTGCTGCGCCGCTCGCTGCCGGAGAGCATCGTCGTCGACACCGATCTGCCCGAGGCCGCGCTGTTCGCCATGACCGATCCGCACCAGCTCGAAAACGCGCTGCTCAATCTCGCCTTCAACGCCCGCGACGCCATGCCCGGCGGCGGCCGGCTCGACATCGCCGTCGGCGCCCGCGCGCTGGCCGGCACGGCGGCCGCCGACCTCGACCTGGCGCCCGGCGACTACATCGAAATCGCCGTGCAGGACAGCGGCCAGGGCATGAGCGCGGCGGTGCTGGCGCGCGCGCTGGAGCCCTTCTTCACCACCAAGGGCTATGCCGCCGGCAGCGGCCTGGGGCTGTCGATGGTCTATGGCTTCGCCAAACAGTCGGGCGGCGGCCTGCATCTGGCCAGCGCGCCGGGCGCCGGCACGGCCGCGCGCCTGCACCTGCCGCGCTGTGCGCCGGCCCCGCAGCCCGAGCCCGACGGCATCGGCATGCTGGCCGCCGCCGCAGGGCACGACCTGGTGCTGCTGGTCGAAGACGACGCCGAGGTGCGGCGCGTGGTGCGCATGCAGCTCACCGGGCTCGGCTATCCGGTGATCGAAGCGGCCAACGGCGCCGAGGCGCTGGCGCTGCTCGAACAGATCGAGCAGATCGCGCTGGTGCTCTCCGACGTGGTGATGCCCGGCGGCGTGGACGGCCTGAGCCTGGCGCGCGAAGTGCGCGCGCGCCGGCCGGGCGTCGGCGTCCTGCTGATGAGCGGCTATGCCGGCGGCCCCGACGTTGCAACAGGAGACGTGCCGCTGCTGGCCAAGCCCTTCTCCAGCCGCGAGCTGGCGGCGGCGCTGGAATCCTGCCGGCCATGAGCACCCCGCACGGCCGCCCGAAGGCGGTGCAAGCCACCACCCGGAGCCGCGCAGCGGCGAACTGTGGTCACCTCCTCCCGCGGGGAGGAGGCAGGGAAGAGGGTAGTCCATGAGCGCTCCGCACGGCCGCCCGAAGGGGCGCCAGTCATCACACGGAGCCGCGCAGCGGCGAACCATAGTCACCCCCTCGCTTGGCGAGGGGGCTGGGGGGAGGGTTGTCCAGTGAGCACCCGCGACGAAATCCACATCCTCGAAGACGACCCGCTGGTCGCCGCCACCGTCGCCCGCGTGCTGGAGGAATACGGCTACGCCACGCGCTGGTTCCGCACCGCCGGCGAACTGCTGGCCGCCGTGGCGCGCCAGCCGCCGCAACTGGCCATCGTCGATCTCGGCCTGCCCGATCGCGACGGCATGGACGTGGTGCGCGAACTGCGCCAGAGCGCCGATTGCGGCGTGCTGATCCTGACCGGGCGCGACATCCTTTCCGAGCGCGTGCTGGGCCTCGAACTCGGCGCCGACGACTACGTGGTCAAGCCCTTCGAGCCGCGCGAACTGGTCGCGCGCATCCGCAGCATCCTGCGCCGCCGCGGCCCGTCCGCCGCGACCGGCAAGGACCGGCGCCTGGCCAGGTTCGACACCTGGCGCTACGACCCGGCCAGCCTAACCCTGGCTGCCGCCGACGGCGCCGAGGAAATCCTCGGCGCGGCGGAAGCGCGCCTGCTGCAATGCTTCCTCGAAAAGCCCAACCGCGTGCTGAGCCGCGAACAACTGGCCGGCAACTCCGACCTGTCGCCGCTCGACCGCAGCATCGACGTCCGCGTCTCGCGCCTGCGCAAGCGCCTCGACGACGACACCCAGTCGCCGCGTCTGATCAAGACCGTGTACGGCGCGGGCTACGTGCTGACGGCCAGGGTGCGCTGGGAAATCGGCTAGGACGAAGACATGTTGGAACCGATGGATGTAGGAGCGAGCTTGCTCGCGACAACGGCTTATCGCGAGCAAGCTCGCTCCTACAGGGAATGCGCCTTTTCCTTGCGCCTTTTCCTTGTTGACTGACTACTGGGGCGGAAAGCCGCGCGCGGTATCAGGCGCGGAAGTCCTTGCTCGGACCGATGCAAGAGTTGGCGCTGGCGGCACGGCTGTTGTTCGGTCGGAGCAGGCGGTCGAGGATTTCCTTAACAGGAAATGCCATTCGGCAAAAACAAATACCGAGGTATTGAGTGAGTGTTATCAGCGTATGAGCAGACATAGCCGAAAATATCCGGCAGCGCCTTTCACGCCATATCGAAGGCGCAAGTAGCGGTGACGAATCCCTGCCATTCCGGTCGCAGCCGGGATTCCAGATAGGCTCTGGAACCGGATAGAGATGGTTTCAGATTGGCGCAAAGTCAGCAACAAACTTCTGGAACGCCATCGCGTCCATCGGCCGGGCGACGAAGTAGCCCTGCACCGTGTCGCATCCAATGACCTTCAACCCGTCCCAGTCCCGCTGCGTTTCCACGCCCTCCGCCACGCTCCTGACCAGCAACTTGCGCGCCATGTCGATGCTCGACTCGACCACGATGCGCAATGCCTTGTTGTCGGCAAAATCCTTGACGAAGGACTGGTCGATCTTCAGCTCGCTGAATGCGATGCGCGTCAGTTGCTGGATGTTGGACGAGCCGGTGCCGTAATCGTCGATCGACAGCGCGAAGCCGTTCATGCACAGACGCGCCAGATTTTCCAGTGCCGCCGCGACATTGGTCATGGCGGCGGACTCGGTGATCTCCAGCACCATGAATTTCGGGTCCACACCGAGCCCGCATACCACCTGGGTGATCCTGTCGGCCAGCGTAGTGTCGTCGAGGGAAACCAGCGACAGATTGACCGAGACCGTGAACCGGTGGCCTTTGTCGTGGAAGCTGCGCAGCGCCGCGGCGGACTTTCCGAGCATGCGGAAAGTCAGATCGTCGATGTTTCCGGCCTGCTCCAGCGCGGGGATGAAAGCATAGGGGCCGATCACGCCATGATCCGGATGCATCCAGCGCGCCAGTGCCTCCGCCCCCGTCAGCCGCCCGGTTTTCATATCCACCTTGGGCTGGAAGAAAGGCACGAACTGGTCGGCGCGTATTCCCTCCAGGATCTCGTCCAGCGCAAAACTGCGTGCGGGGGCTTGCTGTACTTTGCGGGTCGTCAGACGGTAGTTCAGCAGATGTTCCCTGAGGACTTCCGGCAGCACGGGCTTTTCGATCACGCCCAGCAGGTGCACGCCGTACAGCCGGGTCATGCGGCCGACCGAAGCGAGCAGCTTGGCGTCCAGCGCACTGATCAGAATGACGGCAATGTTCCGACTCCCTGCGCCCAGATGGCGGAGGAATTCCATGCCATCCATTTCCGGCATGTTCAAGTCGCAAAGCGCCACGTCGATCGATTCGGATTTCGGGCCGTGAATGATTTCGAGCGCCTGTTTTCCATTGCTTGCGCTGAGGATCGAGGTGACGCCCAGCGAGCCCAGCATGCCGACGAGCATATCGCGCTGGAAGTCGTCGTCTTCCAGAACCATCACGTTCAGATCGGTGATCTTCATCGCTTGCCTCCTGGCTTGTTTGCGGCCGCGAGATAGGTCGCCAGCTCGTCGAGCGCTTCATCCAATGCTGCCTTGGCGGACCTTGCCTTGGCCATATCGTCATTCCGTGCCGCATGCTCGATCGCTTCGCAGCTTGCCGCCAGGGACTTTGCGCCGACCATTCGGCCGGCCCCCTTCATGCGATGTGCGGTGCTCTCCAGACCGGCCCGGTCACCTTGTGCAAGCATTGCCGACAGCTTCAAGTGGTCGGCACGTATATGCGACAGAAAATCTTTCAACACCTGGGGATGCGCGGCGCTGTCCGCAACGACCTTGTTCAGCACCGCATGATCGATAGGCGCGCTGCCCTCTGCCGGCGAAATCGCGGACAATTCCTCGTCAGCCGCGGTGATGGACAGCCATTTCGCCAATGTCGTTCTGAGATGCGCCAGAGTGGCCGGCTTGACCAGGAGGGCGTCCATGCCGGCCGCTTCGCAACGCCCCGCTTCCTCGGCGAGCGCATTCGCCGTCCAGGCGACGATGGGCGTGCGCGGACGCGACTCCTCGGCTTCGATCCGGCGGACTTTCCGGGAGAACTCGTAACCATCCATTTCCGGCATGTGGCAATCGGTGATGACCAGCGCAAAGCGCCCCTCCCGCCACATCGACAAGGCGGCCTCGCCGTTCTCCGCGGTTTCGGCGCGCAGGCCGAGCAGCCTGATTTGCCGCGCCAGCAGGTCGCGATTGATTGGATGGTCGTCCACCGCCAGCACCAGCGGTGCCGCGCTGTCGCCGATGATCAGCGGCTTGACCTCGCGCTGCTTCACTTCCGGGTGCATGCCTTCCACCAGTTCGCCCGGCGCACCGGAAATCGGCAGGATCAGCGTGATGCTGAATACCGAGCCGCGCCCGTGCTCGCTTTGCAATTCGATCTGTCCGTCCAGCAATTCCGCCAGGCGCCGGCAGATTGCCAGACCCAGGCCGGTGCCGCCATACATGCGGGCGGTATCGGCGCTTTCCTGCCGGTAACGCTGAAACAGTCGTTCCTGGACATCCGCGGCGATGCCCATTCCCGTGTCCTTGACCGAGAAGCGTACGCGATCGCCGCTGTCGAGGTGATCCAGCAGTTCCGCGCGCAGCTCTATCTCTCCCTGTTGCGTGAACTTGATCGCATTGCTGACGAAATTGTTCAGCACCTGCGACAGGCGCAGCGGATCGACGATATAGGCCGCAGTCAGCCGCGCATCGACGTGCTGCCAAAGCGTCAGGGACTTTGCGCTGGCCACGCGCGAATAGGTGTTGACTACATCCTGCAGCAAGTAGGGGATCGAGGTGGGACGGGGCGAGATTTCGAGTTTGCCTTCTTCGATCTTCGACCAATCGAGGATGTCGCTGACGATACGCAGCAGCCCCCGGCCGGAATCCCAGGCGGCGTCCAGGGTTTTGTGCTGCTCCTGATCGAGTTGCGTCAGGGAGAGCAATTCCAGCATCCCGAGCATGCCTGTAAGCGGGGTGCGAATCTCGTGGCTCATGGTGGCGAGGAAGGCGGACTTTGCCTGGTTTGCCTGCTCGGCGTCGGCGCGCGCCTTCGTTAGCTCGTCGATTTGGCGTTTGCGGTCGCGGAGATCATGCAAGGTGCCGATGAAAAGTCTTTCCCCATCGTGCGAGAACTCGCTGATCGAGAGTTCCAGTGGAACGAGATCCCCGTTCTTGTGTTGCCCCGTCACTTCGCGGGATGTGCCGATGATGCGCGCCCTCCCGGTTTGCATGTAGCGCTGAATGTAGCCATCGTGCTCGCTCCGCTGCGGCTCCGGCATCAGCACGGATACATTGCGCCCAAGCAACTCCGCGGCTGAATAGCCGAGCACGCGCTCGACGGCCGGGTTGCTGTTACAGACCATGCCCTGAGCGTCAATCGTCACGACCGGATCGTGAAGATTGCTCATATAGGCTCTTTCCCTGGCGCTGGCAGATGCGAGCTGCACGTAGAGCTTGCCGTTTTCCAGCAGCAACGCGATCAGCACGCAGCTCGCGGCCATCAAGCCATAGACGCGCCCCATATACCAGCCAACGTCGTAACGACCGTGGTTAAGTACCGCGGCCAGCGCGACGTCGAGTATCCAGATGAGCATGATGACCATCAGCCACATGTCGAGCAGCGAATGCGGCTTGCGCCGCCAGAGCAGCGCCAATGCCGCAAGGCTGAGCACCCAGACGGCGATGGCGACGAATATTTTCGCGCTGGCATCCATGTTGCCGCTCATGATTTGCGGGAGCAGCCAGGCGCCGCTCGTGGCGAGCAGCATGAACGCCGAGGCAAGGGCCGATGCGATGATCACCGCGATCCACATCGCCCAAGCCAGTGGAATGCGTCGCTCGATCGGCGTCACCGCTTTGCCTTTCAGGACCGCATAGGCGATGACGAATAGCGGAAAAGAGCCATGCCAGAGGAAATACAGCCAGGCAGTAGTTTGCGGTCCTGAGTTCAGAAGACCGGATGGTGCAAACAATCCAGGAAAACTCAACGCATGGAAGATGGCCATCGCAGCATTGAAAAGATAGCCGCAGGCAATGACCAACAGTCCTCGCGAGCGCAGGATGTCGTACTGTCCCAGCAGAAGGATGAACGTAATGACGTCCCCGATGATTATCGCGGACTGATAGATGGGAAGGAAGGCCGGAATCGGCGTGAGCGGCACTTGGGCAAACGGCGCGGTGCCAAGAAAGGCCAGCATCGATCCCAGCACGATGACGTATGCCAGGCGCTTTTCGTGACGGCTGGGACGCACAGTCGATATGAACGGCGAAGTGTCCTGTTTCACCGTCTCGATACGTTGATCGACAGTGGCTTCAATTACCGCCATATCACCATCCCCCTCTGGTTATGGGAACAACGGATCGCGCGCAATAATCACAGAGACACGGGGCCGCCCAATATGACTATGATGAAGTATTGCGATAGAACTGTCTATTGACCGAAAGTTATATGTGATAAAGGCTGGACAAAATCACTCCATGTATATGGGCGCCGTAAACACTGGAATCAAAGCCGTTGCCAGAGGGACTCGCCGCTGATGCGGCATATTGTTTTGCAGTGAGGCATCAAACCAGCATGCGGGTCTGATGCATGGGCGAATGCAGATGTCGATTCCCAATTGGTGCGTGACTGCTCCGGGTCACGAGTACGCGTTCGTTGCCCAGGGAAACTGACGCTCGACTTGCTGATTTGATCAAAGTCAACTCACTGTCGTGTTGCTGACGTAGGGAAAGTCGAGTGCCGCCGGCGGCAAAGGCCAAACTCCCGCTGAAAGCAAGATTGTGGTGAGCGGCCGTTTGATGGCTGGTAAGCCGCCATCGCCCATGAACATGTCATCAGTCTCATTCGGGCACAAAACGGCAGGCCATCCCACACATCACCCACGGCTGCCGCGGCCGAATATCCGCCGTACCGCCAGCGCCAACTCTTGGTGGTTTGCTTCGCAACACTGTGGGGCTGGCTTCAGCCAGCCGGAGTGGATGGCGGACTGAAGTCCGCCCTACGGTCCGCCCTACAGGCCGCCCACCCTGCCCCAAAAGGGAACGGCTATTTCGCCAGCACAGGGCTAGCCGAACCTGCCTTCCCGGTAGTGGCTCCGGCCGGCGTTTCGCGCCGTAACCCTCGCTACGCTCGCGTTAGCCTGCGCCGCTACATCGCGGGAAGCTTCAGCCGAACCTTCCCGTGATGTAGTCCTCGGTCGCCTTCTTCTGCGGCTTGATGAACAACTGGTCGGTGACGCCGAATTCGACCATCTCGCCTAGATACATGTAGGCGGTGAAATCGGAGATGCGCGCGGCCTGCTGCATGTTGTGGGTGACGATGAGGATGGTGACCTTTTCCTTCAGTTCGATGATCAGCTCCTCGATGCTCGCGGTGGCGATCGGATCGAGGGCCGAGGTCGGTTCGTCGAACAGGATGATCTCGGGGTCGGAGGCCAGGGCGCGCGCGATGCACAGGCGCTGCTGCTGGCCGCCGGAGAGGTTGGCGCCGAGTTCCTTGAGCCGGTTGCTGACTTCGTTCCACAGCGCAGCGCCCTTCAGCGCCGATTCGACGCGGTCGTCGAGTTCGTTCTTGTTGCGCATGCCGCGCACGCGCAGGCTGTAGGCGACGTTCTCGTAGATCGACTTGGGGAAGGGGTTCGGCTTCTGGAACACCATGCTGATGCGCATGCGCACTTCGATCGGATCGACCTCGGGCGCCAGCAGGTTGGTGTTGTCCGGATACAGCACGATGCCGCCGCCGGCATAGCGGTTGCCCGGATACAGGTCGTGCATGCGATTGAAGCAGCGCAGCAGCGTCGACTTGCCGCAACCGGAGGGGCCGATCAGCGAGGTGACCATATGGTCGTGGATCGGCATCGAGACCCGTTTCAGCGCATGGAAGGCGCCGTAATAGAAGTCCAGTTCGCGGACATCCGCCTTGAGCACGGCGCCCTCGACACCGGCTTCGAGTCCAACGGGTATTTGCATGGTATTTACCACTTGATGTTCTTGCGCAGACGATAGCGCACGTAGATCGCCAGGCCGTTCATGGCCAGGGTCATGAAGACGAGGACGAAGCCGGCCGCCGCGGCATTGACCGTGAAGGCCGCCTCGGGCCGCGAGGTCCAGTTGAACATCTGGATCGGCATCACCGTGAAGGGCGCGAAGATCCAGTCGAACAGGCCGGCTGGCGGCTCGCCGGTGAAGGGCGCCGTGGGCAGGAAGGCGATGAAGGTCAGCGCGCCGATGGTGATGATGGGCGCCGTCTCGCCGATGGCGCGCGCCATGCCGATGATCACGCCGGTGAGTATCCCGGCCGAGGAATACGGCAGGATGTGGTCGCGCACCGTTTGCCAGGTGGTCGCGCCGCAGGCGTAGGACCCTTCGTGGATCGATTGCGGAATGGCGCGGATGGCTTCGCGCGTGGCGACGATGATCACCGGCAGGATCAACAGCGCCAGCGTCAGGCCGGCGGAGAGGATGCTCTGGCCGAAGCCGAAGTAATACACGAACAGCCCCAGGGCCAGCAGGCCATAGACGATGGAAGGAATGCCGGCCAGGTTGCTGATGTTGATTTCGATGATGTCGGTGATCCAGTTCTTCGGCGCGTATTCCTCCAGATAGACGCCAGCCGCGACGCCCAGCGGCACGGCGGCCAGCGCCGTCACCAGCATCACCAGCACGGTGCCGACCCAGGCCGAGAGGATGCCGGCATTGGCCGCGCGGCGCGAGGGAAAGGAGGTGAAGAATTCCAGATCCAGGCGCGGCACGCCCTGGATCGCCATGTCGAGGAACAGCACGCTGAAGGTCAGCACGCCCACCATCAGGGAAAGTATGCCGAGCATGGCGAAGAACATATCCCAGCGCTTGGCCCGCGCGATGATGACGCGAACGGCGCGAATGGCGTTGGGATCGGCGGCATTGACCATCTCAATACACCTCGCGGAAACGCTTGCGCAGCCAGTAGCCGAGCAGGTTGAAGGCCAGCGTCATCAGCAGCAGGGTGAGGCCGGCGGCGAAGATGGTCTGGTAGCCGATCGAACCGTGCGGCAGGTCGCCCAACGCCACCTGCACGATGTAGGAGGTGATGGTCGCACCCGGCTCGGTAGGGTTGAAGGTCAGGTTCGGTTGCATGCCGGCCGCCACGGCGAGGATCATGGTTTCGCCGACCGCACGCGAAATGCCGAGGATGTAGGCCGAGGCGATGCCCGAGGTCGCCGCCGGCGTCACCACCCAGAGCGCGGTCTGCAGCCGCGTCGCGCCCATGGCGTAGGAGCCTTCGCGCAGCGCCATCGGCACCGCGCGCATGGCGTCTTCCGACAGCGAGGCGACGTAGGGAATGATCATGATGCCCATGACGAGGCCGGCCGACAGCAGGTTGAAACCCGGCAGGTCGGGGTAGATCTTTTGCAGGATCGGCGTCAGGAAGGTCAGCGCGAAGTAGCCATAGACGATGGTCGGTACGCCGCCCAGCAGTTCGAGGAAAGGCTTGGCGATCTCGCGCAGCTTGAAGCCGGCGAACTCGGACAGGTAGATCGCAATGATGGTGCCCAGCGGAATCGCCACCAGCAGGGCCACGCCGGAACTGGTCAGGGTGCCCGAGAGCAGCACCATGATGCCGTAGTGGGCGTCGTCGAACAGCGGCGTCCATTGCGTGTCGAAGAGAAAATCCGACAGCGGCACGGTCTGAAAGAACACCCAGGATTCCTTGACCAGCACGTACACGATGGCCACCGTGACGAACACCGAGAAAGCCGCGGCGCTGAACAGCAGGGCCTCGATGATGCGTTCCTTGACGTGACGCGAGGCCTTCTTGCGCAGCCGGTCGCTGACGCCGTTCCCGATCGACGTGGACGGCGCCCCGTGGTGAGAAGGCAGGACTGCGCTGGCGGTCATTACTGGATTCCGGGAGGGTTCGATTCAGGGCTGTGCGCGATTATAAAGGCGCGCATCGATCAAGGCGGACGCCGCCTTGCCGGCAACGTCCGCCCAGACCGGTCGCGGAAGCTTACTCCTTGGGATTGCGCTTCAACAGGTCGGCCACCTTGACCCCGACCTCGGCCTCGCCGCCGAACCCGGTGCCGGTCTTCTTCTTGCTGAAGTTGTCCAGCGCATGCTTGTAATCGGCAGCGCCCAGCGGCACGTACTTGACTTCCTTGGCCAGTTTGGCGCCATGCTTGAGGTAGAACTCGACGAATTCCTTGATCTCGGGGCGATCCATGGACTTGGCGCTGACATAGATGAAAATCGGGCGCGCCAGCGGCTCGTATTCGCCGGCCATCACGGCCTCCAGCGAGGGCGTGACGGCCTTGCCCTTGGGATTGACGATCTGCACCGCCTTCAGCTTGCCCTTGTTTTCGTCGTAGTAGGCGAAGCCGAAGAAGCCCAGCGCATTGTTGTCGCGCGAGACGCCCTGCACCAGCACGTTGTCGTCTTCCGAGGCGGTGAAGTCGCCGCGGCTGGACTTCGACTTGCCGTTGATGGCTTCGGTGAAGTAGTCGAAGGTGCCGGAATCGGCGCCGGGGCCGAAGAGCTTGAGCGGGGCATCGGGCCAGGCCGGGTTGACGTCCTTCCACTTCAGGACCTTGCCCTGGGCGGCCGGCTCCCACATCTTCTTGAGTTCGGCGACCGTGAGCTGGCTGATGAAGGTGTTCTTCGGATTCACCACGACGGTCAACGCGTCGAAGGCCACCGGCAATTCGATGTACTTGATGCCGGCCTTGGCGCAGTCTTCCATTTCCTTCTTCAGGATCGGGCGCGAAGCGTCGGAGATGTCGGTCTCGCCGCGGCAGAACTTCTTGAAGCCGCCGCCCGTGCCGGAAATGCCGACGGTAACGCGGACGCTGCCCTTCTTGGCCTTCTGGAAATCCTCGGCCACCGCCTCGGTAACGGGAAACACGGTCGAGGAGCCGTCGATCTTGATCAGCGCCTGGGCATGAACGGCAGCGGTGGCGAAGACACCGGCGACGACGGCAGCAATTTTCAGGGATTTCATTAATAGACTCCTTTGTGCTTGCGAAATGGAAGCCCGCAGTCTAGGCAGCGAATGTTACAGCGCCGTGAAATCGTTTCAGCCTGAAGGGAAATTGTTTCCCTGCGCCTGGAAGTCATGCCCCTGTAACCGGGCCATCCTATCCTCGACCGATGCGGCCCTTTCCCCTGTTTCCAAGCCTGCGCCTGCTGCTGATCGGACTTCACCTGGTCTCCGCCGCGCTCCAGGTCGGCCTGCTGTTTCCCTTGGCCGGCAGCGCCGTGCGGCAGCGCCTGAAACGCGCCTGGTCGCGGCAACTGCTGGCGCTGCTTGGCATCCGCATCGAAGCGGCTGGCGGCGGCCTGGACCGCATCGAGAACGGCCTGCTGGTCTGCAACCACGTTTCCTTCATCGATATCTTCGTCCTCAACGCCCTGCTGCCGTCGGGCTTCGTCGCCAAGAGCGATATCGCGCAATGGCCGCTGATCGGCTGGCTCAGCCGCCGCAACGACACGGTGTTCATCGAACGCGGCAGCCGCAAGGCGGCGCACGACACCCGGCGCAACATGCAAGCGGCATTGAGCGCCGGCACGCGCCTGGTGGTCTTTCCGGAAGGCACCACCACTGCCGGCGAGCGCCTGCTGCCCTTCCACGCCGCCCTGTTCCAAAGCGCGATCGACGCCGCCGTGCCGCTGCACGTGCTCGCGCTCAGCTACCACGGGGCCGATGGCCTGCGCTCCGCGGCGCCGGCCTACATCGACGACATCAGCCTGATGAGCTGCCTGATCAGCGTGCTTGAGGCCGGCGGCCTGGTCGTGCATGTCGCGCTGGCGGCCAGCTTCGCCCCGCCGCTGGCCGATCGCCGCCATCTCGCGCACCGCGCCCACCAGGCGGTGGCGGCTGCGCTGGCGCGCCCCGGCACCGCGAATGCCGTGCAATCCCCGCGTAACGAAGCGGCAATCAAGCGGTAACCCAGGCTCCCGACAATGCTGGCGACCCCGAAACAAAAACAGGAGAACGCCATGCAAAAACAAGGCATCGAAACCGGCACCGCAGCCGGCCAGCACCCCGCTTACACGGTTGCGCTGGCGCACAGCGAAGAGGAAGTCCGCGAGGCGCAGCGCCTGCGCTACAAAGTATTCGTCGAGGAACTCGGCGCCCGCATCCACTCGCGCCTGCCCCACCACGACATCGATCACTACGACCCGTTCTGCGAACACCTGATCGTGCGCGAAAGCCAGGCCGACCGCATCGTCGGTACCTACCGCATCCTGTCGCCGACGGCCGCGCGCCGGATCGGCAACTACTACTCGGAGAACGAGTTCTACATCAACCGGCTGCAGAACCTGCGCGGCCGCATGGTGGAAGTCGGCCGTTCCTGCATCCACCCCGAGCATCGCAGCGGCGCGGCGATCACCCTGCTCTGGGCCGGTCTGGCCAACTACATGGTGAGCAACAACTACGACTACCTGATCGGCTGCGCCTCGATCGGCATGGCCGACGGCGGACACAATGCCGCCAACCTGTTCATGCAGATCGCACCCGACTACATGGCGCCGGCGGAATACCGCGTGTTTCCCCAGCACGGGCTGCCCTTCGAACGGCTCTGGAATGGCCAGCCGGCCCTGGTACCGCCGCTGATCAAGGGTTACCTGCGCCTCGGCGCCTGGGTCTGCGGTGAGCCGGCCTGGGATCCCGACTTCAACACCGCCGACCTGCTCCTGTTGTTGCCGATGTCGCGCATGAACCCGCGTTACATGCGCCACTTCGTCAAGCCGGCGGCATGAACGCCCGCCGCCGGGCCGCCCCAAGGCGGGCGCAGCCAACAATGTGGAATCCCGGCGCCTGTTGCGGGATGAACCTGAGTCACCCCCTTCCCTGGGAAGGGGGATGGGGGGAAGGTCAATGAGTCTGGGCGGGATTTTCGCAGCAGCGCGCGAAAGCCGCCGCATGCATGTGTTGATGATCAGCGACGTCTATTTTCCGCGCATCAACGGGGTCTCGACCTCGATCCAGACCTTCCGTACCACTCTGGCGCGCCTCGGCGTGCGGGTCACCATCGTGGCGCCCGACTACCCGGGGACGAATAGCGAAGCCGATGCCGATGAGGACATTCAGCGCCTGCCGTCGCGCGCCGTGCCGCTGGATCCGGAAGACCGCCTCATGCGCTGGAGCCACCTCGCGCAACTCGATCGCCGTCTCGCCAACGCCTACTCTTGCGACGTCGATCTGGTGCATGTGCAGACGCCCTTCGCCGCGCACTACGCCGGACTGCGCCTGGCCCGGGCGCGGGGTATTCCATGCATCGCGACCTATCACACGCACTTCGAGGAATATCTGTTCCATTACATCCGCTTCCTGCCGCGCAGCGCGCTGCGTTACGCGGCGCGCTGCCTGGCTCGCCATCAGTGCAATGCGCTCGATGCCATCGTCGTGCCCTCGCAACCGATGGCCGCCACCCTGCGCGACTATGGCGTTGCCGCGCCGCTGCATGTGATTCCCACCGGCTTGCCGGAATCCCAGTTCCTGCGCGGCGATGGCAAACGCTTTCGCCAGACCTGGGGCATAGGGCCGGAATGCGAGATTGCGCTCTTCGTCGGTCGCGCCGCGCATGAGAAGAACATCGGCTTCCTGCTTGAAATGCTGGCCGTCGCACGCCGCCAGCGGCCCGCACTGATGCTGGTGATCGCCGGCGAAGGACCGGCATTGCCGGCCTTGCGTCGCCAGGCCGCGGCGCTGGGGATCGCGGACCATGTGCGTTTCGTCGGCTACCTGCCGCGCGAGGGCGGCCTGCGCGACTGCTACGCCGCCGCCGACGTATTCACCTTCGCCTCGCACACCGAAACCCAGGGCCTGGTGCTGCTCGAAGCCATGGCGGCCGGCCTGCCGGTACTGGCCATTGCGGCCCTGGGCGCCGCCGAAATCATCCTGCCCCGGCGCGGCGCGATCGCCGCCGCCGACACGCCCGAGGCCTTTGCCGCACAACTGGTCGACCTGCTCGGACGTCCGGCCCAACTGGCCGCGATGAGTGGCGAGGGCATCGCCTTCGCCCGCGAGTGGGATGCCACGGCGCAAGGCGCCCGGCTCGCCACGCTGTATCGCCAACTGCTGCGCACGCCGCGCGCCGTCGACTGCCAGCAGCCCGTGTCCACCGGCCGATGAATACAGAACCCGCCATTGAAGAGAGCCCGTTCAAGGGCCAGACCGGGCTGCGCCGCATCTGGAACGCCTTCAGCTACTCGCTGTCGGGGCTGCGCGCGGCTTATCGCAACGAAGATGCCTTCCGCCAGGAAAGCCTGCTGGCGACGCTGCTGATCCCGCTCGCACTGTTCATGTCGGTGCCCGGCTTCGGCAAGGCGCTGATGATCGGCAGCGTCCTGCTGGTGCTCATCGTCGAGCTGCTCAACTCGGCGGTCGAAGCCGCCATCGACCGCATTTCGCTGGATCGGCACCGGCTCTCCAAGCGCGCCAAGGACATCGGCAGCGCGGCCGTGCTGATCGCGCTGATCAACGTGGTGACGACGTGGTCGCTGGTGCTGCTGGCGTGAGCGCCCCGCACGGCCGCCCGAAGGGGCGCCAGCCATCACACGGAGCCGCACTGCGGCGAACCATAGTCACCCCCTCGCTTGGCGAGGGGGCTGGGGGGAGGGTAGTCCAGTGACAGACCCGCTCCACGTTGCCGTGGTCACGGAAACCTACCCGCCCGAGGTCAATGGCGTGGCCATGACGCTGGGCCGCATGGTGCAGGGCCTGCTGGCGCGCGGCCATCGCGTCAGCCTGACGCGACCGCGCCAGCACGCCGGCGACGCGCCGCCAGTCGCCCCGGGGCTGACCACGACGCTGGTGCGCGGCCTGCCGATTCCCGGTTACGCCGGCCTCAAGTTCGGCCTGCCGGCGCCGCGCCTGCTGCGCCGGCAGTGGCGCGCCGACCCGCCGGACGTGGTCCAGGTCGTCACCGAAGGTCCGCTGGGCAGCTCGGCGATCGCCGCGGCGCGCGAACTCGGCATCCCGGTGGTCTCGGAATTCCACACCAACTTCCACAGCTACAGCCGGCATTACGGCCTGGCCTGGCTGGAAGACCTGATCGCCGAGCATCTGCAGCGCCTGCACAATCGCAGCCGCATGACCCTGGTGCCCTCGCGCCGGCTCGGCCTCGATCTGCAGCGCCGCGGCTATCGCAACCTCCGCGTGGTCGCCCGCGGCGTCGATACCGCCCTGTTCAATCCGGCGCGCCGCAGCGCCGCCCTGCGCGCCGCCTGGCAGGTCGGCGACCAGGATCTGGTGGTGGCCCATGTCGGTCGCCTGGCGCCGGAAAAGAATCTGCCGCTGGTGCTCAGCAGCTTCGCCGCAATCCGCCGCCACGCCCCGACGTCGCGCCTGCTGCTGGTCGGCGACGGCCCGGCGCGGGCACGGCTGCTGCGGGACCATCCCGATTACATCCATGCCGGCATGCGCCACGGCGAAGACCTCGCCGCGCACTATGCCTCGGCCGACCTGTTCCTGTTTCCGAGCATGACCGACACCTGGGGCAACGTCACCCTCGAAGCGCTGGCCAGCGGCCTGCCGGTGGTGGCCTACCGCATGGCGGCCGCCGCCGAACTGATACGCCACGGCGACAACGGCATGCTGGCCGAACCCGGCGCCAGCGACCAGTTCGTGCGCGCCGCGCTCGACCTCGTGACGCGCCCCGGCGCCCGCCACCGTGCCGCCTTGGCGGCGCCCCGCAGCGTCGTCGCACTCGACTGGGAGCGCATCCACGAACAACTGCTGGCCGTGCTGCGCGAAGCCATCGCTCGGCCGGTGTCGCCGCCGGCCAGGGAAGCGGCCTACCGCTTCATCGCCGAACCATGAAGGTCCGCTCCATTTTCATCTCCGACGTCCATCTCGGCACCCGCGGCTGCCAGGCCGAACGCCTGCTCGACTTCCTGCGCGACTACGAGAGCGAGAACCTGTTCCTGATCGGCGACATCATCGACTTCTGGGCCATGAACCGCGGCATCCACTGGACCCCGGCGCAGAACACCGTGGTACAGAAAATCCTGCGCCGCGCCCGCCACGGCGAGCAGGTGATGCTGATTCCCGGCAACCACGACGAAGCCATGCGCGAATACGATGGCGTGTCCTTCGGCGACATCCTGGTGCGCTGCGAACACATCCACCTTGCCGCCGACGGCCGCCGCTACCTGCTGTTGCACGGCGACGAATTCGACCAGGTGACGCGCTACCACCGCTGGCTGGCGGTGCTCGGCGACGTCGGCTACAACCTGCTGGTGCGCATCAACGCCTGGCTCTCGCGGCTGCGCCGCCTGTTGCGCCGCCCCGGCTACTGGTCGCTGGCCGGCTACGCCAAGGCCCGCGTCAAGCGTGCCGTTTCCTTCATCTTCGACTTCGAGGATGCGCTGATCCACGCCGTGCGCGAGCGCGGCCTGGACGGCGTGATCTGCGGCCACATCCACAGCGCGGCGATCCGTCCGGTCGACGGCACGGTCTATGTCAATTGCGGCGACTGGGTCGATAGCTGCACCGCCATCGTCGAGCACCACGACGGCCGCCTGGAACTGGTGCGCGCCTGGCAGCCCGTCGCCGCCGCGTTGCCGGCCGAAACCCAGCCGCACGCCGTGTCGCCAGCGCCAACTCTCGACGAACTGCCGCAGACCGGCATTATCTGCGGCGCGGAAACCGTGCGGCTGTAGCAACGGCTGGATCAGCCTGTCTGCCCACCGCCATTCGGCAGCCTCAAGTGCCGACGTCGAATCGCCGTGCCAATGCAAACTTGTTGCTTCGCGTAATAGCTCCACGCCAAGATTTCCAGAAAATACACGGATCAATCTTCGGCCGCACATCCCTGCCAATCCTCGTGAGTTCTTCGATGCTAGAACGTCCAGCCCTGATGTTCCATGAATGTTTCGAGGTCAATGCAAGGAACGCCAAAGTACTTGCAGACATTCGGTACCTTGGCCGCCTGGGGCTTCAACCGTTCCTGCGTGACCACGGTGGCATCCTTGATGACCTTGCCTGCCGCAACGACAAATGGGTCGGCTACCGGCGTACCCTTCAAAATGGCCTTGTTCCCTATCAATGTCTGGAAATGGGGAATGGCAAGAATCTGCTGTACAACCAGCAGTTCGTCATTGGACGGCTTGGCAAAAATAGCCTTGTGCTGCTTCGCCCAGTCCTGAATGAAATCGACATCGTTGTAGTTATGCAGCTCGTTGAACACTTCCCTGACCGAAACGATGGTTCCATTCACGGCCAGCGCGTCAATACGCCCCCAAAGGGTGGTAAAGGTGGTGGGGTAATAGTTCTTGAGTACGATGAAGGCGCCCGTATCGAACACATATTTCATGCCGACACCGCCTTCCGCAGCATCATCGCTTCAAGACCCGCCACGCTCTTGGTCCTGACTCCCAGATAGTCAGCGACCTGCTCCAAGGTCAGTCTGCCCTGATAGTGCTTGCTGAAGACAAGTTGCAGGTAACGCTCGCCCAGATAGGTGGATTGAGTAGCGTAGTAATCACCACCCGATCCTCCGTTCTCGGACTCATCTGCCCATTGTTTAACCTTGGCCTCGTAGTACTTCTGCTGCACCAGGCCGCGATCAAGAATCCGGCGCAAGACGGCCTCGCGGCTGACGTGATAACGCCGCGCCAACGCCTGAATGGACAAATCGTTGATTTGGGTCAGCGACTCAAGTTGAACGGAGAAGTCTGCCGATGGCATCAGAAACTCCGCCGCCAGTGCATTGCAAAACTGCTCAATACGCTTTTCGTTCTGTGGCAAGTACTGAATGTACGAGTCGTCGAACTTCGAGATCGCATTGACCTTCAACAAGAGGTGGGCCAACTCATGGAACAAACTGAATATTTGGCGAGTCTTGGCAGTGCTATTGTTCAGGTAGATGACCGGAAATTCTTCTTCGGCCAAGCAGAAGCCAGAGATGGATTTCTGCTTGAAGGAATGCTTGAAGATGAAAATTCCGACGCCCTCCACGGCGTTGCGCCAAACCTTCAGGGCTTCGTCGCTGTTACTCCAGCCAGCTTGCGCCGCCACCGAAATTCCGAGGTACTGACGAATACTGACGGCCGCTTCTTGAACATTGCCTTTTTCCGATAGCTGAATGTCCCGGAATATCTTGTGCGTTGCCGGATTCACGCCATCATTCAGTTCCCTCAGCGAAATCTGGTGTGCATGGGCGAGACGGAGCTGGTAGCGGGTATCGGCAGCCAGTTGGTCGAGCTCGAAGTCGGGCAAGGTACGGAACTCTTGCTTGACCTTCATCTCCTGCGGCGGCGCGGGCAGGAAGAAGACGGCCAAAGGCCGCTTGTAGAGACTGTAGGCGAGAGTCTCAAGCTGGGCATACGTGGGGGCGGCATCGCCGGATTCCCATGCAGCGATCTCGGCAATGTCGCGCTTGAGATGGAGTGCGACATCCTCCAGGGAATACCCTTGAGATTCGCGCGCCCAGCGTAAAACGGTCGGCTGAATTCCGGTGACTGCACTTGTCATTTTCCTACCCGTGTTCCTCAATTTTGGAGAAGCAACTCGTGCCCTGAGAATGCGTGATTTTCTGTTCGTCGATTACGCATTGTCTCACCGACAAAGCTCACCCACCGATTCCCGTATATTTGAAGTCGCCATCTACCGAACTTCAATCGTCATTTGTGTTCTCCCCGGCATCGCCCAGCAGCCCATCGGCATCGCGCTGATCCAGTTCTGGGCGATGAGGTAGCAGGCGAAGCGGGAGAGGTGGTAGTCGTCCACCTCCCGTTGGCCACCCTTGCCGAGTTCGATCATTTTGCCGACGCCGGCAAAATGATAGGCGGGCTTATTTCCTGATTGCCGACAAGATGTTATGGCGCGTTCAATTGCCTGCTCGAAGCGCCGCCACTGGCTGTAGCCCAGCAGGAATTGCAGATCGCGGGCGCTCCAGTATTCGGCGCCATGCTCGTTCGTTTGCTTGATCGACTCAAACGAGTTGGCGCCGAGCGTAGGCAGTTGTTTGTTGTTCATCGTTGCGACTCCATTCCGCTTCCGGCGGTGGCTGTTCCAATTGACATGGCAAGTCTACCCGGATCATGGCTCACCATGCGAGCCATGCCGCACGCCAATTCCGGGTCGCAGACAAGGACTTTTATCATGAAGACCAAATGCTGGCGGCCGCACGCCGTGTCGCCAGCACCAACTCTCGACGAACTCACGCAGGCGGCCGCCTCCTGTAACGGAAACGCAATACGGCTGTAATGATTGTTCAACGTTGCGGCAGCTACACTCGGACGCAATTACCCGCCGGCATCGAGTCCATGGCTCAACAAATCGCATTGAAGCTGGAAGTCGCCGCAGATCGCCACGGCGTTCTGCAGCGGCATCCTGCCCTGGCCAGGGCGGGCAGCCGCGAGCAACACCATCTGGTCAGCATCTACTATGACACCGGGCGCCTGGCCCTGCGCCGCGCCGGCATCCTGCTGCGCTTGCGCCGGCACGGCACAGCGTGGCAGCAGACGGTCAAGCGCCAGAACGAGTCCGACGCCGGCCTGACGCAGCGACCGGAATGGCAGGCGCCCTACCGCAAGCACTTCGATTTCGCGCACGTCGACGACGCTGAACTGCGCGAGTGGCTGCAGCGCGACAAGATCGCCGGCCGCCTTGCCGCCGTATTCGAAAGCGACCTGCGCCGCACCGTCTGGCAACTCGACCCGGAGCCCGGCAGCCGCATCTTGGTCAAGCTCGACCGCGGCTGGATTGCCTCCAGCGGCCGCCGCGAAAATATTTCCGAACTCGAACTGCAACTGCTGTCGGGCAGCGTCGACAGCCTGTACGCCCTGGCCCTCGAACTGGCGCAACATCTGGCGCTGCCGCCGCTACTCTTGTCCAAGGCCGAGCGCGGCTATCGGCTGTTTCTCGATACGCCGCCGGCGCCGGTGAAGGCCGGCGCGGTGCCGCTCGATGCAAGGGACACGCCGCTCGCAGCCTTCCGCCTGATCGCGCTGGATTGCCTGTCGCACCTGCAGCTCAACCACGCCGGCGCCGTGCATGGCGACGACCCCGAGTATGTGCATCAGATGCGGGTCGCGATGCGCCGCCTGCGCGCCGCGCTGCGCATGTTCGGCCCGGTACTGCCGGCCGGCTTCGCCGCGCAGCTGGCGCCGCCGATGCGCGAACTGATGCGCGCGCTGGGCCAGGCCCGCGACCTTGACGTGCTGATGGCCGAGATCGTCGCCCCGGTTGCCGCCGCCTTGCCGGACGAACCGCGCCTGACCGACCTGGCCAGCGCCATCACCAACCGACTTTACGATGCGCGCGCCGCCATCCGTCACAGCCTGCGGCTACCCGGCTACGGCCAGTTGCTGCTGACCGCTGCCAGCCTGCTGCAGCGCGCGCCCTTCGTCGAAACAGCCGAGAATGAAGCTGCGGCGCCGACCCTGCTGCAGTTCGCCGACCGCCGTCTGCGCCGCCTGCTGAAGCATATCCTCGACCTGGCCGCGGCCGCGCGCGTCGACTATCCGCCCTCGCTGCACGAGCTGCGCATCGGCATCAAGCGCCTGCGCTATGCCATCGAGTTTTTTGGGCCGATGCTGCCGGAGAAAACCGGCGCCGCCGCCATCAAGCGCCTGGCCGGCCTCCAGGACGAACTGGGCCAGCTCAACGACCTGGCCAGCGCCGGTACCCTGCTGATGGTCTGCGCCGGTCGCAACGCGCATCTGCGCGAAGCCGTGACCCTGATCGGCGGTTGGCACGGACCGCGCCACGCCGCCCTGCTCGACGACATCCCCAACAAGCTGGAGCGCATCCGCGGCCTCAAACTGCCGCGGCTGGCCTGAGCCGCGGCCTGACTTATCGGTGTTTCGCCGGTTGCGCGGCCGCCTGCGAAATCTCCGTCAATAGATCTTCGCTTTCGATCTGAATACGGCGGTTCTCGATACTGAGGACGCCCTGCCGCCGGAACTGGCCGATCGCCGTGGTGACCGTCTGTCGCGTGGTTCCGACCATGCTCGCGATTTCTTCATGGGTGAGCGGCACATCGAGATGGACGATACTGCCCTCGCGCTTGCCGTAGCGCGCCGCCAAGCGCAGCAGCAGCTTGGCGATGCGGGTGTTGGCGTCGTCGGAGACAAGGTTGACCACCATTTCTCCGAGAACCCGCAGCCGGGACGACAGCGCCTGCATCGACAGCATGACCGCCTCGGGATGCGCAGTGAGAAATTCGAGGAAATCTTTCTGGCTGAGCGAGAGCACCAGCGATTCCTCGCAGGCAATCGCGCTGACCACCCGCCCGCCGCCGTGGGACACTTCGGCCAGGCCGAATATTTCGCCCGGCAGGCAGAACCACAGAATGATCTCGTTGCCCGATGACGATGGCTGGCATATCTTGATCTTGCCGGATTCCAGAAAATAGACATGCTTGCCGGGGCCGCCGGCACTGAATATTGCCTCGCCGCGAGGAACGCGGCGGGCTTTCGCCAGCGCGGCCAGGGCGGCACGGTCGACGCCGTTGAGACGGGTCAGGAACTTCGATGGCGTGTGCTGCATGTTCACCGAATGAGCCGCATGCCTGCCGCAAAATCCGTCTGCCACAATGGGCGGTCGCCTTGTCCGTAATTCGCTTCCACACCGTCTCCATTGGTTTAAAGCAAACTCAAACATTCCCGTTTGCCGAATGTCGGCTGGCCGACAGACACAGTCTTCTCTGGCGCGAACACTAATCACGTGGTCCAGGGAACGCAAGACAGCGTCCTTGACCAAACGGTGGTGCGACGAGGAACCGTGTTACTGCCGGACAACGGGATCGGACAAACGGAGGAAGCGATGGCGCATGGCACATTGACTCAATTGATTTCGCGGTCGGCAATTCAAGTGGCGGCCTGTTGTTTCGCGCTGGGAGCAGCAAGCGCGGCGTGGGCGGGCGACGTAACGGCAAAAATGCAGCCCCGGATCGACACCTACAAAAAGCAGGCCGTCGCATGGGCCGCGGATCCGCAAATCCTGAAGGCGGTGAAGGAGTCCAATGCCAGCGGACCGATAGCCGGGATGGGCAATGCCAAGTGGCGCGAGCTGAAGGAAGACGATCCGGCAGTCAAATCTCTGGTGACGAATCCTGCCGGCCAACTGCTCACCAAGTGGATGAATGCCGATGCGAAAGGCATCAACAAGATCGTGCTTTCCGGCGACAAGAGCCAGCGCGTGGCATTCACTTCGATGCCGGCAATCTACATCGGCAAGGGCAAACCGAACTTCGACGAGGCATTTGCCGGCAAGGTCTGGCACCAAGCGGAATCCAAGCCGGATCCGAGCACCAACATCGACACCGTGCAGATCGCGGCGCCGGTCAAGGATGGCGGCGCGGTAATCGGCGTGCTGCTGGTTTCTCTCACCGCCGCAAACCTCAAATAGGGGCCGGTTCATGAGCCAGGATATGTCGTACAGCCTTAGCGGCTTCCTCACCAACTGGGGCACCAACATTCGCGAGTCGGGCCGCACGCCGGGCAAGTGCGCCTGCGGCTTCGTCGTGGCGTGGGTCGCGTTCTTCGCCATTCTGTGGCTGATGCCGATTCCCGCCGGCCTCACGGTTGCAGGCAAGGCGGCATTGGCAGTGGTGGTGTGGGCCTGCATCATGTGGATCACCGAGGCGATTCCGGTGGGCATTTCCGGCCTGCTGATCCCGATGCTGCTGGTGATGAGCGGTGCGATCGACAAGTTTCCCAAGGCGGCCAGCGGCTTCACCACGCCGGTGGTGTTTCTCTGCCTGGCGGCATTCATCTTTGCTGCCGTCATGCAGGCCGCCGGGCTCGATCGACGCATCGCCCTCGGCCTGCTGCACAAGCTCAAGGTGAGGACGGTGAACGGCGTGATCTGGGCGATGTTCGCGGCGAACCTGCTGTTGTCGCTGATCATTCCCGCCGCCAACGCACGCGCGGCGACGCTGCTGCCGGTGGTGAACGGCATCACCGAGATGTTCGGCGACACGCCGGAAGAACGCGCCGGCAAAAAGGCCATCGTGATCCAGACCCTGGTCTATGGTTCGATGATCAGCGGCATGTGCATCATGACCGCGCATTTGCCGAACCTGGTGCTGGTGGGCCTGTTCGAGACCGAGCTGGCGCTGAATCTCTCCTACATCGACTGGTTCAAGCTGCAGTGGCCCTATCTCGGCATGTTCGTTCTTACGCAGTGGTGGGTACAGCGCTACTTCCGTACGCGCAGCGTGGGCATCCACGGCGGATTCGAGGCCGTGGAGA
Organism: Sulfuritalea sp.; assembly: GCF_031426875.1. Classification (NCBI taxonomy): domain Bacteria; kingdom Pseudomonadati; phylum Pseudomonadota; class Betaproteobacteria; order Nitrosomonadales; family Sterolibacteriaceae; genus Sulfuritalea; species Sulfuritalea sp. The sequence goes on from NZ_JASJPC010000028.1 coordinate 156,220, forward strand.
AACAACACGAGCAACTGCCGAAGACCAATCAGGCGGAATGGCTCATTCTCGCGGTGTTCGGGCTGATCGCCGTGATGTGGGTGACGGAGTCCTGGCACGGCGTGAAGTCGCACAATGCGGCCCTGATCGGCATGGCGATCCTGTTCGCACCCGGCCTGTTCGGCTTCAAGTGGAAGGATCTGCAGGATCGCACCATCTGGGGCACTTTCCTGTTGCTGGCCGGTGCGCTGTCCATGTCCGCGGCCATGGGCAGCACCGGCTTGGCGCAGTGGTTGTCCGACATCATTCATCCGCTGGCCCATGGCCATGCCTGGTGGATGATCCTGCTGGTCCTGATGCTGGGCACCCACGTCATTCGCCTGGGCATGCTCTCCAACGTGGCGGCCATCACCATGCTGGCGCCGATACTCCTCGCGCTGGCACCCAAGCTCGGCCTGCACCCGGTGGCCTTCACCATGCTGGTGTCCGATACCGACACCTTCGCCTACATCCTGCCGACGCAGATCACGGCAGCGGTGATCGCCTATAGCAGCGGCACCTTCAGCATGGCGGACTACGCCAAGGTCGGCTGGGTATCGGTACTGATCGCCATCGCCTACGGCATCTGCGTCATGGCGCCGTGGTATGCCTTCATGGGTATTCCGGTATGGGATCCGGCAGCACCGTGGCCGTTCAAATAACCATAGGCAAGCTTGACGCAATGCACTCCGATCCATCCCACGATCGGCTCGGAGTTGCTTTTTGACTGAAATACTGAAAACGGGAAAGACAGCATGAAAAAAATGACCAATGCCGAATTGCAAACCAAGCTCGGCGACTACACGGCCCCCCCCAGCCTCTATCAAATCACCAAGGACATGCCCTTCCTGGGCAAGGTCAGTTGCAACATCGAGCAAATGGAAGCAGGCTCGTGGCAGGAAATCATCATCGACTATGAGCTGGGCGCGTCGGGCATGGCCGACGGCTCCTGGTTCAAGGCGACCTTTCGTTTCTATTCCGACTGGGCGCTGTTCCAGACCGCCGATCCGGCCGGGGCGAACTATATCTCGGCTGAATATCACGCCGCGCCGACCGTCCCCGGGCAAAGCCCCGCCACGGTGCAGAAGCTCAGCGTGCGTTTCGATCAGAAAGGCCATGAGCGGCCCTTCCAGAAGGCGGTGATCGTCGATACCTATGACGGCTATCTGAAGGCCGGCGACCACATCATCATCCGCCTCGGCGACCGCCGTTTCGGCGGCGCCGGCACCCGCGTACAGACGTTTGTCGAAGAATTCTTCCGCATCCGCTGCTATGTCGATCCGCTCGGAACCTCGCGCTTTGCCTCCATCGGCGAAGACCTGGTAATCGACATCAAGGCCGGCGCGCCGGCGCAATTGATGTGGGGCGGCTCCCGCATCGTGCGCGCCGGCGAGAAGTTTCCCCTGCGCCTGCGCAGCGAAGATCAATGGGGCAACACCTGCTGGAACCGTGGCGACAGGGTCAGCATCAAGGCCACGCTGGATGGCAAGCCGGTGTATGACAAGGAAACGCGTCTGTCGGAAAAAGGCTGGGCGGTGCTGCTGCTGGAAGACCTGCCGAGCAAGAATGCCGGCGAACTGATCGTCACCGCCAGCCTGCCGGAACATCCATCGGTCAAAGCGCAGAGCTTCTATGTCACCATCGACCAGACGCTCGCCATGCCGCGCATTTATTACTGCGACCTCCACGTTCATTCGGAGGACACCATCGGCACCAACTCGACCACCTACAACCTGACCTACGGCCGCGACGTGACCGGCCTCGACATCCTTGCCTTCGCCCACAACGACTTCAACATCACCACCGAGAAGTGGAAGAAGACGGTCGAACTGATACGCGAAATTACGAAGGACGGCAGCTTCGTCGCCTATCCCGGCACCGAGTGGTGCGGGTCGAGCTGCGCCGGCGGCGACCACAATGTGGTTTTCCTCCACGACGACGAACCGGAGTTTCCTTATCTCAAGACCGGCGAGCACGTGCGCTCGGTGGAGTGGAACGAAGAGATGAAGGGCGGCGGCGTCGAGCCGGGCGCCTGGCCACTCGAAGAACTGTGGGCCGCCTACGCCCATGATCCGGAGGGGCATTTGCTCATTCCGCATGTGGGTGGCCGTCGCTGCATTCTCGATTGGCATTATCCCAAGCTGGAGCGACTGATCGAGATTGGCTCCAGCTGGGGACACTTCGGCTGGCTCTATCAGGAAGCGATGGTGCGCGGCTACAAGATCGGCGCCTCGATGGCCGGCGACGAGCACCGGGGCCGCTGCGGCGGCGGCGTGCCGGGTACGGCGGTGTTCGGCACCAAGGGCGGCATGTCCGGCGTGATCGCGCCGGAGTTGTCGCGCAAAGCCATCGCCAAGGCGCTGCGGGCGCGCCACACCTTCGCTTCGACCGGAGAACGCAGCTATGGCCTGATTCGCGTCGGCGAGCACATCATGGGCGACGAATTCGAGCACCAGGGGCCGGCTACCATCGACTACCGATTCCTCGGCGATGTCGGCTGGGACGAGATCGTGGCCTTCGACCACACGGGCGAAATCTGGCGTCGCGACTTGCAACAGGAACTCGGCTACTCGGACCGCAAGATCCGCTTCCGCTGGGGCGGCGCGCGGGTCAAGGACCGTTACCGCTGGGCCGCGTGGAAGGGCAAGGTCACCATCACCAACGCCGTCATCAACGACTTCGCCGGGCGCGGCTTCGAGCACATTGAAGAGACCTGCTGGCGCGAATCGGCCACCACGGTCGGTTTCAGGAGCGACACTTACGGCGACGTCGATGCGATAGAGCTGGACGTGTCGCACCTGGCCACCGCCAGGATTCGCGTCGAAGGCACCATCGACGGTTACGTGAAGGTCGGCGATCCGCTGAAGGGAAATCCCTTCGTGCATTGCCCGACATTTGCGTGGGAAATCACCGGCGCCGAGCTGCTTGAAGCGGCGCGCATGAGGCGCGACCTGCCGGGCGTGGAGATGTTCCTCGCTTTCGAGCGCATGAGCGATGCACCGGCGCCACGCGAGGTCAGCGGCACGCTCGACATCGATCCGCACAACGGCCCGCACGGCCATCGCCCGGTCTACTTATTTGGCCGGCAGATCGATGATGCGAAGGTATGGACCTCGGCCCTGTTCCCCACCTTCACCTGAGCGCGAGCGTCTTCAATGGCTAGCCTGAGTTGGCCGGACGAGACCGCGGGCCCAATCGATGGCGGCGAACTGCGCTTGGTCCAGCCGGGATCGAATGTTTGCCTGGACTTTCACGGTGACCCGCTGCGCGCGCGCCTGGTGGTGGTGTCCGACGGCAATCACCACATGGCCTTGCGCGAAGTACTGGCGGCTTTTCTTGCGGAAAACCCCGCCGTGGAAGACGTCTTTTACACCACCACGCCGCCGCGCGTGGCGCTGCAGTTACTGCGCGCCGGCCATCTCGACATCGGCAATCTTCGGCTCTCGGTCAAGCCTCACGTCATGATCAGCCCACCGCCGGTATTGGACCAGGCGGTGGCCGCCGGGCACATGGCGGCCTATCGTCCGTTCATGCGCGGCCGCGGTGCGGCTCTGCTGGTGAAGAAGGGAAACCCGAAGAGCGTTCTCGGCGCAGCCGACCTGCTGCGCGACGATGTCAGGCTGTTCATGTCCAATCCGATCACCGAAAAAGTCAGCTACGAAACCTATCTCGGGGCGTTGCGCCGTCTTGCGACGGTGGAGGGCGTGACGCTGGGTTTTCTCGTGCACGCGCTTGGGCAGCCCGATCCCGGCAAGTTGATCTACGGCAAGTCGATTCACCACCGCGAGGCGCCCCAGGCATTGGCCGACGATCAAGCCGACGTCGCCGTCGTCTTCTATCATCTCGCGCTGCGTTACCGGCGCATCTTCCCTGAACTGTTCGATTTCGTGCAACCAGCGGCTTGGGTTCAGGATGGCGGGACGGAGATCGGTCGCGCCGACTGCGGGCTGGTTGGCGATGGCGGCGCGTGGGGCGCTGCGCTGCTCGATTTTCTTGCGACCGAGACCGTCACGCAGATCTATCGGACACACGGCCTGGAGCCGGCCCGGCAGCGGTAGCCGCGAAAGCGGGAGGCCAGCGGTCCAGGGCGGACGCCTCCGCTCCTGCGGGCAGTCAGCGGCGCTGAACCAGGTCCAGATGCACCACCAGATGGGCTTCGTAAGGCCCCCAGGTGTGCGGAATGGCGTAGGCCGGTCCCGCGGCCAGATTCGGTATCACCGCGCCCTCACGTACGCAGGATATCGGCGTCGCGATGTCGAGCGCTTCGCCGAAGTGTCGCCTGGCGCGGCCCGACAGGATGTTGGCGATCTCGCCCGCCACATCGAGGACGTTTTCGAGCGACTGCTCCGTCTCGCCCATGGCGGCAAGCACTTCGGTCAGCAGTCCCTGCGGGGCCGAAAAACTGATGGCGCCGCGAAATCCACCCGAAACCTGGATCACGCCGTTGAAGTCGTTCCACAGGATCGTTTCGGGCCGATCGAGCATGTAGGCCGTGCGCACGCGGGCCGGACGCTGCGTCATGCGCTCGAAGAAGGTCGAAATCGCTTCGGAAAACACCTGGATGTCTTCCGGATTCAGGGCACGGTAGTTCAACTCATCAACTCCAGCAGTGACTGAATCATGGTTTCGTCCGAAAACGGCTTGTGCACGAAGCCGTGCGCGCCCCGCGAAATCGCCCGCAGGGCGGTGGCCTTGTCCGACAGTGCCGACACCACCAGGATCCGCGCATCGGGCAGCAGTTGCGCAATTTCCCCGATGCAGGCTTCGCCGTCCATATGCGGCATGGTCAGATCCATCGTGATGTAGTCGGGGCGCGCGGTTTTCGCCATCTCGACCGCCTTTCTGCCATCGCCGGCGAGGCCGACGATATCGATCCTGGGCAGTCGCGAATTCGCCATCAGACGCGCGATATGGTTGCGGATGATGCTGGAATCATCGACGATCAGCAGTTTGGACATCAGCTTGCCGGGCTCCATTGCAGGATGAATCGGGTGAAGCTCAATGGCGTCGAGACGAGCTTGATGCGGGCGCCGGTTTCCTTGACCAGGGCGTGCAGTACGTCGAGCCCGACACCCCGGCCCGCGTGTTCATCGACGTGATCCGAGGTGGACATGCCAGGCTGGAAGATCGTCGCAATCACGTCGCGCACCGCCATGGCGGCGACTTCGTGTTCCTGGTAGCGCCCGCTCTCCACCAGCTTGCGCCGCAAAGCCCCGGCATCGATACCGCGACCGTCGTCGGCCACTTCCAGTTCCAGGATGCCGGCCTCGCCCTGACGCACTTCGATGCGTATGCTGCCTTCGGCCTTCTTTCCCGATTGCAGGCGCTCGTGGCCGGGTTCGATGCCATGGGCCACGGCATTGCGCACCAGTTGCGGCAAGCCCTCCCGGAGCAGGCGGTGGAAGGCAGCCGGCAGCGTATCGAGGGGCGCCAGCGAGGTTTCCACGCGCACCTTCTTGCCGAGGTCCGCGGCGACGGCCAGCGTCAGGCGCTGGATACGCTGCAAAGTGTGATGCACGTCCTCTTCCCTGACCGCGGATTCGTCCCCCTTGCCGCCGGCATAGGAGCCCAGCCGGTCGACGATGCCGCGAACCCTGGACAGTTCCCCGAGCAGTTCGCCGGTGCCGGTCGCCACGGCAATCAAGTCCTCGCCGCGCAAGTCCAGGCGCTTGCGCAGGCTGCTCAGCACATCCTCGAAGCGGTGCGCCTGCTGGGTGACCGTATTCAGACCAAGGGCCGCCGCCTCGCCCTTGCTCGTATGCACAATGCGGAAAATACGGTTGATCAGCAGATTGTAGTTGCCCGGTCCCGGCTTGATCAGCCGCAATTCCTCGTTGATCTCGCCCAGACCGGCTTCCGCGCCGGCAAGAAAGGCCGCCACCACCGCAGGGTCGTTTTCCAGAACGCTCGCCAGCAAGCCCATGCCTGTTCGCGAGCGCTCCTCGGCCAGTTCCAGTTCCTGCTCCAGGGCAACCTGCTGGCTGATATCGACGGCGCTGACCAGCACCGCCGCGACGCCATCCTCCCGTTCGCCGAACACGGGGTGGAAATCGAAGCTGAGATGGACAGCCGGCTTGCCCAGTTGCTCGTCGGCCACGATCTCGACGCGGTGCAGGGGATTCAGCGACTTCACCAGTGCCACCTTGACCCGCTTGTTGAACAGCAAGCCGATGTATTCCCTGGCCGATTTGAGCGTCTCGGCGGCTACCAGCGATCCGAGCACCTGCAGGAAATCCGCGCCGGCAGGCAAGGCGCCCGGAAACAGCTTCTCCAGATGCTTCGAATGCTGGCTGCCGACGGTTCCGTTGCGATCGATCAGGAACAGGCCCTCGCGCACCGTGGTCATGATCTGCTCGGTTTCGGCGCGCGCCAGTTCGGCGACGCGATCGCTGCGGCGCAAGCTGCGCAGCGTGTAGAAGACGATGAACAGGAAACTGGCCAGCGCCAGCCCGATGGCCACCGTCTGTATCGTGCCGAGATTCCTGGTGCGTTCGGCGGCGGCAGTCTCGATCAGTTGCGTCAAGTCCTCGGCCAGCTGCATCAGGCGCACATTGTTGGCGTTCGACTTGATCAGGGCCGCCTGCACATCGATGAGCTCAGGATGCTCCTGGCGATCAATCGATTTGCTGATGTCGGCGAGCGGTCGCCAGAACTTCTCGAACTTGGCCAGCAGTTCCAGCTCTGCCGTAACGTTTGCCATTTTCGCGCTGGCAAGCGAGCGTGCCAGTGCCGCCTCCAGCGCCAGTGAGCTTTCCGAAAGCTGCGCCTGGCTGGTCTGGATCGGGTCGCCGGCGGCAAGCTCATGCGCCAGCGAAAGCATCGCCTTGGCATGCTGCTGAGTCAGGCCGCGTATGACGCCGGCATTCTTGACTCGGGCGCCGTCGATGACCAACCGGACGGACAAGACGTAGTTGAAGGAAAAGACGCTTACCGTAACGACGAAAAACACGCCGATCGCGAGCAACAACGCCCGGTACTTGCCGAAGAACGATGGACGGTTTAAATTCATTGGAAATCCCCGGGACCGGTCGAGCCCATCACTCTGGGCGCGGCGTTTGACGCTGCGATGACAGCCGTGTTGGATATTTGTTGCAACGCCGCCGTATCACCATCCGCTACGGCGAGGATCCGCAGCGGCGAGGAGAGCGTACTTTGCTCGACCGCCGTGCTGCGCAGATGCTTCATCAGAGCGCTTTTTGCTCGACCGCCTTGTAGCGCAGTTGCTCTATCAGCGCCGACTCTCGTGGAACTGCCGCAGGCCAGCCGCGCGATCCGCTCAAAGGCTGTGAATCGAGCGGCATCAGCCTTCCCTTTCGTCATTCCGGCGCACGCCGGAATCCAGCGCGCACCTCTGGATGGGCGAACTGGACCCCGGCTTCGCCTGCCGCGAAGCGGAATCCCGGGTGTGTCGAGACCGCCGGGGTGACGAGTGCGGGAGTCGATATGCGTTGAGATTTTCGCAAACGCTCAGTGCTTGCTGCCCATCCACGACGCCGCCTTGCCGTCCGATGTCGGCTTGCAGGTCACGGCAACGCCGGAAATCGTCGTCGTCTCCTCGACGTTGAAGAAGCGCCCGTGGTCGCCTGAATAGCATTGCGGCACATGCCTTGCAGCGGACGCAACGGCGACTTTTTCGGGCGGTGCACTCTGGCTGGCACAGGCGGCAAGAAGCAGGATGGAAGCAAGGGCGAGGACGACGCGCATGGATAACTCCGATAGGCTGGGTTGAGAATCCGCCGAATTATCTTTGCCACCTGTTACGCTTTCGTTGCGACTCCGTTACATGAATGCGCGCAAGCGCCTGGACCTTCCCATTCACCGAGCCTGATCCAGGCCTGGATGCTTTGCAGCACCCAGGCCTCGTCGTCCTGCGGCAGGTCGTGCCCCGCCTCGGGATGAACCGCGATGTCGGCTTCCCACCGCGCGGCCAGTTGCAGGGAGCAGCGCGTATCGACCAGGGCATCGCGCGCGCTTGCCAGCAGCAGCAGGCGCTCCAGCGGGCTCTGCTGCGGCGCCCGGTAAAGCGCTGCTGCCAGCAACTGGCGCAGAGCATTGCGGCGCAACACGGGATTTTCGTGTCGCCACTGCAGCCATTGCCCGACTACTGCGTCGGGATCGGACACGCGCCGTGTCGTCATCTGCAGAAGCGCACTCTCTATTTCGCGATCGCTGGCGGGCAGGGCGAACAGGCGCAACAGACGCGGATAGTTCGCCGGCCGCAGGCGCTGATGGAACGGACTGAAGGGCCGCAGGCTGGTGTTGACCAGCACGGCCGTGGCGACGTCGCCGGGATGGCGCTGCGCCCAGGCGACGGCAACCATGGCGCCCAGCGACATCGCCAGCACGCGGCAGGGCACAGCGATGGCCAGCCTGGCGATTTCGGAGTGACACCAGTCCGCCATGGCCTCGACGCTGGGCGGACTCTCCATGCCGTTGAGTTTGCCGTTGCCGGGAAGATCGAGACAGATCACCGCGGCGCCGGGAAACACCTCGCCCAACTGTCGTGGGAAGCGACCCCAGTGGCGCGCCTCCCGCGTCAATCCGCGCAGCAACACCCAGGGAGCGGCGGCGCGGCTCACGCCGGCAAACCGCCATACCAGCGCTGCATGGCAAGCTTCCGGTGCCCTTCGCGCGCCGCGCCCTGGGGCAGCCAGAGTGCATTGCCGCTCGCGGCGCGGGTCATGAAATCGAGCCAGGCCAGATGACGTCGCAATACCCGCTGGCGACGATGCTCGATCAGCGGATTGAACATGCCGTGCCGCGAAAAGAGTTGCCGCGGGTTCTTCTTGACCCACAGCCAGGAGCCCATCTCCAGCGTCAGCGGCAGGAACACGCGATCGCTGCGCTCCAGCGCACGCAGGTAGAGGTAGTCCCAGAGGTCGCCGTGCGCCAGGTACTGGCGGCTTTGCGGCTCGAACACGTAGCGGTGGTGGCTGTGCGTCTGGTCGAGGATTTCCAGCAGCGCGTGCATTTCCGCCAGGTGGGGAATCGGCAACACGGTATGGGCGTAGGGAAACCAGATTCGATCGCTGAGGCCGAAGCCGGAATGGCAATCGATGACCATGCTGAAACTGTGACTGAGCAGTTCGTCGTCCACCAACCGGCATACAGCCGCCGTTTCCACCTCCAGCGGCCCGGCAAGCGGCCCGCGATACCACGGCAGGTGCGGGCCGAGGCGATGTCCGCCGATGAGGAAGGGGGTGCGTTCGCGCGCCTCCAGCGGCGCATTGCGCATCAGGTCCACGCCCTGCGGATTGGCGCGCGTGCGCCGCCACATGCCACCGGGATTGACGACCGGCACGAAGACCAGGCGCAGGTGTTCCAGCTGGCGCTGCAGCGTGGTATCCCAGCGCAGCCGGCTGACGACGCTGTGCAGGAAGGCAAGCGCGACCTGGGCGCCGATTCTTTCCAGGCCGTGCACGCCGCCGAAAATGCCGATCGCCGGCACCGCAGGATCGGGATTGCCCAGACTGATCGCATGGAGCGGCAGGCGCCTTGCGCCGCAAGCGATCTGGCACAGGGTCCGCGCCTCGATGGCGGAACCGCCGGCGGCGATGATCTGCTCAAGTTCTTCGAGTTCGTGTGCGCCCGCGTCGGTCATCGCCGCAGGATAGCGCAAGGCTTCGCGAATTATTCCGTGGCCTGCAGCCTTGCGGCGCTTTGGCGCAATTTGTCATCCAGGTGAAAACTTGCTGCAACACACGGCGGCTAAGGTGGGCAAGCCGGCTACATCAAACAAGGGGGTATCGCCATGCAAGCCCTGCTCGACAGATTCTTCAGCGACATCGACCGCTTGTTCGATCACGAATGGGTGGTGATCTGGCTGCTCGACGACTTTTGAGCCTTGCACGAACTATCCTTCGCCTGCCAATACCGAACCGGAAAGAACACGATGCGCCGCTTCGTCACCCATCCCGCCCTGGCGCTGGGCAGCACCCTGCTCTGGGGCGCCATCGAGTTGTTGGCCCTGCTGCGCTCGCGCTGGAACGATCCCGGCCATCCGCGCCGCGGCTAGAACACCCGAAGCGACCGGCAGCCACTTCCCAAGAAAGGCCAGGAAAGCATGAACATCCACAGCGACGGAGCCGTCGCCGATGCAAACCCGCACGATCGCGCGCTGCGGCAATTGATGGAGAACCGCGGACTGTATGCGGTGTACCAACCCATTCTCGATCTGCGTCAGGGGCGCCATTTCGCCTGCGAGGCGCTGATCCGCGGCCCGGAGGATTCCGCGCTGCATACGCCGGCCGCATTGTTCGCGGCAGCCGCCGCGGCGCAGTGCACGCATGAACTCGAATGGCTCGCGGTGGAAACCGCGATCCTGCAATTTGCGGAACAGCGCTGCGCGCTACGCCTGTTCGTGAACATGAGCATCGGCTGCCTGCACGCGAGCCGCCAGCGCCTGGGCGCTATCCGCCAGGATCTGCTGCGCCTGGGCGTGCCGCCATCGCGGATCGTCATCGAGCTGACCGAAAACCAGTCGGTGACGGATTTCTCCGACCTGCAGGAAACCTTGCAGGACTTCCGCCACATCGGCATCCAGATCGCCATGGACGACATGGGCGAGGGCTTTTCCAATCTGCGCATGTGGTCGGAAGTGCGGCCGGAATTCGTCAAGATCGACCGCCATTTCGTCTCCGGCATCGATTCCGATCCGCTCAAGCTGCATTTCGTGCGCGCCATGCACGAGATCGCCGACGCCTGCGGCAGCGCCCTGATTGCCGAAGGCGTGGAAACCAAGGAGCAACTGGAAGTGCTGCGCGATCTGGGCATTCCCTACCTGCAGGGCTTCGGCATCGCCCGGCCGCACCGCGTCATCGCCACCACGCAAGGCAATGCCCATCCGGTCGCGGCCAACGACAACATCCTGGTGCTGCCCTCGCGCCCCCAGGCCGAGCGCCGCATGCCGCGTATCGACCAGCTGCTGCACGAAGTGATGCCGGTATCCCCGGATACCGACAACGACGCGGTGTATTCCATCTTCGCCCACCAGCCGGCGCTCAACACCGTGCCGGTGGTCGCCAACGGCACGCCGCTGGGGATGATCACGCGGAGTTCGCTGATCGACCGCTTTGCCCGTCCGTTCCGCCGCGAGCTCTACGGCAAGCGCTCCTGCTCGATCGTCATGGAGCCGCCCCAGCTGTTCGACGAGGGGCAGAGCGTACAGGATGTCGCCCAGCACATCGGCAGCCTGCGCGGAACCGAGGTCTGCGACAGCTTCATCATCACCCGCCAGGGTCGCTATCGCGGCATCGGCTTCCTGCGCGAACTGATGGCGATCATCACCGACATGCAGATACGCGCCGCGCGCTATGCCAATCCCCTGACCCAACTGCCGGGCAACGTGCCGATCAATGAACAGATGGATCGCCTGATCGAAGCGAAACACGGTTTTGTTGCGGCCTACTGCGATCTCGACCACTTCAAGCCCTACAACGATGCCTATGGCTACCGTCGCGGCGACCGGATGATCCAGCAAGTCGGCACATTGCTTTCGGAAGCCGTGGCCGATCACAAGGATTTCGTCGGTCATGTCGGCGGCGACGATTTCATCGTGCTGATGCAAAGCAATGACTGGGAAGCACGCCTGCGCCGCGTGATCGGCGAGTTCGACGCGGCGCTGGCACAGCATGTGACGGCCGAGCACCTGCGCGCCGGCGGCTATTTTGGCGAGGACCGCCGAGGGCATGCCGTGTTCCACCCGACGCCGGCCCTGTCGATTGGCTGCGTCATGGTGCAACCCGGAGCTTTCGCCGCCCACTACGATGTCTCCGCCGCGCTCAGCGACGCAAAAAAGGAAGCCAAGCGCATCCCCGGCAGCGTGCTGTTCATCGAGCGCCGCCAGTACCATGGCAATGTCGGCGCGGCAACCGCCCCGCTCGAGGTCGTTGCCGTAGCGCCAGCACCAACTTCCGCCGCGCGGCTGCCCTGCTGGGCGATGTAGCCGCCGCGCCTCCATCCTGTCCGCGCCGTCATGCTCCCGTCACGCACCGGGCCTGGCCTCCCGGACCCGCTTGTGCGGGAGACAATTTGGACCTGATACTGTGGCGTCATGGCGAGGCGAAGGATGCCGCGGCGCCGCTCGCCGACACCGACCGCGAACTCAGCTCACGGGGACTCGAACATGCCGGCCTGGCGGCAGAATGGCTGCGACGGCAGCGCCTGCCCAAGGTCATGGTGTTGTCGAGCCCGACCAAACGCACCTTGCAGACCGCCCGGACGCTGGGCCTGCCGGTCAAGGTCAAGACACAACTCGGTGTCGGCGCCAGCACGGCCGATCTGCTGGGCGCCGCGGACTGGCCGGATCACCCGGGGGCGATCATCCTGGTCAGCCACCAGCCGGCGCTGGGCCGTCTGGCGGCATTGCTGCTGGCCGGCAGCGAGGCCGAATGGACCATCAAGAAGGCGGGGATCTGGTGGTTCAGCAACCGCGTGCGCCGCGATGAAACCCAGACCGTACTGCGCGCGGTGTACAGCCCCTGATCGCTTACTCGCCGAAGACCTGCCGTACGACGCCGGCGATCGCCTCGGCCTGGCCTGACACGACGGCATCTTCGCGCCCTTCCACCATGACCCGCAGCAGCGGCTCGGTGCCCGACGGACGCAGCAGCACCCGCCCGCTGCCATCGAGCGTGGCCTCCGCCGCCTTCACCGCGGAATGGATGCCGGCGTTGGCGGCCCAGTCAAAACCGGCCGGCATGCGCACGTTGATCAGCTTCTGCGGATACAAGCGCAGATCGGCGCAGGCCGCGGCCAGAGTCTCGCCGCCCGCGCGCAGCGCGGCCAGCACCTGCAGCGCCGCGATGATGCCGTCGCCCGTGGTGTGGCGATCGAGGCAGATGATGTGGCCCGAGTTCTCGCCGCCCAGCAGCCAGCCCTTTTCCTGCATCAGTTCCAGCACGTAGCGGTCGCCCACCTTGGCGCGGCCGAGGGCAATGCCGAGCCGGCTCAGCGCATGTTCGAAGCCGAGGTTGCTCATCTGCGTGCCGGCCACACCGGGGACCGGCAGGCTGCGCGCACGATGGCGGGCTATCACGTAGAGCAGTTGGTCGCCGTCGTAGAGGGCGCCCGCGGCATCGACCATGACCAGCCGGTCGCCGTCGCCGTCGAGCGCGATGCCGCAGTCGGCGCGATGCTCGAGCACGGCAGCGCGCAAGGCCGCGGGGGCCGTGGCGCCGACATTCAGGTTGATGTTCAAGCCGTTCGGCGTGTCGCCAACGCCAACTATCTCGGCGCCGAGTTCATGGAACACGCTGGGTGCGACGTGATAGGCCGCGCCATGGGCGCTGTCGACCACGATCTTGAGGCCGCGCAGGTCGAGGTCGTTGGGAAAGGTGCTCTTGCAGAATTCGATATAGCGCCCGCCGGCGTCATCGACGCGGCGCGCCTTGCCGAGTTTGGCCGATTCCATGCAGACCATCGGCTGTTCGAGCCGCGCTTCGATGTCGCGCTCGACCGCATCCGGCAGCTTGGTGCCCTGCGCCGAAAAGAACTTGATGCCGTTGTCGTCATAGGGATTGTGCGAGGCGGAAATCACCACGCCCGCCTGCAGCCGCAGCGCGCGCGTGAGATAAGCCACGGCCGGGGTCGGCATCGGCCCGCACAGCATCACGTCCACACCCGCCGCCGAAAATCCGGCTTCCAGGGCGGCTTCCAGCATGTAGCCTGAAATCCGCGTGTCCTTGCCGATCAGCACCGCGGGCCGCTCGGCGCCCAGTCCGTCGCGCGCCACCAGCGCCGCGCCGGCGGCGAAGCCCAGGCGCATGATCAGGTCCGGCGTGATCGGCGCCTGGCCGACGCGGCCGCGAACACCGTCAGTGCCGAAATACTTGCGTCCCATTCAATAATCCTCCACAGCTTGCAATACGGCCAGCGCATCGCGCGTCGCGGCGACGTCATGCACGCGCACGATGCGGGCGCCGCTCAGCACCGCCAGCACATGCGCCGCGATTCCGGCATAGACCCGTTGCGGCGCGGCGCGCCCGGTCAGCAGGCCCAGCATCGACTTGCGCGACATGCCGACCAGCAACGGCAGCCCGGGTACCAGCAGTTCATCCAGGTGGCGCAACAGCGCGATATTGTGCGCCAAGGTCTTGCCGAAACCGAAGCCCGGATCGACCGCGATCCGGTTCAGGGAAATGCCCGCCGCTTCGGCGGCGGCCACTCGCTCGCCAAGAAAGCTGGCGACCTCGCCGACGATGTCGCTGTAGTGCGGATCGTCCTGCATGGTGCCTGGGGACCCCTGCATGTGCATCAGGCAGACGGCGGCGCTGCCGGCGGCGACGATCTGCAGCGCCCCCGGTGCCCGCAGCGCATTGATGTCGTTGATCATGTCGGCGCCGGCCGCCAGCGCAGCGCGCATCACCTCGGGTTTGAAGGTATCGACCGACAGCGCGACACCGCAGCCGTGCAAGCCTTCGATCACCGGCAGCAGGCGGTCGACCTCCTGCTGTGCCGCGACCGGAGGCGCCCCCGGTCGCGTCGATTCGGCGCCGAGATCGAGAATCTGGGCGCCCTCTTCGATCAGGCGCAAACCCAGCGCAATGGCCGCCTCGGTATCACCGTGCAGTCCGTCGCCGGAAAAGGAATCGTCGGTCAGATTGACGATGCCCATGATCAGCGGGCGCTCCGCATTGAGCACGAAACGGCCGCAGTGAAAGTTCTGTGTCATGAAAAAACGCGGGCCGCCGAATCGGTTCTGCTTCGGCGGCCCATCCAGGCTGTGGTGGCGGTCAGGCCGGTGCCGGCGCGGTCGGCTCGGGACCGGGCGCGCTGTCGCCGCGCGGCGCCGGCGGCGCGCTGGAAGGCTTGGGCGGACGCGGCGGCAGGCCGGCCATGATGTCGTTGATCTGGTCGGCGTCGATGGTCTCCAGCTCCAGCAGCGCCGCGGTCATCGCCTCGACCTTGTCGCGGTTGTTTTCCAGCAGCTTGCGCGCACGCGCGTACTGCTCGTCGAGGATGCGGCGGATTTCGTTGTCGACCTTCTGCATGGTCGATTCGGAAACGTTCTTGTGCGTGGTGACGGAACGGCCGAGGAAGATCTCGCCTTCCTCTTCGCCATACACCATCGGCCCCATGCTGTCGGACATGCCCCACTGCGTCACCATGCGCCGCGCCAGATCGGTGGCGCGCTGGAAGTCGTTGGAAGCGCCGGTGGTCATCTGCTGCATGAAGAGTTCCTCGGCAATACGCCCGCCGAACAGCACGGTGATGGTGCTGAGCAGGCGCTCGCGGTCCTGGCTGTAGCGCTCCTGATCGGGCAACTGCATGGTCAGGCCCAGGGCGCGGCCGCGCGGAATGATGGTGACCTTGTGCACCGGGTCGGTCTTGGGCAGCAGCTTGGCCACCACGGCGTGGCCGGACTCGTGGTAGGCGGTGTTGCGGCGCTCTTCCTCGGGCATGACCATGGAGCGGCGCTCGGCGCCCATCATGATCTTGTCCTTGGCGCGCTCGAAGTCTTCCATGTCCACCAGGCGCTTGTTGCTGCGCGCGGCGAACAGCGCGGCTTCATTGACCAGGTTGGCCAGGTCGGCACCGGAGAAACCCGGGCAGCCGCGGGCCAGGATCGAGGCATCGATGTCCGGCGCCACCGGTACCTTGCGCATATGCACCTTGAGAATCTGCTCGCGGCCGCGGATGTCGGGCAGCGGTACCACCACCTGGCGGTCGAAGCGGCCGGGGCGCAGCAGGGCCGGGTCGAGCACGTCGGGACGGTTGGTCGCGGCGACCACGATGACGCCGGCGGAACCCTCGAAGCCGTCCATCTCGACCAGCATCTGGTTCAGGGTCTGCTCGCGCTCGTCATTGCCGCCACCGAGGCCGGCGCCGCGCTGGCGGCCGACGGCATCGAGCTCGTCGATGAAAATGATGCAGGGCGCGGCTTTCTTGGCCTGGTCGAACATGTCGCGCACGCGCGCGGCGCCGACGCCGACGAACATCTCGACGAAGTCGGAACCGGAAATCGAGAAGAAGGGCACCTTGGCCTCGCCGGCGATCGCCTTGGCGAGCAAGGTCTTGCCGGTACCGGGCGAGCCGACCAGCAGCACGCCGCGCGGAATGCGGCCGCCGAGCTTCTGGAACTTGGTCGGGTCGCGCAGGAAGTCGACCATTTCATAGACTTCCTCCTTGGCTTCGTCGCAGCCGGCCACGTCGGCAAAGGTGATCGTGTTCGACGATTCATCCATCATGCGCGCGCGGCTCTTGCCGAAGGAGAAGGCCCCGCCCTTGCCGCCGCCCTGCATCTGGCGCATGAAGAAGACCCAGACGCCGATCAGCAGCAGCATCGGGAACCAGGAGACGAAAATGCTGGTCAGGAAAGACTGTTCCTCTTCGGGCTTGGCGACGACCTTGACGTTGTTCTTGAGCAGATCGGAGACCATCCACAGGTCCGGCGGCGCGTAGGTGGTGATGCGCTTGCCATCGTTGGTGGTGGCTTCGAGCGTGCGCCCCTGGATCACCACCTTGGCGATACGACCCTGTTTCACCTCTTCGAGGAACTGGGAGTATTCCAGCGAGCCGAGCACAGCCTGACGCGTGTTGAACTGATTGAACACCGTCATCAGGACTATGCCGATCACCAGCCAGATCGCCATGTTTTTGAACATATTATTCAAGGAGTAGCCTCTCTTTCCCTCAAGCGGGAGTACATATCAGGTCATTCTAGTGCCGATCGCCCTACCCTGCAAACCGCATAGACCGCGCGTCAGGCCTTCTTGTTCCGCGCCAGCAGGTATATCTCGGCGCTGCGGTTGCGTGAAGCGGCCGGCTTTCTCATTTGCAAAGTCTGAAACTGTTGTTGCAGGGCATGGCGCAATTCCATGAAGCCATCGCCCTGAAACACCTTGGTCAGCATGTCGCCACCGGGTTTCAGGTGCAGCACACAGAATTCGAGCGTCAATTCGGCCAAAACCATCACGCGCGCCTGATCGACCATGCCGATACCCGACATATTGGGGGCCATGTCCGACAATACAAGGTCGACCTGGCGGCCATCGAGGGCATCGGTCAGCGCCTGCAACACCGCGTCCTCGTGGAAATCGCCCTGGATGAACTCGACGCCATGCACCGGCTCCATCGGCAGCAGGTCCAGCGCAATCAGCCGCCCGCCGGGGGCGATGCGCTTCGCGGCCACCTGCGACCAACTGCCGGGCGCCGAGCCGAGGTCGACCACGGTCATGCCGGGTTTGAGCAGCTTGTCCTTGTCGTCGATCTCGGTCAGCTTGAACGCGGCGCGGGATCGCCAGCCCTCGACCCGGGCCCGCTGCACATAGGCGTCATTGACGTGCTCGGTGATCCACGCCTTGGTGGTCTTGTTCTTCTTGACCTTGCTCTCGATCTTGCCGCTCACGTTACAATTCGCCCATGACTGAAAATTCCACCCAACTGAGCCCCGCCCAGCGCCGCAGCCTGAGAGCCTCGGCGCATCATCTGAATCCTGTCGTTTCGATCAGCCAGAAAGGCTTGACGCCTTCCGTGCTGGCCGAGATCGACCGCTGTCTCAAGGCTCACGAACTGATCAAGCTGCGACTTTACGGCATCGAGCGCGAAAATCGCGAGGCCTTGTTCACTGAAATCTGCACCGCGCTCGGTTGCGCCGAGGTGCAGCACATCGGCAATCTGCTGGTGCTCTGGCGCGAGAACCCCAAGGATCTCGCCGCAGAGTTGGCGCTGACGCCACGGCGCAAGACGGCGCCCGCGACCAAGAAACAAGCGGCCGCACGCAGCGAAGCGCGCAACCGCAAGCCGCGCCAAGGCTAACGTCCCCGACCCCGTTCCTGCAGTATCGCCAGCGCGATCCCGAGCAGGGATTGCGCCAGGTAAAGCGCGCTCGACACGCCATGCCAGGTGGTGAAGCGCTCGCGCAAGGCGCTTTCCATGACCCGGCGCGGCAGCGCATCGGCCTTGAGCTGCTCCAGTATCGGCTGCACGCCGAAATGCCCGGCCGCAGTCAGCGCCAGCATCAGCAGCACGATCCAGAACACGCCCGACTGCACCGATCGCCAGCCCTTGGCAAACATCACGAACAGGATCAGGTAGCTGCCGCAGGCCAGGCCGACCCAGGCCGTGACGGTAAACATCGCGCCGGCCAGGTTGCCGGCCATGGCGCGATCCGCCAACTGGGCGAACAGCACCGGGGCGGCGATGAAACCGATCGCCAGCAGGCCGCCGACCCAGACGGCAACCGCGATGCTGTAGAGCGCAGAGGCCAGTTGCCTCATGTCGGATCAAAGATACTTGACGTCGAGAATCTCGTACTCGCGCCGGCCGCCCGGCGTCTGCACCTCGGCCACGTCGCCGGCGAACTTGCCGATCAGCGCGCGCGCCACCGGCGAGTTCAGCGACAGCATGCCGGCCTTGATATCGGCTTCGTCATCGCCGACGATCTGATAAGTCACCTTGCCGCCGCTGTCCATGTCTTCCAGTTCGACCGTGGAACCGAAGACGACGCGGCCATCGGCATCGAGCGAAGCCGGATCGATGATCTGCGCATTGCCCAGCTTGCCCTCGACTTCCTTGATGCGGCCTTCGATGAAACCCTGGCGCTCCTTGGCGGCGTCATATTCGGCGTTCTCCGAGAGGTCGCCATGCGAGCGCGCCTCGGCGATCGCCGCGATGACCGCAGGACGATCGACGGTCTTCAGGCGCTGCAGTTCCTTGCGCAGCAGTTCGGCGCCGCGCAGGGTAATCGGGAATTTTGCGCTCATACGTTCAACTCGGCGTGCAGGGATTGCAGCGAATAGGTTTCGAGACCGTCGTGGCGCATGCCGGCGCAGGCGGCACGGCCGCCCTCGACGGTAGTAAACAACGTCACCTTGGCGCCCAGGGCGGAAGTGCGGATCGAACGCGAATCGGCAATCGCCGTGCGCTTTTCCTCGACGGTGTTCACGATCAGCACGATTTCGCCGTTCTTGATCATATCGACGATGTGCGGCCGCCCTTCGGTGACCTTGTTCACGATGCCGACCGGGATGCCGGCCGCCTCGATCGCGCCTCCCGTACCGCGCGTCGCAACCAGCGCGAAGCCAAGTTCGTGCAGCTCGCGCGCGACATCGACGGCCTTCGGCCGGTCGGCCGGCTTGACGCTGATGAACACCTTGCCGGACCTCGGCAGACGCGTGCCGGCGGCAAGCTGCGACTTGACGAAGGCCTCGCCGAAAGTGCGGCCGACACCCATCACCTCGCCGGTGGATTTCATCTCGGGGCCGAGGATGGTATCGACGCCGGGGAACTTGATGAACGGGAATACCGCTTCCTTCACCGAAAAATAGGGCGGGATGACTTCGCGCGTCACGCCCTGGTCGGCCAGGCTGCGACCGGCCATGCAGCGCGCGGCGATCTTGGCCAACGGCAGGCTGGTGGCCTTGGAGACGAAGGGCACCGTGCGCGAGGCGCGCGGATTGACTTCGAGCACGTACACCACGGCCTCGTCGCCGCGTCCCTGAATCGCGAACTGCACGTTCATCAGGCCGACGACATTGAGGCCCTTGGCCATCATCTCGGTCTGGCGGCGCAACTCGTCCTGGATTTCGAGAGACAGGGAAAACGGCGGCAGCGAACAGGCGGAATCGCCCGAATGCACGCCCGCCTGCTCGATGTGCTCCATGATGCCGCCGATCAGCACCTGCGTGCCGTCGCACAGGGCATCGACATCGACCTCGGTGGCGTCGTTGAGGAAGCGGTCGAGCAGCACCGGCGAATCGAAGGAGACCTTGATCGCGTCGCGCATGTAGCGTTCGAGATCCTTCTGCTCATGGACGATTTCCATGGCGCGGCCGCCCAGCACATAGGAGGGGCGCACCACCAGCGGATAGCCGATCTCGGCCGCGAGGCGAATCGCGTCCGGCTCGGTGCGCGCGGTGCGATTCGGCGGCTGCTTCAAGCCCAGGTCGTGCAGCAGCAGCTGGAAGCGCTCGCGGTCCTCGGCGGCGTCGATCATGTCGGGGCTGGTGCCGATGATCGGCACGCCGTTGGCTTCGAGTTCGCGCGCCCGCTTCAGCGGCGTCTGGCCGCCGAACTGCACGATGACCCCGGTGGGCTGCTCGACATGGACGATTTCGAGGATGTCCTCCAGCGTCACCGGCTCGAAGTAGAGGCGATCCGAGGTGTCGTAGTCGGTGGACACGGTTTCCGGATTGCAGTTGACCATGATGGTCTCATAGCCGTCCTCGCGCATCGCCAGTGCCGCATGCACGCAGCAATAGTCGAATTCGATGCCCTGGCCGATGCGGTTGGGGCCGCCGCCGAGCACCATGATCTTCTTCCGGTCGCTCGGCCGCGCCTCGCACTCTTCCTCGTAGGTCGAATACATGTAGGCCGTCGCCGTCGAGAACTCGCCAGCGCAGGTATCGACGCGCTTGTATACCGGACGGATGCCGAGCGCATGGCGCCGTTCGCGCACCGCCGTTTCGCCGCTGGCGCCGGCCGCCGGATCGTGGCTGGCGTTGACCAGGGTGCCGATGCGACGATCCGAGAAGCCCTTGCGCTTGAGACCGCGCAGGGTGAGGGCGTCGAGATCGTCCAGGTTCTGCGAACACATCCAGCCTTCGGTGGTGACGATGTCCTCGATCTGCACCAGGAACCAGGGATCGATTTTGGTCAGGTCGAACACCTGCTGCAGTGTGTAGCCTTCGCGGAAAGCCTGCGCCACGTACCAGATGCGCTGCGGGCCGGGGCTGGCCAGTTCGCGGTTGATTTCCTCGCGGTCTGCCGCGATTTCGTCGAAGCCGTAGACGCTGACTTCCAGGCCGCGCAGGGCTTTCTGCATCGACTCCTGGAAGCTGCGGCCGATCGCCATGACCTCGCCGACCGACTTCATCTGCGTCGTCAGGCGGTCATTGGCCTGCGGGAACTTCTCGAAGGCGAAGCGCGGCACCTTGGTCACCACGTAGTCGATCGAAGGCTCGAAGGAGGCCGGCGTGGCGCCGCCGGTGATGTCGTTCTTCAGTTCGTCGAGCGTGAAGCCTACCGCCAGCTTGGCCGCGACCTTGGCGATCGGGAAACCGGTGGCCTTCGAAGCCAGCGCCGAGGAGCGCGACACGCGCGGATTCATCTCGATCACCACCATCGCGCCGTTCTTCGGGTTGATGGCGAACTGCACGTTGGAGCCGCCGGTATCGACGCCGATCTCGCGCAGCACGGCGATGCTGGCGTTGCGCATGATCTGGTATTCGCGGTCGGAGAGCGTCTGCGCCGGGGCGACGGTGATCGAGTCGCCGGTATGCACGCCCATCGGGTCGAGATTTTCGATCGAACAGATGATGATGCAGTTGTCCTTGTGGTCGCGCACCACCTCCATCTCGTACTCTTTCCAGCCCAGCAGCGACTCCTCGATCAGCAGTTCCTTGGTCGGCGAGGCTTCCAGGCCGCGTTTGCAGATCTCGACGAATTCCTCCTGGTTGTAGGCAATGCCGCCGCCGGAGCCGCCCATGGTGAAGGACGGCCGGATGATTGCCGGAAAGCCGATGGCGCCCTGCACCTGCTGCGCCTCTTCCATGCTATGGGCAATACCCGAGCGTGCCGAGCCGAGCCCGATGCGGGTCATCGCCTGCTTGAATTTCTCGCGGTCCTCGGCCATGTCGATCGCCTCGCGCGAGGCGCCGATCATTTCGACGCCGTACTTCTCCAGCACGCCATGCTTGGCCAGGTCGAGCGCACAGTTCAATGCAGTCTGCCCACCCATGGTCGGCAGCACGGCGTCGGGCCGCTCCTTGGCGATGATGTTTTCCAGCACGCGCCAGGTGATCGGCTCGATATAGGTCACGTCGGCCGTACCCGGGTCGGTCATGATCGTCGCCGGATTGGAGTTGACCAGGATCACCCGGTAGCCCTCTTCGCGCAGCGCCTTGCAAGCCTGGGCGCCGGAATAATCGAACTCGCAGGCCTGGCCGATAACGATCGGGCCGGCGCCGATGATCAGAATGCTGTGTATGTCGCTACGCTTGGGCATGATTGCTTAATTTTGGTCCGTCATTTCAGGGTCGAATCGGCAAGCCTCGCGCCGAATCCGATGAACATTGCGCCGACCCCGCCGGTGGCGCCGGCGGCCAGCCGGCGTCGGCTGCGGAACTGCCGCGCCAGATGGGCACCGCCCAGAATCAGGGCCGACAGGTACAGGCCGCTGATGATCTGGCAGATCACGCCGAGAATCAGGAAGGACAGTGCCGGCCAAGCATAGCCCGGATCGACGAACTGGATGAAGAAGGAGACGAAGAACATGATCGCCTTGGGGTTCATCAGGCTGATCACCAGCGCGGCATGGAAAGGCCTTGTCGCATCGACCCTGGGCTGCGTCTCGGCGGCCTGCCCGCGTTGCTGCCACATCGTCCACGCGGCACGCAGCAGGCCGAGGCCCAGCCATGCCAGATAGGCCGCACCGATGTATTTCAGCACCATGAACAGGGCGGGACTGGCCTGCAGCACGGAGGCCACGCCGGTCGCCGACAGCACCATCAGGATCGCGTCGCCGGCGAAGATGCCGCAGGCGCCGCGATAGCCGGCCCGAATGCCGCGCTGGGAAGCCACCGCCAGCACATACAGGGAATTGGGGCCGGGCAGGAGCACGATGAATATCGTGCCCAGCACATAGGTCGTGAGATCGGTGATGCCGTAGACCATGGACTATTTCGCGGCCATCGAGCGGATGAAGCGGTCGAACAGATAGGCCACGTCGTGCGGTCCCGGACTGGCTTCGGGGTGCCCCTGGAAGCAGAAGGCCGGCCGATCGGTCCAGGCCATGCCCTGCAGGCTGCCGTCGAACAGCGAGACGTGGGTCACCTTCACGTTCTGCGGCAGGCTGGCGGGGTCGACCGCGAAGCCGTGGTTCTGGCTGGTGATCAATACCTGCCCGGATTCGAGATCCTTGACCGGATGATTGGCGCCGTGGTGTCCGAATTTCATTTTCAGGGTCTTGCCGCCGGCCGCCAGTCCCATCAGTTGATGGCCGAGGCAGATGCCGAAGACCGGCAGGCGCTTTTCGAGAAATTCACGGATCGCCGCCACCGCGTAATCGCAAGGCTCCGGATCGCCGGGGCCGTTGGACAGAAAAATGCCGTCGGGATTGAGCGCCAGCACCTCCGCCGCCGGCGTCCTGGCCGGCACCACGGTGAGTTCGCAGCCACGCGAGGCCAGCATGCGCAGGATATTGCGCTTGACGCCGAAATCGTAGGCGACGACCTTGTAAGGGAAGTTCCCGGGTTGCGCAAAGCCGCTGCCGAGCGCCCACTCGCCTTCGCGCCACGGATACGGCTGCTGGGCGCTGACCACTTGCGCCAGGTCCATGCCGGCCAGGCCGGGGAAGGCGCGCGCCTGGGCCACCGCCGCATCGGCATCGAGATGCTCGCCGTCTGCGTGGGCAGCGACGAGGCAGCCGGCCTGGGCGCCGTTTTCGCGCAGGATGCGGGTCAGTTTGCGGGTGTCGATGTCGGCCAGGCCGAGCACGTTCTCGGCGCGCAGCCAGGCATCGAGGGTCTGTTCGCTGCGGAAATTCGAGGCCAGCAAGGGCAGGTCTCGGATCACCAGGCCGGCGGCATGAACGGACGCCGCTTCGCAGTCCTGGCGATTGACGCCGTAGCTGCCGATGTGCGGATAGGTGAGGGTGACGATCTGGCGGGCGTAGGACGGATCCGTGAGGATTTCCTGGTAGCCGGTCAATGCGGTGTTGAAAACCACTTCACCGACGCTGCTACCGCTGGCGCCTATGCCTTTGCCTCTAAACACCGTTCCGTCGGCCAGGGCAAGAAGGGCGGGCGGAAAGTGAGGCACGATGGGGCTCCCGGAACAAGACAATGCGGCAATCGGAGCCGGACACCGCTCGATTCACATAGCGTCCGGCAAACCTGTGGATTATAGCTTGTCGCGTTGCCCATCGCAAATGCGCGCGATGCGACGCAGCCGGTTACCGCAGCTCCCGACTTACTTCAAACCCAGCACATCCTGCATGTCGAACAGGCCGCGCTCGCGCCCGTGCATGAAGCGACCCGCCCGCAGGGCGCCCTGCGCATAAGGCATGCGGCTGGCGGACTTGTGGGTGATCTCGATGCGCTCGCCGGTGCCGGCAAACAGGACCGTATGGTCGCCGACGATATCGCCGCCGCGGATGGTCGAGAAGCCGATCTGCGTCGCCGGCCGCTCGCCGGTATGCCCTTCGCGGCCATACACGGCGCAATCGGACAAATCGCGACCGAGCGCCGCCGCCACCACTTCGCCCATGCGCAACGCGGTGCCCGAAGGCGCATCGACCTTGTGGCGGTGATGAGCCTCGATCACTTCGACGTCGTAACCTTCATCGAGAATCCGCGCCGCAACGTCGAGCAGACGGAATACGGCATTGACGCCCACCGCCATGTTCGGCGCGAACACCACGGGAATTTCCTGCGCCGCCTCTTCGATGGCGCGCTTGCCCTGCGCCGAAAAGCCGGTGGTGCCGATGACCAGACTGACCTTGTGGCGACGGCAGGCCTCCAGATGCTGCAAGGTGCCCTCCGGCCGCGTGAAGTCGATCAGGCAGTCGGCGACCGCCAGCGCGGCATCGAGGTCGGCCGTGATCTTGACGCCGCAGGGCGCGCCAACCAGTTCGCCGGCGTCCTTGCCGATGAATGGACTGCTGCCGTGCTCCAGCGCGGCGGCCAGGCTGGCGCCCGGATCCTGCTGCACGGCCTCGATCAGGGTGCGGCCCATGCGCCCGGAACTGCCGGCGATGGCGTATCGAATCTTTTCCATGCCCTATTTCTTCTCTTGAGCGTCAGCCGCGGCGCTGGCCGGTGCCGGAATTTCGACGACCTGGGTCGTCGGGCGCGGCGCCTGGCCCGTGCTCGCTTCCTCGGCGACCACGTCGCCCGCCACGCGCGTCAGTTTGTTGTCCTGGAAAAACACGGTCATCGTCCGCTGCTGCACCTCGCCGCGCCCCGGACGGAAGCGATACACGTAGTCCCAGCGATCGGCATGGAACATGTCGGCGACCAGGGGCGAACCGAGAATGAAACGCACCTGGTCACGGGTCAGCCCGGGCTTCAGCTGCGCCACCATTTCCTGCGTCACGAAGTTGCCCTGGCGCACATCGATACGATAGGGCGTGAGATAGTTGGTGATCTGCGGGGTATTGGAACAGGCTGCCAGGAAAGGCAGTAGCAACAGGCATCGCTTCATCGGGGAATTCCGGGAAAACCACAGGTCGTTGATGGCCGCCCTATTCTGGCACGCCGCGTCATTTCCCGATTGTTGAAGTCTATTTCAGTAGGAATCGTACCTCGCACGATTCCTACTGAAATAGACTTCTATCCCAATCGGGGCGCGAAAACTATATCATAGCTGCCCGCCCCCACTGCACCTACCCGAGCGGCCCCGACGCCACGCTAAGGCTTTATGACCCATCCCGACGATCTCAAGAGCATCGGTCTCAAGGCAACGTATCCGCGCCTGAAGATACTCGACCTGTTCCACAAACTGCAGGACGAGGGTTCGCCGCGCCACGTCACCGCAGAAGACGTCTATCGACACCTGCTGGCCGACGGCCTGGACATCGGACTGGCCACGGTGTATCGGGTGCTTACCCAGTTCGAGCAGGCCGGATTGCTGCAAAGGCACCATTTCGAATCCGGCAAGGCGATTTTCGAACTCAATGAAGGGCAACACCACGACCACCTGGTCTGCCTGCAATGCGGACGCGTCGAAGAATTCTTCGACGCCGAGATCGAAAAACGCCAGCACCAGATTGCCGAAGAGCGCGGCTTCACGGTGCGCGAACACGCGCTATACCTTTACGTCGAGTGCAACAAACCGGATTGTCCGCACCGCAAGCATTCCACGTAAGTCCTCGTGGAAGCCTTCCTGACCGCGACCACCCTGGTCGCGATCGCCGAAATCGGCGACAAAACCCAGTTGCTGTCCTTCGTGCTCGCCGCCCGACTGAGGAAACCCTGGGCCATCATCGCCGGCATCTTCGTCGCCACGGTGCTCAACCACGCCCTGGCCGGCTCGGTCGGCGTCTGGCTGGCACAGTTGATCGCGCCGCAATGGCTGCCGTGGATCACCGGCGCCGTGTTCATTGCCTTCGGCCTGTGGGCGCTGCATCCGGATTCGCTCGACGAAGACCCCAAGATCCACCCGGCCGGCGCCTTCGTCACCACCACGATCGCATTCTTCATCGCCGAAATGGGTGACAAGACGCAGTTCGCCACCGTGGCGCTGGGGGCTCAGTTTCAGGGGGCGCTGTTCGCCGTGGTGATGGGCACCACGCTGGGCATGATGCTGGCCAACGTGCCGGCCGTCATCATCGGCGAGAAGCTGGCCAAGCGCCTGCCGCTGCACCTGATCCGCTGGATCGCCGCCGGCGTGTTCATCGCCACCGGCGTCTACACCATGCTCGGCGCGCCGGCTGTTCCGGGCTAACCGATACCCAGCATCTCCGCCGCGTGGCGGCGCGTGGTGTCGGTGATCTTCTCGCCGCCGAGCATGCGGGCGATCTCGCCGACACGGGCGTCGCGGTCGAGCACACTGACCGAGGATGTCGTCGCACCGCCCTTGGTTTCCTTGGCGATCGACCATTGCCAGTCGGCTTGCGCCGCCACTTGCGGCAGATGCGTCACGCACAGCACCTGACGGCTCTTGCCCAGCTCGCGCAGCATGCGGCCGACGATCTCGGCCACGCGACCGCCGATGCCGACATCGACTTCGTCGAAAATCAGCGTACCGGCAGGATTGGCTTGACTGGCGATGACCTGCAAGGCCAGGCCGATACGCGACAATTCGCCGCCTGATGCCACCTTGGCCAGCGCGCGCAAGGGCTGGCCGGCATTGGCCGAGACCAGGAATTCGACGCTCTCCAGGCCGCTGGCGGCGCCATCGGGCAAGGCTTCCAGGGCAATTTCGAAGCGCCCGCCGGCCATCGCGAGTTCCTGCATGCCGGCCGTGACGGCCTTGGACAAAGCCTTGGCGGTCTTGGTGCGCAGGGCCGAAAGCTGCTTCGCCACCTGGCGGAACGCCGCTTCCGCCTTGGCTTCCCGCTCGGCCAGCGCCGCCGGGTCGGCGCGCAGCGTGAGTTCCGCCAGACGCGCCTGCAGCCGCTGCAGCAGCTCGGGCAATTCCTCCGGCGCCACCCTGTGCTTCCTCGCCATCTGGGTCACGGCGTCGATGCGGTTGTCGAGTTCATCCAGCCGCGCCGGATCGAGCTCCAGCCGGTCCTGATAGCGCCGTAGCGCCAGCGCCGACTCTTCGAGCTGGATCAGCGCACTCTCGAAAAGTTGCGCCGCCTCGCCCAGGGCAACGTCGTAGCCGGTCAGTTCCGTCAGACGGGCACCGGCGTGCTGCAGCAGCGGCAGACTGGCCGCCTCGCCTTCTTCCAGCGCTGCCAGCGCGGCGCTGGCGCCTTCCAGCAGGGCATTGGCATTGCCCAGGCGGCGCTGTTCCTGTTCGGTTTCCTGCCATGCGTCGGCATCGAAGGCCAGCGCCGCGAGTTCCTTCACCTGCCATTCGAGCAGTTCGCGCTCGCGCAGCGTGGCTTCGACATCCTTTTCCGCCGCGAGGCGCGCCTCGCGCGCCTCGCGCCAGGCGCCGTATGCAGCGGCGACGTCGCGCGCCAGCGCCTGCGCCCCGGCATGGGTATCGAGCAGGTCGCGCTGGGCGTCGCTGCGCAGCAGCGAATGATGGGCATTCTGGCCGTGGATGTCGGCCAGGAAATCGGCCACTTCGCGCAACTGCCCGAGCGTCGCCGCGGCGCCATTGATATAGGCGCGGGAGCGGCCGGCGCTGTCGATTACGCGGCGCAGCAGGCAGGCATCGCTGTCGTAGTCGTTGGCCTGCAGCCAGGCTTGCAGACCGCCGCCGGGCGCGACATCGAATTCGGCGGAAATCTCGGCGCGCTCGGCCCCACTCCTGACCACCGTCGCATCGGCGCGCTCGCCCAGCGCCAGGGACAGCGCATCGACCAGGATCGACTTGCCGGCGCCGGTCTCGCCGGTCAGGGCGCCGAAGCCGCCGCCGAATTCGAGTTCGAGACGGTCGACAATGACGAAATCGCGGATGGTCAGATGCAGCAGCATATTCAGAAGAAGAAAAGCTTATGAAGAAATCGTCCCCCAAGGGGACTTCCTTCGGGGCGTAGCCGCTGGGCCGCAGCGGGGTGCGGCCGGAGCGCAGCTACCGGAATGTACGCAGTTGTACATGAGGATAGCCGGGGTTGCAAAATGAGCCGCCCAATCCCCGATCCGGTTCGCGCAGTAGATTTATTCATAAGCTTTCAGCGACGGGGGGTCGAGCTCCAATGCAGCTTCTCGCGCAGCATCGCGAAATAGCTGTAGCCCGGCGGATGCAGCAGGGTGATGTTGTGGTGCGAACGACGGATGCGCACGACGTCGCCGGCACGGGCGTCGAAGCGCGTCTGGCCGTCGAAATGGACCCGCGCATCGTGCGGCGGCAGCAAAGCGATATCGATCGTGCAACTGTCGTTGACCGTGATCGGCCGGTTCGACAGCGCGTGCGGGCATAGCGGCACGATGGCGATGCCGGGCACCGCCGGATGCAGGATCGGGCCGTTGGCGGACAGCGCATAGGCCGTGGAACCGGTCGGCGTCGACACGATCAGGCCGTCGGCGCGCAGGACGTGGATCAACTCGCCGTCGACCTTCACTTCGAGTTCGATCATGCGGCCGATATCGCCCTTGTTGACCACCACATCGTTCAGCGCCAGCGTCTGGTAGGCCGCTGCGCCGTCGCGCAGCACCTCGGCATTGAGCAGGAACCGCTGTTCGCGGGAAAACTTGCCTTCGAGCAAGGCGGTGATGCTCTCGATCATCGCGCCCAGGGCGATGTCGGTCATGAAGCCGAGCCGTCCCTGGTTGATGCCGACCAGCGGCACGTCGAACCGGGCCAGGCTGCGCGCGGCATTGAGCATGGTGCCGTCGCCGCCCAGAATCAACGCCAGCCTGGCGCGGACGCCTATCGTCTCGTAGTCGGCGACCGAATAACCGTTGGCGCCGACGGCCGCCGCGGTGGCCTCTTCCAGCAACACCTCGACGCCGCGCTGGCGCAGGAACGCGGCCAGCGACAGCAGGGACTCGGCAATCTCCCGGCTCTGGTATTTGCCGATCAGGGCGATGGTCGGAAATGCGCTGTTCATGCCGCCGATTAAACCACAACGCCGCCGGCTTTTTGCTGACGGCCGCCTGCCGAAGTCCATGCGGAGACCGTCTGCCGGGCTGCTAGAATCAATGCCATGCTCGACTACCGTGCGCAAACCCTGCTGAAGACCCTGATCGAACGCTATATCGCGGAAGGTCAGCCGGTCGGTTCGCGCACGCTGTCGAAATACTCCGGCCTCGAACTGTCGCCGGCGACGATCCGCAACGTCATGTCGGACCTGGAGGAAATGGGCTTCATCGCCAGCCCCCACACCTCGGCCGGACGCGTGCCGACGCCATTGGGCTACCGGCTCTTCGTCGATTCCCTGCTGACGGTGCGGCCCTTGAAGAGCAGCGAGCTCTCGGAAATGCAGGACGCCATCCAGCCCGACCAGCCGCAACTGGTGATCAGCCACGCCTCGCAATTGCTGTCGCAGCTCACCGCTTTCGCCGGCGTCGTGGTGGCGCCGCGGCGGCAGCAGCCGCGCATCCGCCAGATCGAGTTTCTCAGCCTATCGGACAAGCGCGTGCTGCTGATCATCGTCACCGCCGACGGCGACGTGCAGAACCGCATCCTGTTCACCCAGCGCAACTACAGCCCGACCGAACTCATCGAGGCGGCCAACTATCTGAACCAGAACTGCCTCGGACTCGACTTCGACCAGGTGCGCGCGCGCGTGGTCGAAGAACTGCGCCAGTTGCGCGCCGACATGTCCGAACTGATGACCGCCGCGCTCAATGCCGGCAACCAGGCCATCGCCGACACCTCGACGCAATACGTGATCAGCGGCGAGAAGAACCTGCTCGGCGTCGAGGATCTGTCGTCGAACATGACCCGCCTGCGCCGCCTGTTCGATCTGTTCGAACAGCGCACCGGTCTGGCCCAGTTGCTGGAACTCTCCAGCCGTGCCGAAGGCGTGCAGGTGTTCATCGGCGGCGAATCCGGCATCGCGCCGCTCGACGAATGCAGCGTGGTCGCCGCGCCCTACGAGGTCGATGGCGAAATCGTCGGCACCATCGGTGTCATCGGCCCGACGCGGATGGCCTACGAACGCGTGATTCCGATCGTCGACATCACCGCCAAGCTGCTTTCGTCGGCACTCTCGATACCCTGATGCCCCACTACGCTGCCGAACCCGCGCCGAGCCACGGGGCGCAGCGTCGTACCGCCGTCCTGCTGGTGAATCTCGGCACCCCGGAAGCACCCACGGCAGCGGCATTGCGCCCCTATCTCAAGCAGTTTCTCTGGGATCCGCGCGTGGTCGAAATTCCGCGCGCCGTCTGGTGGCTGATACTCAACGGCATCGTCCTCAACCTGCGCCCGGCGAAATCGGCGGCCAAGTACGCGCGAATCTGGATGCCCGACGGCTCGCCGCTGAAGGTGCACACCGAGCGCCAGGCCAAGTTGCTCAAGGGCTGGCTAGGCCAAGCCGGCAATCCGGAGCTCGTCGTGGGCTGGGCCATGCGCTATGGCCAGCCTTCGATCGCCGGGGTCCTCGACCAGTTCAAGCGCGATGGTGTCGAGCGCGTGCTGGTGCTGCCGCTGTATCCGCAATACGCGGCCAGCGCCAGCGCCAGC
This sequence comes from Sulfuritalea sp., assembly GCF_031426875.1. Lineage (NCBI taxonomy): Bacteria > Pseudomonadati > Pseudomonadota > Betaproteobacteria > Nitrosomonadales > Sterolibacteriaceae > Sulfuritalea > Sulfuritalea sp. Next base: position 186,928 of record NZ_JASJPC010000028.1, read on the forward strand.
GTGATGGACGATGTCGCCGACTGGATCAAGCGCAGCCGCAATCCGCTCGAATTCCGCTTCATCAAGCAGTTCCACGACCACCCCGGCTACATCGCTGCGGTGGCGGCGACCGTGAACGAACACTGGGCCGCCGGCGGCCGGCCGGACAAGCTGGTGATGAGCTTCCACGGCCTGCCGCGCCATTCGCTCGATCTGGGCGACCCCTATTATTGCCAATGCCAGAAAACCGGACGCCTGCTGGCCGAGACCCTCGGACTGGCACAGGAAGAATTCCTGATCACCTTCCAGTCGCGCTTCGGCAAGGCCGAGTGGCTGCAGCCCTATACCCAGCCGACGCTGGAAAAACTCGGCCGCGCAGGCACGGCACGGGTCGACGTGATCTGCCCGGGCTTCGTCGCCGACTGCCTGGAAACACTCGAGGAAATAGCCATGGAATGCAAGGCCGCGTTTCTGTCGTCCGGCGGCAAGGAGTTCCACTACATTCCCTGCGTCAATGAGCGGCCCGACTGGATCGCCGCGCTGGGGCAACTGGTGTCGGCCCATCTCGGCGGCTGGCCGCTGGCCGCCCAGGCCGATGCCGCCGCCGCGGGGCGCGCCAAGGCTCTGGGCGCCAAGAGTTGACGCTGGCGCCACGGCGCGGCACTTGAAGTCGGGATCGGCAGCCTTATATCAGTAACATCTGATATTTGGAGTGCATCATGTCCGAGCCCCTGATGAATCCCCTGCGTAGCGGACGGGCCAGCAAATGACGCTGACCTCGCCGCTACGGATTATCGTCGTCTGCCCGCATTGCCACGCCGCCAACCGCCTGCCGGCCGAACGCCTGGCCGACGGCGCCACCTGCGGCAAATGCAAGGCGCGCCTGTTCAGCGGCAAGCCGATCGAGCTCGGTGCGGCGAATTTCGACAGCCACATCGGACGCTCCGACATCCCGGTCCTGGTCGATTTCTGGGCGCCCTGGTGCGGCCCCTGCCGGACCATGGCGCCGGCCTTCGCCCAGGCCGCGCAACAGCTCGAACCGGAATTCCGCCTGGCCAAGGTCAATACCGAGGACGAACAGCAACTCGCGGCACGCTTCGGCATCCGCTCGATCCCGACCCTGGCGCTGTTCCGCAACGGCCGCGAAGTCGCGCGCCAGGCCGGCGCCATGGATACCGCCAGCCTGGTGCGCTGGGTACGCAGCCAGAGGTAGATTTCGCGGCAGACTTGTCGTTGATCCGCGGGCAGTTGCCATTCTTCGATCAGGGCGCAATGAGGGCCAGCGGGCTGTTTCTTGCCGAAGACGGTGGCGTCGGCAGCGCTCAGGAGATCGCATATATCGTAGGCAATACCCTGACATGGCGGGTCCGTCGTCATCGGCTAGAATGACGGCCCTTCGAAGGGAACGGCGATGACGCGTATTTCTGATCTGAAAATCTGGGTGCGGCTCACGGCGGCCATCTGCGTGATGCTGACGATCGCCGGGTCGACGTTGATTTTCTGGGAAAGCTACGTCAACCGGGAGACCGCGATCGGCCAGGCGCGCGATTTTTCCCTGTCGATGCACGAGGCGACGATGGCGGGACTGACCGGCATGATGCTCACCGGCACTATCGGCCAGCGTGAAGTCTTCCTCGACCAGATCAAGCAGTTGTCGATCATTCGCGACCTCAAGGTCATCCGCGGCGAAAATGTCAGCAAGATGTTCGGCCCGGGCAACGCGAAGGATGCCGGCGCCAGCGACGACATCGAAAGGCAAGTTCTGAGCAGCGGCCAGGAATTCAGCGCCGTCCAGTCCGACGAGAAGGGTGAATACCTGCGTGTGGTGAGACCGGCACTGGCGTCGAAGAACTATCTGGGCAAGGACTGCATCGCTTGCCACCAGGTGCCCGAAAAGTCCGTACTCGGCGCCATCAGCATGAAGATTTCCCTGGACCAGGTCAATGAAGCGGTGGCGACCCAGCGCATCAAGTCGCTGATTGCCGCCATGGTCGTCGGCATTCCCCTGCTCGCATTCATCTACCTGTTCATCCGCAACTTCATCACCGCCCCGCTGGACAAGATGGTGGCCGGCCTGCGCGACATTTCCAGCGGGGAGGGCGACCTCACGCGCCGCCTGGAGATCCGTAGCAAGGATGAGATCGGCGACGCCGCCGAAGCCTTCAACCGCATGATGGAAAAATTCAGTGCACTGGTGCGCCATGTCAGTGAATCCGCCGGCCAGGTCTCGTCCGCAGCCCATACCTTGTCCGCCAGCGCGGGCCGGGTTGCAGCGAGTTCGACGCAGCAGGACGCGAAGTCTTCCGCTGCGGCGATGGCTGTCGAACAGATGCTGGGCAGCATCGGCTCGATCGCCCAAGGCATGGAAAAGGTGCATCAGCAGTCGCGCGAAAGCCTGCGCCGCTCCGGCGAAGGCAATGAAAGCCTGTCGCGCCTGATCGGCGAAGTCGGCCAGGTCGAAGCCACGGTCAAGGAAATCGCGGATTCCGTGACCGAGTTCGTCAGGAGCACCGGATCGATCACCAACATGACGCGCCAGGTCAAGGACATCGCCGACCAGACCAACCTGCTGGCACTCAATGCCGCGATCGAAGCCGCCCGTGCCGGCGAGCAAGGCCGCGGCTTTGCGGTCGTCGCCGACGAAGTACGCAAACTCGCCGAGAAATCGAGCGCTTCCGCCAGCGAAATCGACACCGTCACCCACACCCTGGCCCAGCAGGCGGAAGTGGTGCGCCGGTCGATCGAAAGCGGCCTGGATCACCTTGCTTCGAGCCAAAATTCCATGGAAACCGTGGCGGAAGTCCTGTCCACCGCGAGCACGTCGGTCACCGAAGTCGGCCGCGGGCTGGACGCCATCGCCAGCGCCACCGACGAACAGCGCCGGGTCAGCGGTGAAGTGGCGCAAAACATCGAGTCGATTGCCGCCATGTCGCGCGACAACGCCCACGCCGTGGAACAGACCGCGGCCGCGGCACAGGAAATGGAAGCCCTGGCGGAAAAGCTGCAAAGCACGGTCGGCCGCTTCCACACTTAGAGCCGTGTTAACAGGCTCTTAAATTCTTGCACCGGGGGCTTGAAGCCGCCGGATTCACCCTCATATGCGACGGGTTTCTTCAGGAGCCCGACCCATGCAGGAAAATTCAAGCACCCCCAACCCCGACACCCAGGCCTTGCCCGATACCGGCACCGTATCGCCAGAGCCGACTATCGAGCCGACACCCGACACCACGGTGATGCCCAGCCTCGAAGACCTGCTGAAGGCCGCCGAACTCAAGGCCGCCGAACACCACGACGCCTGGCTGCGCGCCAAGGCCGAGACCGAGAACGTGCGCCGCCGCGCCCAGGACGATATCGGCAAGGCCGGCAAGTTCGCGGTCGAGAAGTTCTCCGGCGAAATGCTGGCGGTCAAGGACAGCCTCGAAGCCGCGCTGGCCAGCGACAACCAGAGTGCCGAGCATCTCAAGGAAGGCGTCGAACTTACGCTGCGCCAGTTGATCGCGGCCTTCGAGAAATCCGGCCTGGCCGAAATCAATCCGCTCGGCCAGAAGTTCGATCCGCACCAGCATCAGGCCATCAGCCAGATCGAGGCCCCGGACGCCGCCACCGAAGCCAACACCGTGCTCAACGTCCTGCAGAAGGGCTATGCCCTGCACGGACGCGTGATCCGCCCGGCGCTGGTGGTGGTTTCGAAAGCAAAAGCAGCACCGGCGGCTTGAAGCCACCCGCAATACCCCCATATCAGGCATAGAGATTCGCTGCGGAACATCCCCGGCGAGCAACATTCTTAAAGGAAAAATCATGGGCAAGATCATCGGCATCGACCTCGGCACCACCAACAGCTGCGTCGCCATCATGGAAGGCGGCAAGCCCAAGGTCATCGAAAACGCGGAAGGCGCGCGCACCACGCCCTCCATCGTCGCCTACGCGGAAGACAATGAGATCCTCTGCGGCGCCGCGGCCAAGCGCCAGGCCGTGACCAATGCCAAGAACACCCTGTATGCCGTCAAGCGCCTGATCGGCCGCCGCTTCGAGGAAAAGGAAGTGCAGAAGGACATCGACCTGATGCCTTTCAGGATCGTCAAGGCCGACAACGGCGACGCCTGGGTCGAGGCGCGCGGCAACAAGATGGCGCCGCCGCAAGTCTCCGCCGAAGTGCTGCGCAAGATGAAGAAGACCGCCGAAGACTACCTCGGCGAGGAAGTCACCGAGGCCGTGATCACCGTGCCCGCCTACTTCAACGACAGCCAGCGCCAGGCCACCAAGGACGCCGGCCGCATCGCCGGCCTCGATGTCAAGCGCATCATCAACGAGCCGACCGCCGCCGCGCTGGCCTTCGGCATGGACAAGCAGGAAGGCGACCGCAAGATTGCGGTGTATGACCTCGGCGGCGGCACTTTCGACATCTCGATCATCGAGATCGCCGAACTCGACGGCGAGCACCAGTTCGAAGTGCTGTCGACCAACGGCGACACCTTCCTCGGCGGCGAGGACTTCGACCAGCGCCTGATCGACTACGTGGTCACCGAATTCAAGAAGGAACAGGGCGTCGACCTGAAGAACGACGTGCTGGCCCTGCAGCGCCTCAAGGAAGCCGCGGAAAAGGCCAAGATCGAGCTGTCCTCGGCGCAGCAGACCGAATTCAACCTGCCCTACATCACGGCCGACGCCACCGGGCCGAAGCACCTGGCGATGAAGCTGACCCGCGCCAAGTACGAAGCGCTGGTCGAAGATTTGATCGAACGCACCATCGCGCCCTGCCGCATCGCCATCAAGGATGCCGGCGTCAAGACCTCCGACCTCACCGACGTGATCCTGGTCGGCGGCATGACGCGGATGCCCAAGGTGCAGGACAAGGTCAAGGAATTCTTCGGCAAGGAACCGCGCCGCGACGTCAATCCCGACGAAGCCGTGGCCGTCGGCGCCTCGATCCAGGGCGGCGTGCTGCAAGGCGAAGTCAAGGACGTGCTGCTGCTCGACGTGACTCCGCTGAGCCTGGGCATCGAAACCCTGGGCGGCGTCATGACCAAGCTGATCCAGAAGAACACCACGATCCCGACCAAGGCGGCGCAGACCTTCTCCACCGCCGACGACAACCAGAGCGCGGTGACCATCCACGTCCTCCAGGGCGAGCGCGAGATGTCCAGCGGCAACAAGAGCCTGGGCCAGTTCAACCTGTCCGACATTCCGCCCTCGCCGCGCGGCATGCCGCAGATCGAGGTCACCTTCGATATCGATGCCAACGGCATTCTGCACGTTTCGGCCAAGGACAAGGGCACCGGCAAGGAAAACAAGATCACCATCAAGGCCAACTCGGGACTGTCGGAAGCCGAGATCCAGGCCATGGTGCAGGACGCCGCGGCCCACGCCGAGGACGACCACAAGGCCCGCGAACTGGTCGACGCGCGCAACCAGTGCGATGCCATGGTGCATTCGATCAAGAAGTCGCTTGCCGAGCACGGCGACAAGCTCGACGCCGACGAGAAGTCCGCTATCGAAACCGCGATCAAGGATGCCGAAGCCGTGCTGAAGGACGGCGACAAGGCCGCCATCGAAGCCAAGACCGAGGCGCTGGCCAAGGCCTCGCAGAAACTCGGCGAGAAGGTCTACGCCGACTCGCAGGCGGCGGCCGGTGCCGCGGGTGCGGCCGGTGCGGGTGGCGCCGCGGGTGGCGGCGAAGCCAAGAAGGACGACGGCGATGTAGTCGACGCCGAATTCACCGAGGTGAATGACAAGAAGGCTTGAAGCGACGCGCATTTGCAGCAAGCGTGCCGCTTCAGGTGGCCGGGTCCAGGCGGAGGCAGCTCACCGCTTGGCTCGGCCTTTGTGCTACATAGAGAGATAGCGAATCGAAATGGCTAAACGCGACTACTACGAAATCCTCGGCATCAACCGCGACGCCTCCGACGAGGACATCAAGAAGGCCTACCGCAGGCTGGCCATGAAGCACCATCCGGACCGCAATCCGGACAACCCCAAGTCGGAGGATCATTTCAAGGAGGCCAAGGAAGCCTACGAGATTCTTTCCGATGGGCAGAAGCGCGCCGCCTACGACCAGTACGGCCATGCCGGCGTCGATCCGCAAGCCGGCATGGGAGGCGGCGCGGGCGGTTTCGCCGATGCCTTCTCCGACATTTTCGGCGACATCTTCGGCGGCGGCGGCCAGCGCGGCGGTCGCTCCAACGTCTACCGCGGCGCCGACCTGCGCTACAACCTCGAAGTCACCCTGGAAGATGCGGCGCGCGGCACCGAAACCCGCATCCGCATCCCGACCATGGCCGAATGCGAAACCTGCAGCGGCAGCGGCGCCAAGAAGGGCAGCGAACCCAAGACCTGTCCGACCTGCGGCGGCCACGGCCAGGTGCGCATGCAGCAGGGTTTCTTCTCGATCCAGCAGACCTGCCCGAAGTGCCACGGCACCGGCCGTTACATTCCCGACCCTTGCGGCACCTGCCATGGCTCGGGCCGCGTCAAGCAGCACAAGACGCTGTCGGTCAAGATTCCCTCGGGGATCGACGAAGGCGACCGGATCCGGCTCAGCGGCGAAGGCGAGCCGGGCGTCAATGGCGGCCCGCCGGGCGATCTCTACGTCCAGATCCACCTCAAGGCCCACGCTGTATTCCAGCGCGACCACGATGACCTGCATTGCGAAATGCCGCTCAGCTTCGCCACCGCGGCGCTCGGCGGCGAAATCGAGATCCCGACGCTGGACGGCGTCGCCAAGCTCAAGGTGCCCGCCGAAACGCAGACCGGCAAGGTCTTCCGCCTGCGCGGCAAGGGCATCAAGGGCGTGCGCTCGGCGGCCCACGGCGACCTGCTCTGTCACGTCGTGCTGGAAACCCCGGTCAGCCTCACCGACCGGCAGAAGGAGCTGCTGCAGGAGTTCGAGGAGATCAGCAAGGGCAACGCCCAGCGCCACAGCCCGCGTGCGCAGAGCTGGCTCGATCGCGTCAGGGATTTCTTCGGCAGTTGAAACCCGCCGCGCGCCGCCAGGAGTTGGCGCTGGCGACCCGGCGACAGGGTGTCAGGCAGCCGTGGCGGATGATGCCGCCAGGTATCTGGCCTCGAAGACATCGACCGGCAGCGGCTTGCTGAACAAATAGCCCTGCATCTCGTCGCAGTTGAGCAAGAGCAGCAGACGCTGCTGCTCTGCGGTGTCAACGCCTTCGGCCACCACCTTGAGCTTCAGCGCATGGGCCAGGTCGATGATGGTGGACACCAGCGCCAGACCTTGCGGCCCCGCCGTCATGTCGATGACGAAGGAACGGTCGATTTTCAGCGTATCGATCGGCAGTCTGGAGAGGTAGCTGAGCGAGGAAAAGCCGGTGCCGAAATCGTCGATCGCGATGCTGACGCCCATGGCGCGAATCGCCTGCAGGCTGGCGATGTTGTGCCGGATGTCCTCCATGATCACGCTTTCCGTGATTTCCAGTTCCAGCCCGGCCGCCGCCTGCGCATCGACGCCGATGGCCTCCTCGACCTCGGCGATGAAGCCACGCTGGCGCAGTTGCAGCGGCGACACGTTCACCGCGATGCGCACGGCCGCGAAGCCCGCCGCACGCCAGCGTAGATAATCGGCGATGGCCTGGTGCAGCGCCCAGCGACCGACGTCATGGATCAGTCCGATTTCTTCCAGGACAGGGATGAAGCGGATCGGCGGCACCAGTCCGGTACGCGGATCGTTCCAGCGGATCAGCGCCTCGGCGCCGACCAGTTTGCCGCTGACGAGGTTCACCTTGGGCTGGTAATGCAGCACGAATTCGTGATTGTGCAGCGCCTGGCGCAACTGGTTCTCCAGGCTGAGGCTGGCAGCCGCCGTCGCGGTCATGGTCTGGGTGTAAAACAGGTAGCGCTCACCGCTGGCCTTGGCGCGTTTGAGCGCGGCCTCGGCGTTGCGGAACAAGGTATCGGCATCCGTGCCATCTTCGGGATACAAGGCGACGCCGACCTTGGCGGCGACACGGAACACGGCGTCATTGAGGCGGAATGGGTGCTCCACCAGCGCTTCGATGGTCGTTTCGAGCTGGCGCGCCACGTCGCAATCCATCTTCACTTCCGGCAGCACCACCGCAAAATGGTCCGCGCCGACGCGCGCCAGCAGGCTGGCGTCTTCCACATGGCTCGTCAGCCACTCCGCCACCAGGCGCAACAATGCGTCGCCAGCCGGCCGGCCGAGGCTGTCGTTGATGTTCTTGAAGCGTTCCAGGTCGATCAGAAACATCGCCAGCTTATGCCCGCCGGCCACTGCGTTGCGCAGGTGCTGCGCCACCCGTTCGAGAAACAGGCTGCGGTTGGCCAACCCGGTCAGCGGATCGTAGTAGGCAAGATAGTTGAGTCTTGCGCCCTTTGCCAGGTGGTCGATGGCAAACCCGATGTCGCCGGCCAGTTCGGTCAGCAGTTTCAACTCCTCCTCGTCGAAGAAGCCGGCTTCCTCGGCATACAAGGCGAGCACGCCGACCGTCTCGCCGGAAACCAGCAAGGGCAGGATCGCCATTGAGCGGGACCCCCGCTGCGCATGCTCCGCCTTGAATACGACACGGGGATCGTTCGGTACATCGTTGGTAAATACCGGCACCCGATCCCGAATCGCCATTGCGCTCAGGGTATTCCCGCGCGGCGTTTCCTCGGCCAGCGAGAAGCGCTGATTGACCAGTGTGGCGGCATCCATGGTGGTACCGGCTGCGGCGAGCGGCACCAATTCCATGGCAGCCTGGTCGACCAGGCCAATCCATGCCATGAGGAATCCGCCATCCTCGACTGCGATCCGGCACGCCTCACGGAACAGCGCGTCGCGATCGGCGACGCGCACGATCAAGGCGTTGATGCCGCTCAGCACCGCATATACGCGATTCAGCCGGCGGATGCGGTTTTCCGCCTGCTTGCGTGCCGTGATGTCGCGCACCATGGTCACGATCGTCCAGCGGCCGCCCGACCACTGCGCATGGCGGCGCAATTCGACCCAGAGCGAAGCACCATCGGCGCGGCGCCAGAGCAATTCAAACGGCTCTGCGTCCACCCCGCTATCGATGATGGCGTCGAAATCGCCTTCGACTTCGGCGCGCGACTTGCCCAGCAAGCGCATCGGGCCCATGGCAAGCAACTCGTCGCGCGTCTGGTTGGTCTGTTGGCAGGCGGCCTGGTTGACATGGATATAGCTCATCGTCGTGCGATCGGTCAGGAATATCCCGTCAGCGATGGTGTCCAGCGCCGAAACGAAACGTCGCAGCGCCTCTTCGCCGCGCTTTCGCTCCGTGACGTCGAGGTGCATCACCACCACTCCGACCGGGGGATCGTCGGCAAAGGGAGTTGCCGTCATCAGGAACCAGCGCTGCTGCGTCGGCGAATGGCAGGGATATTCGAGTGAATAGCTCTTTGCGCCACCGCCCGGAGCCAGCACGGAGCGGATGCCGACGGCGGCCTGCCGCGCCTCGGTCGCACCGTCGCCACTTGCGCTGTCGCAAAGCGCCAGGTAATCGACACCGATCCCGAATTGCGGTCCCTGCAGCGCATTCGTCGCAGCGAACTGCCGCCACGCGTCATTCACCGAGATGATGATGCCATGGGCATCGAGCAAGGCGATATGCGCGGGCAGGGCATTGAGGATGGCGGCCTGCTTGGCGGCTTCGCTGTGTCGCAATTTCTCCTGCACATGCCGCAGCAGGAAGGTGCGGCCTTCGCTGTCCGTCACCCCATCCACCTCGCCGGCCGTCAGTTCCTCCAGGCGCTGCCCCGTCGCATGCAAGGTGGCGATCAGCGCGGCAATTTCATCGTTCGCCGCCCCCGCAGGCGGTGATCTGACGGCTTTCATCCGACGTCGCTCACCAGACCCAGGGCCAGCAGCACGGTCTGCGTCTGACTCAGGGTGCCGACAATCTTTCGCGCTGGCGGCGGCGTGCGCAGCACCAGGGTCGGGGTCATGAAGATGCTGTCCGCCAGCGCGCGCTTCGGTTCCCGGAACACGTCGACGATTTCGATCTCGTACCTGTCCGGCAGGTAGGCCCGGCAGAAGGCGGCAAGGTTGGCGATGGCCAGCGTCGAGTTCGGCGCTTCGCCGGCGACATAGAGCCTGAACCTGAAAATTCCGCGCTGGCTCATGGCGGAGTCGCTTTCCTCACCGCGGTCGTCGCATCCGCCCCGCGCAGCTCCTGCATCTGGGTACGACCGCGCGACAGCTCCCCTTCGTGGCTCTGCGTGGTGCGAACCAGCAAGGCCTTCTCGACCTGCTTGGCCACCAGTTCCGTCTGCAGCGACTTCACCCGCACTTCAAGCTCGGCTTCCTCGGCGTCGAGCCTGAGGCGCTTGAGTTTTGCGGCGGCATCGGTGGCCTCGGTGGCGACGCGCTCGGCGCGTTCCTTTTCCCAGCGCAAGGTGCCCATCAACACCTCGCCGCCGGCCGTGTAGGTATCGGTCAGGGTCACGCCGGCATCGCTCAGGATCAGCTCCCGCACCTGGTTCGAATGCGCCGTGCCGCGGGACTTGACGATGGACAGGCCGCGGTTGCGCTCGCCGGCCTGGATCAGGTAATTGAGGTGGATCCAGGTATCCACCAGGGCGGATATCTGCAACTGCGAGCCGCCTTCCCCCTGGCCCGACATCTCGTCGAGCAGGCTGGTGCAGACCAGGGTGGTGCCTTCGCCCTTGGACCAGTCGATCAGGCGGTCCGCCACGCTCTGCGTGCTCAGGTCATTACCGGATTTCGACCACGCCGATACCGGATCGATCACCACGCAACGTGCTCCGTGCTCCATCGCCAGCGCCTTGATGCGCACCAGGTAGGTCTCGGCGCTGCCGGTGATGGCGCGGGACGAGATCATGCGCAAGCTGCCGTTCTTGACGTAACGATCGAGCCGGATGCCGACCGAGCGCAGGTTGCGGATCACCTCGGTGCTGTTGGTGTCGAAACAGACAAACATGGTGCGTTCGCCGCGCCGGCAAGCCGCCTCGGCAAACGCACCGCTCAAGGTGGTCTTGGCGGTGCCGGAAAATCCTGTGATCAGCACGCTGGCGCCGCGGTAGTAGCCGCCGCCCAGCATCGTGTCGAGCCGCTCCACGCCGCTGGAAACGCGCTCGTTGCTGACCTTGGCATCCACCCGGCTCAGCGTATGCGCAACAGCAACCTCGAAGCCGCTGTTGCCGATCAGGAAGGCCGATTCGTTCTCGTCGAAGCCCGAGCCGCGATACTTCTGCACCCGCAGACTGCGTTGCGACACGCCCAGCACCACGCTGTGGTTCAGCATCACCGCGCAATCCACCATGAATTGCATGAAGCCGAAGGGCTGCGGGCTGATTGAAATCGTCTCGTCGCCGCCCGCCTTGAGGGTGATGATGCCGGTCAGTTCGCGTGCCAACAGCCACTCATGCAGACGATAGATCTCGCGTCGTTTCAGCGCCGGATCGGGCAACAGGGCCAGGACGACATCGAGGGCATCGAACACGATGCGCCGCGCGCCCAATTCCTTGGACTTGGCGTCCAGTGCCGCGAGCAAACCGCAGAGATCGAAATCCCCCGACTGGACCAGGTCGGCCAGCGGCTGGGCGTCCATGAAATACAGCTTCTTCTTCTGCAGGGCCGCGAGGTTCCAGCCGAAGCTCTCGGCATTGGCCACGACGCGCGGCGAAGACTCCTCGAACGCGACGAAGATACCCGGCTCCCTGCACTCCTGCGCACCGTGCACCAGAACCTGCAGCCCGAAAATCGTCTTGCCCGAACCGGGTCCGCCCACCAGCAGCGTGGTGCGACCGCGCGGCAGGCCGCCGCCGGTAATTTCATCGAAACCGGCGATGCCGGTCGACGCCTTGACGGCCAATTTGGCGGCGGACGCCCGGGCGGACGTCATGATTGTGCGTCCAGGCAGCACCACTGACTCAGCCACTGCCGTGGCGTCACGCAAAGAATCTCGTCCACCTTGCCGGCAGTTTGCTCGGCCATCGGCGACCGATTCCCGGCCGGGCGCGGCGAGCCCTGTCGTCTGTCAGGGATGGTTTGCAAGGGATAGACGAATGACTTGGGCTCACACCCGGAATCCGACCGCGACCAATGCGGACTGCATCCGGTCTCGCGATCCAGAATCTCGGCGTCTGGATTGATTGTGGGCATGATTCGCCTCCTGCGGTGAACTGACAGGATCGCCCATACCACTGTCATGGTCTGTACGCCAGCACACACAAGCCGCGACGCACGCGGGCGTACTCGACTGCGCTTGTATCCGTTACCGCAAGAGTTGGCGCTGGCGACCCGGCGGCTCCGCCTCAGGCGGCCGGGTCGGACGACGCAGCCAGGTATCGAGCCTCGAAGACATCCGCCGGCAGCGGCTTGCTGAACAAATAGCCCTGCATTTCGTCGCAGTTCAGCAGGCGCAGCAGGCGTTGCTGCTCCACGGTTTCGACACCTTCGGCCACCACCTTGAGTTTGAGCGATTGGGCCAGGTTGATGATGGTCGATACCAGTGCCAGGCCTTGCGGTCCGGCCGTCATCTCGATGACGAAGGAGCGGTCGATTTTCAGCGTATCCACCGGCAGCCGGGCGAGGTAGCTGAGCGAGGAGAAGCCGGTGCCGAAGTCGTCGATGGCGATGCTGACACCCAGGTCGCGGATCGCCTGCAGGCTGGCAATGTTGTGCTTGACGTCCTCCATGATCACGCTTTCGGTGATCTCCAGTTCCAGCCCGGCCGCCGCGTGCCGATCGATACCGATGGCCTGTTCGATCTCGGCGACGAAGCCGCGCTGGCGCAGTTGCAGCGGCGACACGTTTACCGCGATGCGCACGGCCGGCAGGCCTGCGGCGCGCCAGCGCAGGTAGTCGGCGATGGCCTGGCGCAGCACCCAGCGTCCGACCTCGTGGATCAGTCCGGTTTCCTCCAGCATCGGAATGAAATGGCCCGGCGGCACCAGGCCGGTGCGCGGATCGTTCCAGCGGATCAGCGCCTCGGCGCTGGTCATCCTGCCGCTGGCGAGGTTCACCTTGGGCTGGTAATGCAGCACGAATTCGCGATTGTGCAGAGCCTGGCGCAACTGGTTTTCCAGCGTCAGCTTGCCGGCCACGGCGTCGGTCATCTTCTGCGTATAGAACAGGTAGCGCTCGCCGCCGGCCTTGGCCGCCTTGAGCGCGGCCTCGGCATTCCTGAACAGGGTGTCGGCGTCGGCGCCGTCATCGGGAAATATTGCGGCACCGATCTTGAAGGGTATCCGCAACACCGAGTCATGCAGACGGAACGGATGGTCCAGAAAAGCGCCCATCTTGTTTTCCAGGAGCTGGACCAGGTCGCCTTCCTGCCGAACTTCCGGCAACACGGCGGCGAAATGATCGGCACCCAGGCGCGCCAGCATGCCCGGATCGCCGAGATCGCGCACCAGCCACTCCGCCACCAGTTTCAACAGCGCGTCGCCGGCCACCTGGCCGAGGCTGTCGTTGATATTCTTGAAACGCTCCAGGTCGAGCAGGAACACGGCCAACTTGTGCCCGCCGCTGACGGCACTGCGCATGTATTGCGCCATCCGCTCGAGGAACAGGCGGCGGTTCGCCAGCCCGGTGAGCGGATCGTAGTAGGCGAGATAGTCGATCTGCTCCTGCTTGGCGATGTGATCAATCGCAAAACCGATATCGCCGGCAAGTTCCGTCAGCAGTTTCAATTCCTCGTCATCGAAGTAGCCGGCCTCCGCGGCATAAAGTGCGAGCAGGCCCACCGCCTCGCCGGAAACCAGCAGCGGAAGAATCGCCATCGAACGCGATCCGCGCCGCGCATGCTCATCCTTGAACGCGACTGCGGGATCGTTCGGCACGTCGTTGGTAAAAACGGCCCTCTGCTCGCGAAGCGCCCTCGCGCTCAGGGCATTTCCCGCCGGGGATTCTTCCCGCAAGGAGAAACGTTGATTAACCAAGGCCGCGGGATTCTGTGTCGTGCCCGCCGCGGCGACCGGCACCAGCTCCATGGCATCCCGATCGACAAGGCCGATCCAGGCCATGCGGAATCCGCCCTGTTCGACCGCGATCCGGCACGCATCGCGGAACAGCTCGTCGCGCTCGCCAACGCGCACGATCAGCGTGTTGATGCCGCTCAGCACGGCGTACACCCGGTTCAGGCGCTTGATCTTGATTTCCGCCCGCCTTTGCTCGGTGATGTCCTCGCCGATGCTTGCCGTGCCGATCACGTCGCCGGCCCCCGAACGCAGCACGGAATTGTTCCAGCGAATCAGCCGGCGCTCGCCCGCGCGCGTCAGGATCTCGTCTTCGCGATGCCAGGATTCGGGCAGGTCGGCGAGCAGCGCGGCATAGGCGGTAGTCCACTCCTCGACTATTTCGCGGGGCAGAAAAATCTCCGGCCAGCTTTTGCCGATGACTTCCTCGTGCTGCCAACCGGTCAGGCGCAGCAAGTAGGCGTTGCAGAAGGTGATGCGCGATTCGCGGTCGAGCATCTGGGAAACCAGCTGCACATTGCGCAGCAGGTCGCTGAAGCGACGCTCGCTTTCGCGCAATTCCTGCATGGCCTTGGCGCGTTCGGTGACATCCTTGGCGACACCGGCGAAACGTACGATTGCTCCGGCCTCGTCGCGCACCGGGAAGATCCGCGCCTGGATCCAGCGAATCGAGCCGTCCGGACGCACGATCCGGTAGTGATCCTCGAAACTGCCGGTTGGCGCAGCCTGATGTTTCTTGTAATTGTCATAGACCGCGCGGCTGTCGTCCGGATGAATCGCCGCGGTCCACGATTCGGGATCGGCGTAAAGGCTTGCACAGCTGCGACCCCAGATTTCCTGGTAGGCCGGGCTGATGTACAACATCTGCCTGCGGTCCGCACTGACGAGGAAAAACACGTCGCGGATATTCTCCGCCATTTGCCGGAATCGCGTTTCGCTGTCGGCCAGCGCTTCCTGGGCGCGGCGATGGGCTGCGCGCATTTGCGTCTCTTTCAGCTCGCGTTCCAGAGCCGGCGCGAGCCGCTCCAGGCTTTTCTTCATCACGTAGTCGCTGGCGCCGGCATTCATCGCGTCCACCGCTGTTTCCTCGCCGATGGTGCCGGAAATCAGGATGAATGGAATGTCGAGGTCGGCGGCACGGAAAATCCCGAGAGCGTCCAGTCCGGTGAAGCCCGGCATGCTGAAATCCGAAATCACCGCATCCCACTGCTGTCGCGTCAGCGCAGCCGTCACCGCCGCGGCACTGTCGACGCGCTCGTGCTGCACATCGAAACCGCCGCGTCTCAGCGTCCGGATCACCAGCGTGGCGTCGTCGTCCGAATCTTCGACCAGCAACACTCTCAAGGACGTCCTCATTGGTCCGCCCGTCCCGGCAGCGGCGCATGGTCCGAACGGCACTCAAGCAGCGGGCAGGTCTGCATGCCGACCATGGTCATGGCCCATGTCTCCCAAGGTAAAAAAGAAAGTCGCCCCTTTGCCCTCCCTGGCTTCCGCCCAGATTCCTCCGTCGTGCCGACGGATGATGCGTTGGGTGATTGCGAGGCCGATTCCGGTCCCCGGAAAATCGGCGGCGCGGTGCAGTCGCTGGAAGGCACCGAAAAGCCGCTGCGCGTGTGCCATGTCGAATCCGACGCCATTGTCGGCGACGAAATACAGGCTTCTGCCGTCGCGCTCCAGCGTGCCGACACAGATCGTCGCATTTTCGGTCCTGGCCGTAAACTTCCAGGCGTTCGCAATCAGGTTTTGCATGGCGATCTGCATCAGGCCTGGATCGGCCGTGATCGTCATGCCGTCCTCGATCGCCCATTCCACGCTCCGCCCGGAGCGATCGCCCTGCACGGATGCGGTGATGCCCCGCGCGATCCCGCTGAGATCGACCGGCTGCAGTTTCAGCTCGGCCCGCGCCACCTGCGACAGGCGCAGCAAATCGTCGATCAGCAGCCCCATGTGCTGGCTTGCAGCCCGAATGCGTCGCAGCGCATCCTTGCCCTCGTCGTCCAGCTTGTCGTCATAATCCTCAAGCAGCACCAGCGAAAATCCGTCCATGGCGCGCAGCGGGCCGCGCAGGTCGTGCGATACCGAATAACCGAAGGCTTCCAGTTCCCGGTTCAAGGCGGCCAACTCCTGGTTGCTGCGCTCGACCTGCATCAGCGAATTTTGCAGCGATTGCTTCATGCTGCCGAGGTCGCGCGTCAATTGGCCTATCTCGTCCGTGCCGCCTTTCCCGAACTCGAAACTCCAGTTCCCGGCCGCGACCTGCTGGGCCGCATGCTGCAGCCTGGCGACCGGTTCGAGCACATGGCGCTGGATCGACCACGAGCCGCCGATCTGGATCAGCGCGATCAGGCCCAGCCCCGAGAGAATGACGACCAACAGCCTGCGCTGTGCGTCGTTGGCGCGCCGGGTTGCGAGGTCGATCAGGCGAAAGGCGGCGGTAAAATTCTCCTGCTGGAGAGCGAAAATCCTGCTGAGGAGCTGAGCCTCGGAACTTCGGTTCAACCGGAAGTCCGCTGCTGCGGGGACAGCGGCGGTGAGCGAAATCAGTTCGCCGAAGATTTGCCGCACCTGGATCCTTCTGGCACCCACACCGGCCAAGATTTCGCGGTCCGTCGCATCGGAAAAGCGGGCAGTTGCAATCACCCGATCGGCGCGCTGCGAAACTTCATACCACTTCGCGCGTTCCTGTTCCCGGTGGTTGAGCGCGTATTCGAGAGTCGCCAGCCTCAGGCCGCTGAGCGTGCGCGCGATTTCCGAAGCCTCGCGCCGCTGGCGGCCGGCGTCCTCGACTGCAGCATAGGTCCACCAGATTGCCAGCGCGATGATGCCGATCACGGTCAGCAAAATCGCTGTTGCGATCCTTTCCCGGGCGCGGACCTTCATTCGCCGACCTGCAGGTCAAGGCGCCGCAGGCGCCAACCTCGATCCGATCGCACCGGGCACCCTATGCACTCCGCATTCGGCCCGTGGTCGACAACCGCATGATCCGAATTGATTGCAGACATACACGCCTCCAGCCAACTCCTGCCGAAATCGGAAAGTATGCGCTTGTTTTATGCCATCGGACGTGTGTTATGTCACATGGCCGCCGTCGTGCCGGCACCGGCCGTTGCGGGCCGCCCGGCCGCAAACCGCTCGCGCAAAACCTTTCCCACGACGCGACTATGCCGGAACCCGCTCAGGCCCTGCGCCAGGTGGTCCCCTGCGGTCCATCTTCGAGGACGATGCCGGCAGCCTTGAGTTCGTCGCGGATGCGGTCGGACTCGGCAAAATTCCTGGCCTTCTTCGCCGTACCGCGAGCGTCAACTCTTGCCTCGATTTCCGCGTTGCTCAGGCCGCCTTCGGGCGCGGCCTGCAGGAAGCCTTGCGCATCGCGCTGCAACAACCCCAGCACGCCACCCAGGGCCTTGAGCTGGCCGGCCAGTGCGGCGTCGCCGCGATTCACCAAGGTGGCCAGGTCGAACAGCACGGCCATGGCCTCCGGTGTGCCGAAATCGTCGTCCAGCGCCGCCTTGAAACGCTGGGCATGCGGCTCGCTCCAGTCGACCTCGACCTCGCCGGCGACGCCCTTGAGCGCGGTATAAAGCCGCGTCAGCGCGTGTCGCGCGTCGTCGAGATGGACGTCGGAATAATTCAGCGGACTGCGGTAGTGGGCGCGCAGGATGAAGAAGCGCACCACTTCAGGATCGAACTTTTTGAGGACCTCGCGGATGGTGAAGAAGTTGCCCAGCGACTTCGACATCTTTTCGTCATCGACGCGGACGAAGCCGTTGTGCATCCAGTAATTCACGAACTGGCACTGCTCATTGGCGTCCATGGCGCCTTCCGACTGGGCGATCTCGTTTTCGTGATGGGGGAACTGCAGGTCCTGGCCGCCGCCGTGGATGTCGAAGTGCCGGCCGAGCAATTCCGAACCCATCGCCGAGCACTCGATATGCCAGCCGGGACGTCCCGGGCCCCAGGGCGAGGGCCACTTGACCTCGGCGGGCTCGTCATCCCTGGCATGTTTCCACAGCACGAAGTCGAGCGGGTCGTGCTTGCCGGCCATGACATCGACGCGTTCACCGGCGCGCAGATCCTCCAGCGACTTGCCGGACAGCTTGCCGTAGCCGTCGAACTTGCGCACCGAGTAGCAGACGTCATGGCTCTCGGCAACATAGGCATAGCCATTGGTTTCCAGCGTGCCGATCATGTCCAGCATCTGCGCCACATAGTCGGTGGCGCGCGGCTCGGCGTCGGGCCGCAGCACGCCCAGTGCCGTCGCATCCTGGTTCATCGCGGCGATGAAGCGGTCGGTCAGCTGGCGTATGGTCTCGCCGTTTTCCTGCGCGCGACGGATGATCTTGTCGTCGATGTCGGTGATGTTGCGCACGTAGTTCAGGGCGTAGCCGCTGGCCCGCAGCCAGCGCGCGACCAGGTCGAACACCACCATTACGCGGGCATGGCCCAGGTGGCAAAAGTCATATACCGTCATGCCGCAGACGTACATATTGACCTGGCCGGGCTGAATCGGGACGAAGACCTGCTTTTCGCGGGCCAGGGTGTTGTATATCTTCAGCATGAGGAAAAATCTGTCCGGACGGCGGGGTAAGCGGGAAAAAGGCCACGAAAGGCCGGCATTATCAGCTCATTGATCAAACGCGGTCAGGTTGTGGGGAAGGCGGGCTTCTTGTTAGAATCCGAAGCTGAATCCCGCATGGTCTATCCCGGCGAAAACGCAGTTCCAGCGCAGGTTGACGCCTGTTTCAGCAGCACCAAGCGCAACGGCCGTAACTAAATTCATTTTCTGGCAACCGCCAACGAGAAGTATATACCATGACCCAATTCCGCCTCAATGCCGCACGCCTCATGGCTTCCGCCGCTTCTGTCGTTCTCCTCGCCGTTGCGCCGGCGGTCCATGCCGACGCCCTGCAGGACATCAGCAAGCAGATCAAGCAGGGGCAGCACGCCCAGGCGCTGGAACAGGTGGACAAATACCTCGCGGGCAAGCCCAAGGATGCGCAGGGCCGTTTCCTCAAGGGCATCGTGCTGGCCGAAATGAACAAGCCCAACGAAGCGATCGTGGTGTTCACCAAGCTGACCGAGGACTATCCCGAACTGCCCGAGCCCTACAACAATCTCGCGGTCATCTACGCCCAGCAGAAGCAATACGACAAGGCCAAGCAGGCGCTGGAGATGGCCATCCGCACCCATCCGTCCTACGCCACCGCCCACGAGAACCTCGGCGACATCTACGCCCGGCTGGCCAGCCAGGCCTATGACAAGGCCTTGCAGATCGATTCGTCGAACCCCAGCGCACAGAAAAAGCTGGCCCTGATCCGCGACCTGATGGGCACCGCCGGCCGTCCCGGCAAGACGACCAAGCCGATCGGCGACGCGCGCCCGGCGGAGCCCGTCAAGCTGGTTGAAGCGCCCAAGCCGCCGGCTCCGGTCGCCGCCGCCCCCGTCGCTGCCGCCCCTGTCGCGACGCCTCCAGCCGCAGCACCGGCCGCCGCGCCGGCCAAGCCCGCCGCAGAGAAGCCCGCTGCCGATGCCAACGCCGACATCGCGCGGGCCATCGACCTCTGGGCTGCCGCCTGGTCGCGCAAGGACACCAAGGCCTACCTGGCGACCTATGCCCGCGACTTCAAGACCCCGGCTGGCGAATCGCGTGCGGCATGGGAGTCGGAGCGGCAAAAGCGCATTGCCAAGCCCGGCGCGATCCAGGTCAGCGTCGAGAACCTGCGCGTGAGCGTCGATGGCGACACCGCCACGGCAAAGTTCCGCCAGCACTACAAGTCGGCCACGCTCAAGACCTCCAGCAACAAAGTGCTGCTCCTGGGCAAGCGCGATGGCAAGTGGCAGATCGTGCAGGAGCGGGTCGGTAGTTGATGCGCCACCTGTCGCGTTCCCTGGCGGCCGTCGCAGCCTGCGGATTGCTGATTGCTGCAGGCCTGGCGGAAGCTGCCGGCAAAACCCCGGGACATCTGAAGAAAGGCGCCCGCGCTACGGGCGCCGAAGTGCGGTACTCGGATTCCGGCCCGGAACCGTTGCTGGCAAAAGTATTCGATGCCATCGAAGGCAACCAGCTCGACCTCGCCATGCAGCAAACGGAAATGCTGATCAAGGCCTATCCGAACTTCCGCCTGGCGCATCTGGTCATGGGCGACCTGCTGCTGGCGCGCTCGCGCCCCCTGATGAGCTTTGGCGAAGGCGGCGGATCGGCGTCCGGGGAAAAAATCGCCGATTTGCGCGACGAAGCCATTGTCCGCCTCAAGGGCTACCGTACCAAACCGCCGGCCGACTATGTGCCGCGCTATCTGCTGCAGATGCATCCGGAACAGAAGCATGCCGTGGTGGTGGACACCCAGAAATCCAGGCTCTACCTGTACCAGAACGACCAGGGCACGCCGCGCTTCGTTGCCGACTACTACATCACGCAGGGCAAGCTCGGCGCCGACAAGGCGCGCGAGGGCGACAAGAAGACGCCGATCGGCGTCTATCACGTCACCTCCAGCCTGCCGCGAAAGAAACTCACCGACTTTTACGGCAGCGGCGCCTTCCCCATCAACTATCCCAACGAGTGGGACAAGCGCCAGGGACGCAACGGCCACGGCATCTGGCTCCACGGCACGCCCTCCGACACCTTTTCACGGCCGCCCAGGGCGTCCGACGGCTGCGTGGTGCTGGCCAACCAGGATCTCGACTCGCTGTCGAAAAGCCTGCAGATCGGCCTGACGCCGGTGATCATCAGCAACAGCATCGAATGGCTGTCGCTCGACGACTGGCAGAGCGAACGCAGTTCGCTGCTGAAGAATGTCGAAGAATGGCGATCGGACTGGGAAAGCCGCAATGTCGACCAGTACGCGCGGCACTATTCGCACAAGTTCAAAGCCGACGGCCACGGCTACAAGGACTGGATCGAACAGAAGCGCAAGGTCAATGCCGGCAAGAGCTGGATCAAGGTCGGCACCGGCAATATCAGCATGTTCCGCAATCCCGGCAAGGAAGAGCACGTTGTTGTAACCTTCGAACAGGACTACCGCTCCAGCAACCTTTCCGGCCAGATGAAGAAACGTCAGTACTGGATCAAGGAAAGCGGCCGCTGGAAGATCGTCTTCGAAGGCGCCGCCTAGCACCCGCCGCCTGACCGAATCGCCTTTCCCCCCACCCGTTCCCCGGAGATATCATGCACCGCCTGTTTCTGTTCGCTTTCGCATTTCTGTTCGGCATTGCCGCCCACGCCGCCAATCCCCAGGTCGAACTGAAGACCTCGCAAGGCACCCTGACCATCGAGCTATACCAGGACAAGGCACCCAAGACGGTGGAGAACTTCCTGCAGTACGCCAAGGACGGTTTTTTCAACGGCACCGTGTTCCACCGCGTCATTCCGGGTTTCATGATCCAGGGCGGCGGCTTCACGCCGGACATGAAACAGAAGGAAACCCGCGCCCAGATCCAGAACGAGGCCAAGAACGGCCTGAAGAACGAAACCGGGACGCTGGCCATGGCGCGCACCTCCGATCCGCATTCCGCCAGCGCGCAGTTCTTCATCAACCTCAAGGACAACAGCTTTCTCGACTATCCCGGCCGCGACGGCTGGGGCTACGCCGTGTTCGGCAAGGTCGTGCAAGGCTTCGACATCGTGCAAAAGGTTGCCACGGTACCGACGGCGAATGCCGGCCCGCACCAGAACGTGCCGACCACGCCGGTGCTGATCGAATCCGCCAGGCTGCTGCCGGCAAAGAAATAATTCACCAAGGACAAATCCCATGATCAAGCTCACCACCAACCACGGCGTCATCACCCTCGAACTCGATGCCGAGAAGGCGCCCAAGAGCGCCGCCAACTTCATCGCCTATGTCGAAGCCGGCCATTACGACAACACGATTTTCCATCGCGTGATCGACGGCTTCATGATCCAGGGCGGCGGTTTCGAACCGAGCATGGACCAGAAGCCCGTCCGCGAGCCGATCGAGAACGAAGCCAAGAACGGCCTCAAGAACGAGCGCTACACGGTCGCCATGGCGCGCACCTCGGACCCGCACTCGGCCACCGCGCAGTTCTTCATCAATGTCGGCGACAACGATTTCCTCGACAACGACAAATGCCAGGATGGCTGGGGCTATTGCGTCTTCGGTCACGTCGTCGAAGGCCAGGACGTGGTGGACCAGATCACGTCGGTGAAGACGGGCAACAAGGGCTTCCACCAGAACGTCCCGAAGGAAGACGTCGTCATCGAGCGCGCGGAAGTCGTCTAAGCCATCCCGGCGGCTCCATGCAAGCCATCGCCGGAACCGTCCGCTTCGTCTCCGATCTGCACCTGCGCGCGGAACGGCCAGACTTGGTGCAGCGCTTCGCTGCCTTCCTGGCCGACACGGCCGCCTCCAACGTCGATTCGCTTTACATACTCGGTGACCTGTTCGAGTACTGGATCGGCGACGACGACCTGGCCGATCCCTTCAACGCCGATGTCTGCAACCTGCTGCGCAGCACCGCCGACATGGGCACCAGCCTGTATTTCATTGCCGGCAATCGCGATTTCCTGATCGGCCCCCGCTTTTCCGCCGCCGCCCGCATGTTCCTGCTCGACGACACCGCAAGAGTCGGCGCCGGCGGCACGGCGACACTGCTGATGCACGGCGACACCGTGTGCACCGACGATCTGCCCTACCAGGAGTTCCGCCGCATGGTGCGCGGCGAGGAATGGCAGCAGCGTTTCCTCGCCCGCCCGCTGGCCGAGCGGCGTGCCGAAGTCGAAAGCCTGCGCCGGCGCAGCGCGGAGGCCATGCAGGGCAAGACCGCAGCCATCATGGACGCCAATCCCGACGCGATCCGGCAGGCGCTGACCGCCAGTGCGTGCATGCGCCTGGTCCACGGCCACACGCATCGACCCGGCCACGAACAAATTCAGTTGGCGTCGGGAAGCGCCGAACGCTGGGTCTTGTCCGACTGGGGCACGGGGCGCGGCGACGCGCTGGAAATCGGCCCCGGCGGCGAGATCCGCCGCATCGACCTCTCGGCCTAGTAGTCAGTCAACAAGGAAAAGGCGCATCCCCTGTAGGAGCGAGCTTGCTCGCGATA
>NZ_JASJPC010000029.1:0-77444 GCF_031426875.1 Sulfuritalea sp.
AGTATCATCAACAACCAATTGAATCTGTTCGCGATTTAGCCGGACAGCAGTGACCGCAGTTTGTAGCGTAATTTCCGGATGCACAAGTCGCGGCCCCTTTGAGAACATAGTCGAAAGGATTCGGCTTCGATAATTTATTGAAGCCGGATTTTAGCTGCGTTTGCGCCAGTAGTGGGTGGCGAAACTGTCAAAAACTTCAGTGACCTGACGCTTCGATCGACCCTCATGGCTGCCAACGACAATTCAGACATCAGCAATGCGGAGTTCGCGCAGTTTCAGAAGCTGATCTACAAGATCGCCGGGATCAGCCTGGCGGATACGAAAAAGGTGCTGCTGGTGGGCCGCCTCGGTCGGCGTTTGAGGGAATTGAAGCTCTCTTCCTTCGCCGAATATTACCGGCTCGTCGCCAGCGGTAACGCAGCGGAGGAGTTGCAGACCATGGTCGATCTGCTCACCACCAATGAGACCTATTTTTTCCGCGAGGAAGCGCACTTTCAATTCCTGGCCAAGACCATTGCCGCCGACCACCCGCCGTCCAGCCCGTTCAAGGTGTGGAGCGCCGCATCATCCACGGGTGAGGAGATCTACACCATAGCCTTCGTCCTGGCCGAAAATTTCGGACTCGATGCACCCTGGAGCGTCACCGGCTCGGATATTTCCACGACTGTTCTGGGTACTGCGGAGCGAGGCCACTACTTGCTGGACCGCACTCGCGGTCTGCCCGAGAGCTATTTGCGCAAATATTGCCTGAAGGGCGTACGCAGCCAGGAAGGCGGATTCATGATCGCCCCGGAGATAAAGCGTCACACGCGCTTTCTGCAGGTGAATCTGAACCGGGCGCTCCCCGCGCTAGGCAAGTTTCATGTGATCTTCCTGCGCAACGTGATGATCTATTTCGATGCGGAGACCAAACGCCAGGTGGTGGCCCGCCTGGTCGAACAACTTCATCCCGGCGGCTATTTCATCGTCGGCCATGCGGAAAGCCTGCATGGCCTGAGCGACACCCTGCACGCCGTCCAACCCACCATCTACCGGTTGCCGTCCTAGCCGTATGGCCAACAAGATCAAGGTCATGATCGTCGACGATTCGGCCGTGGTGCGCCAAGTCAATCGAGAAACCCTCGAACGCGAGTCGGATATCGAAGTGATCGGCGTTGCTGCCGATCCGCTGTATGCGCTGGACAAGATGAAGCTGCAGTGGCCCGACGTGCTGGTGATCGACATCGAAATGCCGCGCATGGACGGGCTGACCTTCCTGCGCAAGATCATGAGCGAGCGCCCGACGCCGACCATAGTCTGTTCGTCGCTCGCCGAGCAGCGGGCCGGCGCAACCATCGAGGCACTCGCCGCGGGCGCTCTGGCAATCATTGCCAAGCCGAAGCTGGGGGTAAAGCAGTTCCTCCAGGACGCCGGCAACGATCTCGTTGCCGCAGTGCGCGCCGCGGCGCGCGCCAACCTGAGCCACCTCGGCGGCGGCACGGCGCGGCCGTCCGCGGTTTCCCCGGGATTCGCCGCCGATGCGGTGCGGACCGCTCAGGCGGCAAGCGCGCGCGCCATGACCACCACCACCGACCGGGTGGTCGCCATCGGCACCTCGACCGGCGGCACCCAGGCACTGGAAGCCGTGCTGAGCAAATTGCCGAACGTCGGCAGCGGCATACTCATTGTCCAGCATATGCCGGAAAGATTCACCGCGATGTTCGCCGAGCGCCTCAACAGCCTCTGCGCACTCGAAGTACGCGAGGCACAGAATGGCGACCGCGTCGCCCCCGGTCGGGCTCTGATCGCACCCGGCGGCCGCCATATGATGCTGCGGCGCAGTGGCGCCCGCTACTACATCGAAGTGGCGGACGGCCCACCGGTGAATCGCCACAAACCCTCGGTCGATGTGCTGTTCCGTTCCGTCGCGCAAGTCGCCGGACGCAACGCGCTCGGAGTGATCATGACCGGCATGGGCGACGATGGCGCGCGCGGCATGAAGGAAATGCACGATGCCGGGGCGCTGACGATCGCCGAGGATGAATCGAGCTGCGTCGTGTTCGGCATGCCGCGGGAGGCCATCCGCCACGGCGGTGTGGATCGGATCGTGCCGCTCGACCGCATTTCCGCCGAAATCATCGCCTACGGCTGATACCGGATCGCGACGCGAAAAACCCGACCATGCCGCCCACCCACCATGATCCGAAGGACCTCGAACGTTGCGCCCGAAGCATCAACCCGGGCGGCTGGGCGGTCGAGACCGAACGGCCGATCGCCACGTTGCTGGGTTCCTGCGTCGCGGTCTGCCTCTACGATCCAAAACTGCGGCTGGCCGGCATGAACCATTTCCTCCTGCCCAGCCGCACCACCTCGGTCAGCGATGACATCGATGTGATAATGGCCGGCGACTATTCGATGGAAGTGCTGCTCAATACCATGCTGAACAAGGGTGCAGCCAAGCAGCGCATCATCGCCAAGGCCTTTGGCGGCGGCACCATCGTCACCTCGATCCTGATGGCCATCGGCCAACGCAACTCGGAATTCGCCAAGGAATGGCTGGAAAGAGAGGGGATCCCCCTTGCGGCGCAGGATTTCGGTGGCGCCTGGTCGCGCAAGGTGCTGTTCACGCCCGATGGCGGGGACGCTTTCTGTCGCCGTCTGCCGATCAGCCAGCCCGGCGTGCATGAAGTGGTCAAGGCCGAGCGGGATTACGAGCAATCGCTGGCCCGCCCGCTACGCCCGGGTACCGAAAAAAAGATCGAACTGTTCTGACTCCCGCCATGAATCCAGACCAGCATCGATCCCAGTTGCTTCACCAGGCCCCGACACAAAGGTCGGGCATGGACGTGCCGGCGATATTGGAGCAGATCGCCGACGCGGCGAGCCGGGACGAAATGATCTTCCCGACCACGACCGAAATCGCCCTGAAACTGCAGCGGACTCTCGACGACCCGGACTGTTCCGTCGATCAACTCGCCAGGCTGGTCCAGGCCGATCCGCTGCTGGCGGCGCGCGTCGTGGCCGTAGCCAACTCGGTGATCTATAACCGCGCGGGGCGAAGCATTGCTGACGTCAAAAGCGCAGTGGCGCGGATCGGATTCAACACCTTGCGTGTGCTGGCCGCTGCCGTGGTGGTGCGCCAGATGGAAGACATGGCCGGCACTCCCGAGTATCGCCGGATGGCCGTGCGTTTATGGGAGCATACGGCGCACGTTGCGGCGCTGGCCCAGGTCATCGCGCGCCGCTTTACCCACGTCGATCCGGACATGGCGTTTTTTGCCGGCATAATCCATGAAGTGGGCGGCTTCTACCTGATCGCCCGCGCCGGGAACTATCCCGGCCTGTTGGAGGCGGAGCATGGCAGCCTGCTGGCTTGGGACAACGGCGGCGCGGCGCTGGTCGGACGGGCGGTATTGAAGCATCTTGGAGCCCCCGACGCGGTACTGGGGGGGATCGAGGGGATGTGGCAGGGCTACCTGGCGCTGCCACCGCAATCCCTGGCCGACACCCTGCTCCTGGCCGACCAGTTGGCCCCGCTGGAATCGCCGCTTTCCCAACTTGCCGGCACAGGTAGTGAAGGCACCGTAGCCAGTATCGACGTCATGCTCGGCGACCGAACCCTGAGCAGCATCCTTGAAGAATCCGCAATGGAAGTAGACTCCCTGACCAATGCCTTGCGTACCTGAACCGACCGACATGTACCCGATGAATCTTTCGACCACTCGACAATGCAGCAGCCACGAGGACACATCAAATGTTTAGTGCGAAAACCCGTATTCCGCTGATCCATATCGCGGCCGGTTTGCTGATTGCCGCCGGCGGCGCCGGCGTCGTCACCTATGCCGATGGCAAGCTCGGGATGGATGTCGTCCTGATTCTGGCCGCCCTCGGCCTGACGGTGGCGGTCCTGCCTGCGATCTACTTCCAGCGCGACCTCTCCGGACCTATCGACCACCTGCGGCAGGTGATTGCCCAGACCCGCAACGACGGCGATCTGGCGCGTCGCATCGATGTTCCACCGAATTCGGTGATCACGCCCACGGCCGGCGCCTACAACGGTTTGATGGCAACGCTGCAGGGCATCATCACCCGCATACTGTTCGCCTCGACCCAGGTGGCACAGGCGGCGACCCGTCTGAATGTCGAGGCACGGGAAATTGCCGAAGGCTCCGAGCAGCAGATCGAGGTGGCCCGGGAAGCCGCGGCAGGCGTGGCCGACGTGGTGCAGGGAGTCAATCAGGCGGCGGCTCGCGCCGAGGATGCGGCCCGCATTGCGCAACTGGCGCGTGCCGACTCGTCCCGCGGCGCGGCGATCGTGCTCGACGCGTCGAGCGAAATCGGGCGCATTGCGCAATCGGTCGAACAATCTGCCAAGGTCATCGCAGCCCTGGGCGAACGCTCCAGCGAGATATCCGGCATCGTCAAGGTGATCCATGAGATTGCCGACCAGACCAACCTGCTGGCGCTGAATGCGGCGATCGAGGCAGCCCGGGCCGGTGAGCAGGGGCGCGGCTTTGCGGTGGTGGCCGACGAGGTGCGAAAGCTTGCCGAGCGAACCACTGCGGCAACCGGCGAAATCAGCAGCGTGATCGCCGCGATCCAGTCCGAAACCAACAGCGCAATCACCACCATCAAGGCCGGCTCGCTGCAGGCCAAGAACGGCGCGCAACTGGCGCAAAAAGCCGCCGAAGCGCTCGAATCGATCAATCACGGAGCACAGGACACCCTGGACAACGTTTCCGCCATCGCCAGCGCCATGAACGAGCAAAGCCGCCAGGCAGAGGCCATCGCCGGCAACGTCAACCGCATCATCGAGCTGGCCGAGCGCAATGCCGGCAATGCGCGGAGCAACCTCACCGAGTCGACGCAGCTCACCTATCTGGCGGCCAATCTGCAGGAGGCGGGAAAGATTTTCAAGCTCGGCACCGCGGGCGAAGTCGCGATGAGACTTCACGAGCGCATGCCGACCTTGGTGCAAGGCATGGCCAAGGCCGTCGGCCAGGCCTTCGAGGAAGCCGTCAGGCGCGGCCAGATCTCGCTTGACGATCTGTTCAACGCCAACTACGAACCGATACCGAATACCCGCCCGCAGAAATTTCATACCAAGAGCGACGCCTTCTGCGACCGGCTGCTGCCCGCGCTGCAGGAACCGCCGCTGCAACAGATGAAGGAACTGACCTACGCGATTGCCTGCGACCGGCGCGGTTACGTGCCGACGCACAATACGCGCTTCTGCCAGCCGCTTACCGGCGACGACAAAGTCGATATGATCGGCAATCGCACCAAGCGCATCTTCGACGATCCGGTCGGCAAGCGCTGCGGCGACCACGAACTACCCTTCCTGTTGCAGACCTACCGCCGCGATACTGGCGAGATAATGCATGACATGTCGGCCCCGGTGTATGTTCAGGGCCGGCATTGGGGCGGCGTACGCGTGGGTTACCGCACGGAATGAGAAAATACCGCCCCGCCGACGGCCTGCCCATGAATGACTTGAATAGCCAGTCCTGTATCCGCACCACTGAAAGGTTCGAACATGTCTGATCTCCTGAAAAGCATCGATGCGCGCACGCGCCTGGCAGGAACCAACAAGCTGGAAATCCTGCTGTTTTCGCTCGGCCCGGACGCCCGCAGCGGGCGGCACGAGACCTTCGGCATCAATGTCTTCAAGGTGCGCGAAGTCATACGCACGCCGTCGATCACCAGCGCCCCGGAGATGTCGCCCGCCGTCAGGGGCATGGTCAGCCTGCGCGGCGCGCTGGTTCCCGTGGTCGACCTCAGCGACTATGTCGGCATCTCGGCCGAGACGCCGCGCGAGATCATGATCGTTACCGAGTACAACGGCCACACCCAGGGTTTCCTGGTCGAATCGGTGGATACCATCCTGCGCCTCGACTGGGCCCAGATGCGCGTGCCGCCGGAAATGCTGACCAGCGAACTGGGTGGCCTGGTGACCGCCGTCACCGAACTGCCGGATAGCCGTCTGGTCATGCTGCTCGACGTCGAGCGGATTCTGGCGGAGACGGTGAAGCCCGACGACAGCATGCTGTTCGAGAACATTTCCGTGCTTGAACGCGAGGGCCTGACGGTGTTGTACGCCGACGACTCCTCGATCGCGCGCGGGCAGATCCAGCGCACCCTCGATGCCATGGGCGTGCAAGGCATCAGCGCGGTTAACGGCAGGGCTGCCTGGGACGAGCTGCGCCGCATCGCCGATCACGCCGAACGATCCGGCCGGCCGGTCAAGGATCTGCTGCAAGTGATCCTGACCGACATCGAAATGCCCGAGATGGACGGCTACCTGCTGACCCGCAACATCAAGTCGGATCCGCGTTTCAACGGCGTCCCGGTGCTGATGCACTCGTCGCTGTCGTCGATCTCCAACCGGCACCTCGGCCTTGCGGTCGGCGTGGACGAGTACGTTCCGAAATTCGAACCGCACCGCCTCTCCGAGTCCCTCACCCGCCTGCTGCTGGGCAAGGATGCCCCGCCACCGTCCGAATCGGGTTCGGCCCTGGTTTCCCTGGCGCGGACCACCGTGGCGCCTGCGCTGTCCCTGCTCGACAGCGTCGACGCCCGCACCAAGCTGGCCGGTTCCAACCGGATGGAGATCCTGCTGTTCTCGCTCGGCACCCATGAGCTGTTCGGCATCAACGTGTTCAAGGTGCGCGAAGTCGGCGATACGCCCGACATCACCCGCACGCCGAACATGCCGCACGGCGTCGAGGGATTGATCAGCCTGCGCGGCAACGTCATCCCGGTGCTTTCGCTGGCCACGGTCATGCAGCTCAAGGATGCCCCACCCGGGCGCGGGGCATCGATGATGGTGGCGGAGTACAGCAAGCGCAACCTCGGCTTCCTGGTGCATGACGTCGATCGCATCATCCGCGTCGATTGGGAAAAGGTGCGCGCACCCGACGCCGCCACCGGCAGCGCCCACGCCTACATCTCGGCGATCACCGAGCTGCCGGACGGTCGCCTGGTGTCGATCCTCGACGTCGAACAGATCATGTCCAACACCTTCGGCGACAGCGTGGTCGGCCAGATCGATCCGATGGAAGGCGGCGAAGGCCTGAACGTGTTTTTCGTCGATGACTCGGTGGTCGCGCGCAGGAAGATCGCCGAAGTTCTCGACAAGCTCGCCGTCAAGCACAAGTATGCGCACAACGGCATGGAAGCCTGGACTCGCCTGTCGGGCATGGCGGCGCACGCCCAGCAGGCAGGACACGAGGTGCGCGACGAACTGGACCTGATTCTGGTGGATGCCGAAATGCCGGAGATGGACGGCTACGTCCTGACGCGCAACATAAAATCGGACAGGCGCTTTGACGGAATTCCGGTCGTCATGCACTCGTCGCTGTCGTCCGAAGCCAACCATGCCATGGGCAAGAGCGTCGGTGTCGACGCCTACGTGGCCAAATTCGATGCGGAAGCCCTGTCGCACACATTGCGCTCGCAGCTACAGAAGCACGCAACGCACTGAGGAGAAAGCCTGTTATGACGATTGAAAAAGCCAAGCTGAAGTTTCTGGTGGTCGACGATTTCTCGACCATGCGCCGTATCGTGCGCAACCTGTTGAAGGAACTCGGCTTCACCACTGCCGACGAAGCCGAGGACGGCGCGGTCGCCCTGCACAAGCTCAAGAGCGGCGGATTCGATTTCGTCGTCACCGACTGGAACATGCCCAACATGGACGGCCTGGTCCTGCTGCAGTCGATACGTGCCGATCCGGCGCTGAAACACCTGCCGGTGTTGATGATCACCGCCGAGGCCAAGCGCGAAAACATCATCCTCGCCGCACAGGCCGGCGCCTCCGGCTATATCGTCAAGCCGTTCACTGCGGCGACGCTGGGCGAAAAACTCGAAAAGATATTCGAAAAACTGGGATGGGCCGCCTGAGGCAGTTCAAAAAATCAACCGGGGATCGGCACGATGGCAAATTCAATCACACATGACGCAAGCGGCGATTCCGCCGACCTGCAGGCGCTGTTCGACAGCATTGCGGCCGGCGCGCCGCTCACCGCGCCAGGCAACGCACCGGCGCCGCAGCCGGCACAGGCGGCCAACGACTCCGACGAATTGCAGACGCTGTTCGACAGCGTCGCCTGGCCCGACCAGCCGCCGGCCGCCGTGGCGCCAGCACCAACTCTTGCGACGGACTCGCGCGATGCGGTATTCAACAGGCTCGGCCATCTCGCCCGCCAACTGCATGACAGCCTGCACGGGCTGGGCATGGACAAGCTGCTGCAGGACTCGGCGCAGAAGATACCCGATGCCCGCGAACGCCTCGCCTATATCGCGCAGATGACAGAACAGGCGGCCTCGCGCGTACTCAATGCAACCGACATTGCGCGGCCGGTGCAGGACGCACTGATCGACGCCTCCAAGCTGCTTGGCCAACGCTGGCAACGCATGTTCGCCAACCAATTGTCGGTCGATGAATTCAAGGCGCTGGCCGTAGACACCCACGGCTATTTCGCCGAGGCGCCCGAACGGCTCAAGCTGACCAACGATCAGTTGCTGGAAATTATGATGGCCCAGGACTTTCAGGACCTGACCGGCCAGGTCATCAAGAAAGTCGTGACGCTGGTGCAGGACCTGGAAGCCCAGTTGCTGAGCCTGCTGCTGGAGGCCATGCCCCAGGAGCGCAAGGCCGAAACGCCGGAAGGCCTGCTCAACGGCCCGGCGATCGGCGGCGCGGGACGCGCCGACATCGTCAGCAACCAATCGCAGGTCGATGATCTACTTGAAAGTCTGGGTTTCTGAATCGGCTGTCGTCGAGGAGTCGCAAATGAGCAATTTTCAGGGAATGGAAGGGCTGCTGCAGGATTTTCTGGTCGAGGCCGGAGACCTGCTGGCCGGGGTTGATAACAAATTGGTGGACCTTGAGCGGAACCCGGGTGACCACCACCTGCTCAACGAAATATTCCGCGGCTTTCACACCATCAAGGGCGGTGCCGGATTTCTCAATGCGGTCGAACTGGTAACGCTGTGCCATCTGACGGAGAATCTCTTCGATCGCCTGCGCAACAACGAATTGCGCCTCAATGGCGAAATCATGGACGTGATCCTGGCCGCCACGGGATCGGTACGCGACATGTTCGACATGCTGGAGCGCGGCCTACAACCTACTGCCGCCGACGCCATGCTGCTGGCCCGGTTGCAGGCGGCCCTGGCCGGCAAACTGAGTACGGGCGCGCCCAGCGCTGCGCCGCCGCCCGCCCCCGCCAAAGCGCCGCCGGCAGCACCCGCGGGCGGCGCGTCAGGCCCGGACTGGGATTCCCTGTTCACCGCCCTCACCAAGCCTGCAGGAGCCATAGGGACCGCGGCGGAAGCCAATAGCCCGGCCAGCGCGTCGCCCACCCCGCTGTCCCACGACGTCAGCGGCGAGACCCCCGAGCAAATCATTCACGCCGCGCTGGGTCGCCGCAGCACCGACCGGCCCGGTTCGAGCGCTCCCTCCGGGCGCCGCGAAAACGAAAAGACCCGCGACAGTTCGATCCGCGTCGATACGGCGCGGCTCGATCAGGTACTGAATCTTTCGGGCGAAATCGGCCTGACCAAGAATCGCCTGAATGCCTTGCGCTCGCAGATCATCAACGGCCAATCCGACTCGGAGACGCTGCACGCACTGGACCAGGCGGTGAGCCAGCTCGACCTGCTGGTATCCGACATGCAGAACGCGGTGATGAAAACCCGCATGCAACCCATCGGCCGCCTGTTCCAGAAATATCCCCGCATCGCCCGCGATCTGGCCCGCAACCTGGGCAAGGATGTCGAACTGGAACTGGTGGGCGAGGAGACGGAAATCGACAAGACGATGATCGAGGATCTATCCGACCCGATCATCCACCTGATCCGCAACGCGGTCGATCACGGCGTCGAGTCGCCCGAAGAACGCCGGGCTGCCGGCAAGCCGGAAAAATCCCAGGTACGGCTTGAGGCACGTCAGGAGGGCGATCACATCGTCATCATGATCGCCGACGACGGACGCGGCATGCATGCCGAACGCCTGCGCGCCAAAGCGCTGGAAAAAGGCCTGATCACCGACGAGGAAGCCAACACCCTGGACGAACGGCAGAGCTTCAACCTGATCCTGCTGCCGGGCTTCTCGACCAAGGACGCCGTCTCGGATGTCTCGGGACGCGGCGTCGGCATGGACGTGGTCAAGACCAACATCCAGAAACTCAAGGGCCGCATCGACATCAAATCGACGCCCGGCCGCGGCTCGACCTTCGTCATCTCGCTGCCGCTGACACTGGCGATATTGCCGGTATTGCTGGTACAACTGGGCGAACAGCCTTTCGCCGTACCGCTGTCGATGGTGCGCGAGATCATGCCGATCCAGCCGTCGGCGGTACAGGAAGTCGGCGGCTGCGCCACCATGGTGGTGCGCGGCACGGTGCTGCCCATGTATCCGCTGAATTCCCTGCTCGGCTGGCCTTCCGAGCAGGTGCCCACCTACGGTGTGCTGATGCAGACCGCCGAGCACGCGTTCATTCTCGCCATCGACGGTTTCATGGGGCGCGAGGATGCGGTGATCAAGTCGCTCGACGACTTCCGGCCCAAGGGAGTCGCCGGCGTCACCACCCTCTCGAATGGCAAGATCGTGCTGATCCTGGACATGAAGGAATTGTTCCAGATGACCGGCGAGGCGCGCGGGGTACCGCGTTCGGCCTTCATGCAGGCCATCGCCCAGGTCGCCTGAGCCGCCTGTGACAGCCTATGGCAGCCGCGATGCAGAACCGCGCCGCATGCGGCGGCAGCTGGCCTGATCCGGCGACAGCGCTTTTGCGATGCCCGCTGCTTCGACAGCCTGCGACCTGGACCGCGACGATCCGGCCCGGATTGCGGAACGATGGCTGGCAGGGCTGGCGGCGTCATCGTTGGTGGCCGTCCTGCGCGACGAGGAGTTGCCACGGCAGCCGATCGCGACGCTTGCCGCGTTTGCGACCGTGGCCTTGCAGGCGGGGCGCACGCTGCTGATTCTGGTACCCGACGACGATCCGCTGCCGGAACTTTCCAACGCACTCGACATTGCCCTGCGCCCCCTCTGCCTGGTCCTGCCGGCCGCGGACTTCGCTGCCCGCATTGCGCTGCGTGCCACGCTGTCGCTGCTCGGCAGCCGCCTGGCACGCGACACGGAAGCCACCCAGGGTGCGGCGTGGGTGCGCCAGCGCCAGCATATCGCCGACCACGCCGAACTGTGGCAGCAGGCCCGGGCATGGGCCGCGCAGAATGATCGCAGCGATTGTCCCGTCCCGGTCGCCAAGCTGTTTCCGGTTCGCATCCTGCCGCTCGGCGCCTTCCGCAGCCTGCAGCAGCAGGCGGCCGACATCACCCTGCTCTATCGCTGCCATGCCCCGGCGGAACTGGTCGCGCCCAGCGGTCGCATGCTGCGCGTCGGCCAATGCGCCGAGGCGCGCGGCGGCCACGCGCTCGCGGCAAACGATGAAACCGCGCGGCTGATCCTCGAACGCGAACAACTTACGCGCGACATCGGCGACCTGGAACTCGAACTGGCGACGGTCCAGGCCGAAGTGGCGGAATTCATGCGCTACTACTACGAACGGGTCGGCCAGCGCATGGCGCAACGCGACGCGCTGCAGGCGCGGCTCGCCGCCGAGGAAGCCGCACGTGCGCCCCAAGACATCGGCATCGGCGCCGCAGCCCGGCAATGGCAACAGCAGGCCGAACAGTCGGCGCGCGAAACCGATCGATTTGCCGAAGCGGCGGCCGAAGAAGCTCCCGTGTTCCGCCCCGGCAACGACATCAAGCGCCTGTTCCGCCAGATCGCGCAGCAGATTCACCCTGACCGCGCCGGCGACGAGGCCGACCGGGCGTGGCGCACGCGACTGATGAGCGAGGCCAACCGGGCCTATCGCCACGGCGACGTCGGCGCGCTGCACGAAGTCGCCGCCCTCTGGGCCGAGGGCAACGCGGCGACCGCGCCGGACCCATCGGCCGCGGGCAGCGTCCGCCATGTTGCCCTCCTCGGCCAACAGGTGGCATGCCTGCGCGTGCGGCTGGGCGAGATCGAACGCGAGCTGCACCGCCTGTTCGGCTCGCGCCTGTACGAGCTCTTTATCGCCAACCGCCAGGCGCAACGCCAGGGGCGCGATCTGCTCGGCGAAATGGCCGCCCAGCTCGACGCATCGATCGCCGAGCTGAAGCGCAGTTGCGGCGCCGGTGCCGCCTGATCGCCGGCAGCTTGCCGCTGGATCGATCGCGAAGCACCGCACAGCGCTTCCGCTATCCGGCGCCCCCCAGTTGCAGCAACAGTGCCCGAGCCTCGGCATGACCCAGTCCCGCCGCACTGCGCAGCCATTTCACCGCCTGGCGTGAACTGCGCCTGACACCCTCGCCACGCTGATAGGCGAGCCCAAGCTCGAAACAGGCTCCCGCCTCGTCCTGCAAGGCGGCACGCCGCAACCAGGACACCCCGCGCTGCGCATCGCGCTCGACGCCCTCGCCGTGCAGCAGGCAGTAGCCGCAGCTGTACATGGCATAGGCATCCTCATGCTGCACCGCCGCCTGCTGGTACCAGTGAAATGCCTCGACCGGCCTGCGCGCCACGCCCTGGCCGAAATACAACAGGTCGCCAAGGATCAGTTTTGCATCGGGCAGCGCTGCGGCCCGGCGGTACCAGTCCACCGCCGCGGCGGCATCGGCCGCCACCCCAGTACCGTGGCGCAGACACTCGGCCAGCATGAAGGCGGCGCGCCGGTGTCCGCGTGTCGCGGCCCGGCGCAAGCAGCTTACGGCAACGGCCAGGGTCGGATCCGTCGCGGCGGTGGCCGACTCCAGCAGTTCGCGCCCGCGTCCATACCAATAGCGCACCAGTTCGCCCCTGGCCTGCGGCCATCCTCCCTGCATCGCCGCCAGCAACAAAGCCTCGCCGCGGTCGGCTTCGATCTCGCCGCCGATCCCCAGCAACAGGCAACGCCCGTGTTCGGCCATGCCATGCGCGTCGCCGCAGGCCGCCGCCTGGCGATAGGCGCGGCGCGCCGTCACGGGATCGACCGCCGTACCTTCGCCGCGCTCGTGGCATTCGCCGAGCCAGACCCAAGCCGCAGCGTCGCCCAGATCCGCGGCCGCGCGATACCAAGTCAATGCCGTGGCCTTGTCCTCCGCGATGCCGTCGCCCCAGCGATAGGCGTGAGCAATCTTGAGATGCGCCCGGACGTGCCCGTGCTGCGCCGCAGCCCGCCACCAGCGCAGTGCCGCACCAAGGTCGCGACCGGCCGCACCGATGCCGTAGGCATGACACTCGCCCAGTTCGAACTCGGCTTCGCGGCTGCCCCGCTCCGCGGCTCGGCCGTACCATTCCAACGCGGAATCCGGATTGCGGGCAATGCCGATGCCGAAGCAGGCCGATTGCCCGAGCAGAAACATCGCTCCCGCCACGCCCTGGTCGGCGGCTGCCCGAAAATGCACCACCGCGGCGGCGGGATCGGCGGCAATGCCCTCGCCGACATACAGGCACATGCCGAGGCAGAAGCTCGCGCTGGCGATGCCGTCTGCGGCCGCCGCATGCCACAGGCGCAACGCCTCCTCGCGATTCTGCGCCACGCCGCGGCCGAAGAAATGGCAGCGCGCCAGCAGGTCGCGCGACGCCGCATGCCCATGTCCGGCGGCACGCCGCAGCCAGTGCTCGGCGCGTGCGAAGTCAGGCGTGGCGCCGACGCCGACGCCTATGCCGAAATAATGCATGCGCCCGAGCCAATACAGGGCCAGGATCACCTCGCTTTCCGCGGCACGGGTGAACAGGCGCTGCGCCTCGACGTCATCGCGCGGCAACCCCCAGCCGTGATGCAGCAGCCAGGCCAGCACGGCAAGTCCCGACGGGCAATCCGCCTCCGCGCTTTGCAGTGCCCAGTGCGCCGCCGCCGCCGGATCCTTCTGCTCGCGATCACCGTTGACATGGCGCCAGGCCAGTTCGGCCCGGGCACCGGCATTGCCGCCGGCTGCCATGCGGCGCAATTCGAGGGGCGCAAGCTGAGCCCAGAATTCCTCCGGACGCCCCAGCAATTCGAGCCCTTGCGCCGCGCCGCGCTCGACCAGTGCGCTATCCAGCGCGCCGCGGAAAAATCCCAGCAGCGCCGCGGATGGCAGGGGAACCAGGGACTGCTTCATGCCCTGCGGAATTGTCGAATCATGCCAGGCAGGCTAACGCAAGCAGTGCCCGGCGAAAGCGACGATCAATAGCCGAGTTGATCGCATGCTCGCTGATTGCGGCCGGCGTTCCCAGCAGTTCGGCTGGCGTCAGCCGGGATGGCAAAGCTGACGGAATTCGCTTGCCGCGGCCGCGCCCGTCGCCGGAAAACTACCAGGCGGCGGGATCTCAGGCCGGGACGACGCGGTTCTTGCCGACGCGCTTGGCCAGGTACATGGCCCCGTCGGCACGCTTGAGCGCCTCGTAGGGATCTTCCGCATTGCGGATTTCGGCCACGCCGCAGCTGAAAGTGATCAGCACCTTTTCATTGTTGTTGAGGAAGAACTCGCGCGTCAGTTCGCGCTGCACCCGCGTCATCACCGACACGCCGTCCTCGACGGAGGTGTTCGGCAACAGCACCACGAACTCCTCGCCGCCATACCTGGCCAGCAGGTCCTGGGGCCGCACCGTTTCGCGCACGACTTTCGACAAATGCACCAGGGCCGCGTCGCCCACGGCATGCCCCAGGGTATCGTTGAGTTTCTTGAAATTGTCGATATCGAGCAGCGCGATGCTCAATGTTCCGCTCTGCCGCTTGAGCCGGGCGATCTCCTTTTCGAGCGCGTCGTCGAGGCCCTTGCGGTTGAGCGCGCCGGTCAATTGATCGAGCCGCACCAGTTCGCTGGCACTCGACAATTCGGTCTGCAGCCGCGCCACCACTTCCTCGGCGTCGCTTACCCTGCTGCGCATCGTGCTCAGTTCGTCGCGCGAGCGCGCCGCATTGAGCTGGACCACCCGGGTCGCGCGCATCACCTCGTCGAGCACCTCGGTGAGTTCGGCGATATTGCCGGCCTTGCTGATCTTTTCCGAGTAGCCCTCGATCTTGCTGTGGTAATCGCCGGTCGTCTCGGAAAAATCGGCGAGGCGATCGACGAAGGTCGCCAGCATGAACTTGAGACGATCGTTGGCTTCGTGCAAGTTCTTCTTCAGCGAACTCTGCTTGACGATGACATCTTTCATGCGGCGCTCGACGTCGTCGATTCTGCGCAGACTGAGCGGTTGCTGGATCAGATCGCGCACCACCTTGATCTGCCCGGTCAACCACTGGTCCTCGACCACCAGCTCGCTGATGTTGTCGATGATCAGCTGGACCAGGTGCATCAGCGCGGCGCTCAGTTCGGACTGGTCCTCGGCGACGAACAGCGCCCGGTAGCTGAGCTTTTTCAGGCGTTCGGAGATTCCGCTCAGGGCTTCGGCAGTTTGCGCGGCGTGTACCGAGCGCGATATTTCGGCCGCCTCCGCGGCGAGATCGGGGCTGTCGCGCAACACGATCGAGAGCGTGTTGTCGAGCAGTTGGACGATGATTTCCCGCAGCTCGTTGGTCCCCAATTGCCAGCCCGACGACGGGCTCGACGCGCTCCGCTCCGGTATCGGCGCCGCGGCCGATGGCGTTGGCGCAGGAACCGCATCAACCATGGGCGCGGCCGTGTCGGCCCTGTCGATGAACGCATTTTGCGACCAGGAACGAATCAAGGCATGTAGCCGACCAAGCTGTAGCTCGGGACTACCGGAACCGGACAGCACGCGGTCCAGCGCCTCCTTTTTTTTGGCGGCAGTGAGACCGGCATGGTGGGTTTCCAGTTGCAGCAGCAGCTCCCGGATCAGGCCCGGCCAATTGTGCGACTCGCTGCCCGACTTGACCAGGAATTCGGTCAAGGCGCTGCCGACGCCATCCCAGCTACCCTTGGCAACCCCGGCCTCGAACTGGCGCACGAAGCGCAATTGCTCCGGACCGCTGCGTGGCAAGCCGGCAAGCAGGCCCTTCAGTTCGCGTTCGGGGAAGGACGCCGGTGCCGGCGCGCCCGATATCTCGAAATAAACCGCCCGATAGTTGTCCGGCGTTGCAGGAATCTTTTTCGATGCGAGCCGACGCAGGGTTTCTCGCGCAAGTTCGGTCTCGGAAAGCGGAGCAGAATCAGCCATGGTTTACCTTTGTCTCATCAGTGCGGCACCTGGTCGCAATACTCATTCCGCAATATCCGTGCCGCCACAATATTGCCGGACGATGGAGCGTTGGGCCGGAATCCTTGCGGCCATGGCACCGATCGCTCGTGTCGCTCATTGCGACCGGCCGCAATCATAGGTGTAAAAGCGCGTCTTGCGCGCGTCAGGCACGTCGATCACGTCCAGCGCAACCTGTCCCGGGATGGCGAAACTATTGCTGACCAGGCGGGCGCACGGGGACATCTCGGTGCGCGCCTTGATACCCAGCGCCGGCATCGCCGCCGGCGAAAGAAACGCATAGACCAGGTCATAGCCGGCCAGCGAATGGGTCCAGAAGTCGCCGCAACGGATGCTGAGATTGCGCTGGCCGCGCGCCCGCAGCCAGGCCCAGGCCCATGTCAGCGGCGCATGCTCGAAGCCGACAAAGCGGCAGTCCGGACGGGCGGCTGCCAGTTGGCGCAGCACGGCGCCATCGCCGCAGCCCAGATCGATCACCCGGCAAGGACCGGCGGGCAGTTGCAGCTGCAGGGCATCCCGGCTCCGGCGATTGGTCAGATACAGAGGCACGCGACTCTTGTCGGTGCGCCAGAAAACCAGTAGCAACAGCACGAATCCGCCGCCCCAGACCCAGCCGGGCAAGGCCATGCCGCGAGCCATGACGGCCAGCGGCAGGAAACACAAATGTATCGGCAGCCACCAGATCGGCGCCCCCCGGCGCCAGGCGATGAGCAGCGCCAGCACGCCCTGCAGCGTGGCGAGAAGCAGCGGCTGCCCGAACAATGCGGGGGCCGCCAGCAGCGCCAGGCCGCCCGCGATCAGCGCGCCCAGCACCTGGGCGAGCAGCGCCGGCGCCAAGGGATGTCGGTCGCCGGGCGCTACCCCATCGCTCGCTGCCGCACCGCCCAGCACCGGGTCGATCCCGGTCATGCTTGTCCGGTCCGGCTGTGACGTGGGGGGCCGCCTCACTCAGGGCACCCAGAACCGCTCGATATTTTTCAGTCCCCAGCGGCTCGCATCCTCGCGGCTGACGATCTTGTCCTTTGCGGCGGGAAGCGAAAGGTCGATCACCTCGGGCGGGATGTGCGACTGCGAACGGGTCGAGAAGA
Organism: Sulfuritalea sp.; assembly: GCF_031426875.1. Taxonomy (NCBI): domain Bacteria; kingdom Pseudomonadati; phylum Pseudomonadota; class Betaproteobacteria; order Nitrosomonadales; family Sterolibacteriaceae; genus Sulfuritalea; species Sulfuritalea sp. The sequence goes on from NZ_JASJPC010000029.1 coordinate 17,245, forward strand.
ATACCTTGACGCAGGGCGTCAACAATGAACCGCCCGACTGCTCGACGACGACACCCAGCCGCCCGGACGCCAGACGCACCAGCGAGCCGATCGGGTAGATGCCGATGCACTTGACGAAAGCCTGGAACACGCGACTGTCGAAGTGGCCGCCGCACCATTCGGCCATTTTGCGAATCGCATCGGCCGGGTCCCAGCCGTCCTTGTAGGGCCGGTTCGAGGTGATCGCATCATAGACGTCGCAGACCGCCCCCATTCTTGCATAGAGGCTGATTTCGTCGCCCTTGAAGCGCCGCGGATAGCCTGCGCCGTCCATCTTTTCGTGGTGGTGGAGCACCACGTCGAGCGGAATTTCGCCGCTTGCCGCGCCGGCCACCAGAATCTCGTGCCCCTGTTCGGGGTGACGCTTGATGACGGCAAATTCCTCGTCGGTCAATTTGCCCGGCTTGTTGAGGATCTCGATCGGCGTCTTGGCCTTGCCCAGGTCGTGCAGCAGTCCCGCCTTGCCGAGTTCGCGGGTGGTCGCCGCATCCAGCCCCAGTTGCCTGGCCAGCGCCACCATCAGCGCAGATACCGCCACCGAATGCAGGTAGGTGTAATCGTCGGCGGTTTTCAGCCGCGCCAGACTGATCAGCGCGCCGGGATTGCGCATCACGGAGTTCGAAATTTCATCGACCAGCGCGTCGGCAGCCGTGGACGATATGGCCTTGCCCATGCGCGCTTCGTTAAACATCGAAACCACGGCACTCTTGCCGCGGGCACAGATCCTCACGGCGCGCGCAAGCTCTTCGATGGTGGCCACCGGTCCGCGCGTCGCGCCTTGCAGGTCCGCCTGCGCCAAGGCCTGATCCACCTCGGCCGCAACCTGGGCTTCGGTGCGGACTTCCGCGCGCGGCTCCGCCTGCAGCACGTCGAGTCCCAAGGCGGTATCGATCCAGACTTCGGTAATGCCGCTTTCGCGCAGGCGGCGCATGTCCTCGGCATCGTCGAGAACGAAGCGCGTGCGCCAGAACGGGTGATCCATCCACGACCCGCACAATTCGTGGATGTGCATGCCGATGCGCAGATTCTCGACGCCGATGCGTTTCAGCATGCCGGACCTGGAAGCTGCGGTGCGCGACGGCAAGGCTGGCTTCGGGTCGGCACGAATCCGGTCATCGCAGGGGTCACCTGCTGCCCCCACGCGACCGGGAGGCGCCGCCCGTTGCGGAACGCGCGGGCGTCGTCGGGACATAGCGGAGCTCGCCTTCACCGACTTCAAACCGGCCAGCGAGCGCGCCCGGTGCCGGCGGTGGCGTCTTGTAGGCCTGAAAGCCGCACTCCTGCAGCTCGGTGACGTACCAGATGTTGTCGGCCTTGAGTATGAACACGCCGGGCTGCGGCCGATGGACATCCATGGTGAACTGGCTGGTGGTCTTTCCCGGCAGCGGATAGCGCCGCTGGCACCGTGGAGTGCCGGCGACTATCAAGGTCGTCTGCCAGGGCCCGGCAAGATAGGTCTGCTCACGAATCACGGACAGCGATTGCCCCGGATCGCCTTCGGTGACGAAAGCCAGTTGGCTGTCGCCGCAGGCGCCGAGCAATGCCGCCGAACACAGAATTGCCTGTCGCCTGGCAGCTTGCAGGCTGCGCACTGCGCCAAGACCGCGCCAGTTGGCTGCATTCCCGTCCATCAACTTTCCAATTCCCACGCCTGAACCCTCTATCCGATTGCGACTGTTGCCCTTGTCCAACGTGGCTCTGCCGCCACGACAGCCGCCAACTTTAACCGAGATTCCTCGAACCCAGTGGGGGCACATGCGGCAGTACATGCGACTGCGGACGGCGAGGAGAAGATGCTAAAGTTGCGCACACACGGTGTGCACACGGACGCAGGCCAATTGGCTGCAGTATTTCCCTGCTGTGCGATAGCCGCAATCGCCCCGGTGGCGTTCGCTGAACAGACTCAAAGGGGTGGAGAAGCGCATGAATTGGCATTTCCCGGAAAAATGGTCGCTCAAGGCGCGGGTGACCCTGTTTACCCTGGTGATTTTCCTGTTCGGCATCTGGTCGCTGGCGTTCTATGCCAGCCGCACCCTGCGCGAGGATATAGAAAGACTGCTCGGCGAGCAGCAGTTCTCCGCCGCGTCATTCATCGGCAAGACGATCGACCAGGAATTGGCAAACCGGCTGGGCACGCTGACCGAATTCGCGCCACTCGCCGTGCCGACCATAGCGCAGGGCCCTGCCGCGGTCCAGGCATTGCTGGAACGGCGCCCCTATCTGGCAAGCCTGTTCAACGGCGGTGTCGGCGTCTACCGGCCGGACGGCACGCTGATCGCCGCCGTGCCGAACGGTGCGGAGCGTCTCCAGGCCGACACCGCCGAATTCGATAGCGTGGCCGCCGCTCTCAAGGAGGGGGTCACCAGCGTCGGCCGGCCGTTCGCGGGCAGCAAGTCCCCCGGGCCTGCCGTCGGCCTGGCGGCGCCGATACACGATGCGGCCGGCACGGTGATCGGCGCCCTGGTCGGCGTGATCAATTTCGGCGAATTGAATTTCCTCAACAACATAACCGGAGGCCGCTACGGCAAGACCGGTGGCTATTTGCTGGTTGCCCCGCAGCATCGTTTGATCGTCACCGCCACTGACGAACAGCGCAACCTCGAAATACTCCCCGCCCCCGGCATCAACCCGATCATGGACCGTTTTTTTGACGGCTTCGAAGGTTCGGAAGTGTTCTTCAATCCGCTGGGCGAGGAAGTGCTGATCTCCGCCAAGTCCGTCTCCGTCGCTGGCTGGTACCTGGCGGTCTCGCTGCCAACCGCGGAAGCCTTTGCCCCGATCCGCGCCTTGCAGCAGCGCATGCTGATCGCGACGATCTTTCTGACCCTGCTGGCCGGCGGGCTGACCTGGTGGATGATCAGGCGCCAACTGGCACCGGTGATTGCCGCAGCCCGCAGCCTGGTCGCTATGTCCACGGCCAACAGCCGCCCGGAGCCGCTGACCGTCACCCGCCAGGATGAAATAGGCGACTTGTTCCGCAGCTTCAACCAGCTGCTCGGAATCGTCGCCCAGCGAGAAGACGAACTGCGGGAAAGCGAGCATCTGCTCAGGGAGTCGCAGACCATCACCGGACTCGGCAGCTACTCCATCGATGCCGACACCGCGCGCTGGACCAGTTCGGAGGTGTTCGACCGCATTTTCGGCATCGACGATTCCTATGAGCGGTCGATGGCCGGATGGGCGGCGCTGATCCATCCGGATGACCGCCTCGCGGTATTGGATTACCTGAAGGAAGATGTCCTCGGCCGCAACCAGTCTTTTGACCGGGAGTTCCGCATCCTGCGCCACAGCGACGGCGCCCAACGTTGGGTCCGCGGCCTCGGCGGCGTCGAGTTCGACGAAGCGGGCCGGCCGCTGAAAATGCGCGGCCTGATTCAGGATATTACCGAGCGCAAGTACACGGAACTCGCCTTGCTCGAATCGAACCAGATGAACCGGGAAATCATCGCCAGCGCCAGCGAAGGAATCATCGTGTATGGCCCCGACCTGCGTTACCGGGTATGGAACCCCTACATGGAACAGCTCACAGGAATGTCGGCGCAAAACGTGATCGGCCACGATCCCTGGGAGATCGTGCCTTTCATGGCGGAAAGCGGCGTCATGCTGCGGGTCGAACGCGCGCTGACCGGCGAAACCCCCGAAGCTATCGAGTTTCCCTTCGCCGTCAAGCGTACCGGCCGCGCGGGCTGGGCATCGGCCCTGACGGCCCCGCTGCGCAATACCCGTGGCGAAATCATCGGAGTCATCGGAACGGTGCGCGACGTTACCGAGGTCAAGCGTGCCGAACTCGCGCTCCGCGACCTGAATGACCGGCTCGAAGCGCGCGTCCGCGAACGCACCAGCGAACTGGCTACCACCATGCGCCAGGCGGAAGCCGCAAACCTCGCCAAGAGCGTGTTCCTCGCCAACATGAGCCACGAGATTCGCACGCCGATGAACGCGATCATCGGCCTCACCCATCTCCTGCGCCGCAGCACCCCCACGGCCGAGCAGGCCGACAGGCTGGCCAAGATCGACGCGACGGCGAATCACCTCCTCGCCGTCATCAACGACATCCTCGACATCTCGAAGATCGAAGCCGGCAAGCTGACCCTGGAGCAGGCGAACTTCCCGCTCTCATCCATCCTCGATCATGTCTCTTCGCTGATTTCCGACCGCGCCCGCGGCAAGGGACTCAGCATCACCCTCGACGTCGCCGGGGCGCCGGTCTGGCTGCGCGGCGACACCACGCGCCTGCGCCAGGGACTGCTCAACTATGCCATCAACGCCATCAAGTTCACCGAAAGCGGGGGCATCACGCTGCGCGCCCGGCTGCTGCACGAGGCTGGCGACAATCTTCTGTTGCGCTTCGAAGTGACGGATACCGGGATCGGCGTCGCCACCGACAAGATCGCCAACCTGTTCCACGCCTTCGAGCAGGGCGATGCCTCGACCACGCGCAAGTATGGCGGTACCGGCCTGGGCTTGGCCATCACCCGGAGGCTGGCCGAGCTGATGGGGGGGGAAGTCGGCGCCGAAAGCACGCCAGGGGGCGGCAGCACCTTCTGGTTCACGGCTCGACTGCAGCGTGGCACGGGCGTAATGCCCGTCGCCAGCGAAGTCGCCATGGAGGACGTCGCGACGGAACTGCGCCGTCGCCACGGCGGCGCGCGCGTGCTCCTGGCCGAAGACAACGCCATCAACCGGGAAGTCGCGATGGAACTGCTGCACGGTGCCGGACTGGCCGTGGATATTGCCGTGGACGGCCTCGATGCCCTGGAAAAGGCCCGCGCCATTCCCTTTGACCTGATCCTGATGGACATGCAGATGCCGCACATGGACGGCATCGAGGCAACCCGCGCCATCCGCTCCCTGCCCAACCGCGCCGACACTCCGATCCTGGCGATCACCGCCAACGTCTTCGAGGAAGACCGGCGCGCCTGCGCCGAGGCGGGAATGAACGACTTCGTGACCAAGCCGGTGAATCCCGACGACCTCTACGCGGCGCTGCTGAAATGGATGCCGAGCGCGGGACTGACGCCGGCGCCGACCAGGGACATGGCGCCGAGCCCGGCGCCGCGGACCCGGATCGCTCCTGCCGAAATAGACGCCTGGCGGCAGCGGCTGGCGCAGGTTGCCGGTCTCAATATCGAGCATGGCCTGACGCTGCTGCGCGGCAGCGTCCCCAAACACCGGCAGATGCTAAGCCTGTTCGCCCAGACCCATGCGAACGATACCAAGGCGCTTGCCGAAGCCCTTGTTGCCCGTGATCTGGCCGCACTCCACCGGCTGGCCCATACCCTCAAAGGCTCCACCGGCACCATCGGCGCGACTGCGGCAACCGCGGCCGCGGCCTCGCTGCATGCGGCACTGCGCGAGAATGCGCCGAGCCATCAGATAGAAATCCGCTGCTGCGCATTGATCGCCCAGATGCGTGCACTGGTTGAAGCGATCAACGCAGCGATACCGGATACGGTCAGCGCCGCCAAGTGCGGCGGCCTGGGCGAGGTCTGAGCCTGCAAAAAGCATTTGATCCGCAGATTTCGTCGATTAACGCAGATGGATCTGGGCGTTACTTGGCCAGGCCGTAGCACCTGCCGGGTGAGCGGTGGACACCGGCCACTGTTCTCTGCCTAATCTGCTTCATCTGCGGATTGAACCGGGTTTTTGGGGTACGCGCAGGCAGCGCCGCGACGTGCGGCCGCCGTGTCGCCAGCGCCAACTTTCCCTGGCTCTCGGCTCAGCGCGATTCCTTGATCAGCCGGCCGTTGGCTGCCTGTAGCGGACGGGCATTGCTGCGGAACACCCGCGAAAAGATTGCCACCTGTTCCGCGCCGATCTGCGCCGGCTGCTTCAGCACCATCCACAACACGCCCTCGGTGCAGGGCGGCGTCGTCAGGGAACCCATATAGGTCCAGTAGGCGCGATTCTCCGGCAACAGGCTGTTCACGTCGATGGCGTCCTCGGACGCAAACTCGACACCCGGCTCCAGCGGCAGGTTGTTCCATAAGGTCTGGATCAGCGGGTGCTCGGCGCCTTTTTCGAGCAACACCGCGACGATGGCGACTTGCCCATCCTCGCTCCGATGCACCAGATGCGCCGACATGTCATAACTGCGGCCATTGATTCTTTCCTCTGCCGGCCTATGGAATTGCAGTTGCTGCAATTCATAGCGTTTGCCCATCACGGTCAGGCCCTGACCGGGCGCCAGCTTGACCTGCACGGCGCGGCCGATATCGATGATGCGGAACTGCGCCAGCCGGTAATCGAACTTGATGCTTTCGAGATTGACCGCGATGCCGTCGCGAATGTCGATCGGCGACTGGCGCTTGCCGCTGCCGCAGGCGGCGTAGTCGCTGCGCAAGCGTGCCCAGTGGGACGGTCCGCCCTCACCCTCGTAGGCCCATTCGATACGCCTGGGCGCAGCCGGGACGGCAGGCGCCACCTCTGCCGCCGTTTTTTGTTGCGCAGCCTTGCGCGGACCGGATGTGGCGTAATGCAGTTCGCGCTGCCGCCTGGCAGAAGCCGAATCCAGGTCGCGCGGAATCGCCGGCGCTGCCGCCACTGCAGGCTTTGCGGCCGCAGGCTTCGGCCCGCCGGCAACCCCGGCCTTTACCGCCGCCTCGGCCGCCGCGGCCTTGTCGATGGGCGGCAGGACGATCAGTTTCGGCTTGTCCGCTGCCGGCACCGGCACCGTATCGGCGACCGGCGTCAGCCGCCGCGCACCGGCCTCGGCCGCCGCGCTGCGCATGTCGGCATGCATCGCGGCCGGACGTTCGACCGGCGTGACTTTCGCCGTTTCCACCGCCGCCGGGGCGGACACCGCTTCCTGCGCGCCTGCTGCACCGGCAAGCCTGGCGCTGCAGGCGACATTGAACAAGCGCTCGTCGATGCTGCCGATAACCACCGCGTTGGCCCGTCGACGCGCCACGACGTCTTCGCGCACCAGGCTGTCGCCGCTGAAATAAACCCTGCGCAGCGTGGTAAAGCGGCGGGCCGCGCAATCGTAGAGATTCTGGGCGTGAATCGTGTCATAGACGCCCCCGGGATCATTAACCGGGCGATCCAGCTTGACTCGGCTCCAGGCCGTGGCGCCGCCGGAAGCGGGTTCGATGCGCGTGCGGTCGATTTCTATGGTTTCGCTGCGACCGGCAAGAATGCCCTGCCAGTTGCCGCCGGCGCTCGCGCCCAGCCCGACGACGGGCAGGGCCAGCAGCCCGACGGTGCACGCCACGCGCATTACAGACATGATTTCCCTTTTTTCTTTTCGGCCTAGCCCGATTTACGGCATCCAGGCGGGAGACTTGAGGCGCAGGCGGCCAACCAAGGCGCCTGCCGGGGACGCTGACTCAGACCTGCATGTTCATGATGTCGTGATAAGCCGACACCAGCCGGTTGCGCACCTGGACCATTTGCTGGAAGGACAGGCTGGCTTTTTGCAGGTTGATCATCACATCCTGCAGGTTGACGTCGCTCTGGCCGCTGGAGAAATCCTCGGCCAGCTTGCGCGCATCGACCTGGGCGGCGCTGACGTCGTCGATGGTGCTCTTGAGTACCTGGGCAAAGTCGGGGCCGCCGGCAGTAGGCTCGCTGCCTGCGGGTTTCCCGCCCGCCAAGGAGGCCGCCGAGCGCAGCTCGGAAAGCATCTGGTCGATTTGTCGCGTGTCGATGGCCATGGCCGGGGTAACCCTGATAAGTTTGTTCAGTTGAGAAGCAGCAAATGGCGTGCCAACATGGCTTGTCGCCTCATTCGTCCTCGCTCCCCGCCAGCAGGCCTTCGGCGCGATACTGGTTCAGCTTGTAGCGCAAGGTCCGTTCCGAGATGCCCAGGATGGCCACCGCCTTCTTGCGCGAACCGCCGACACGGGCCAATACTTCCTGGATGTGCTGCCGTTCCAGATCCTTCATGTTCGGCGGAGCGCCGCCGTCGCCCGAGCCCGGGACAAGAGTTGGCGCTGGCGACACGGCGGCCGGGACCGGCTCGGCCGCCGGATCGCCCGCCCCGGCTGTCACGCTTGCCACGGCAGCCAGGCGATCGAGCGGCAGATTTTCCGCCCTGATCGATTCGCCGGGTTCGAGAATCAGCGCACGCTGCACGACGTTCTCCAGTTCGCGCACGTTGCCCGGCCAGGCGTAGGCGGCCAGCCGCTCCTCGGCCGCAGCGGCAAATGTTGCCGCCCTCCCCGCCGCGGCGGCCATTTTCGCCAGCGCCAGACGCGCCAGGGGCACGATGTCGCCGGGACGCTCGCGCAGGGGCGGGATTTCGAGCGGGAACACGTTCAGGCGATAGAACAGGTCTTCGCGAAAACGCCCGGTCCGCACTTCGCCGGCCATGTCGCGGTTTGAGGTCGCCAGCACGCGGATGTCGAGCGCCACCGGCTTCTTGCCGCCGACCCGCTCGACCTCGCGTTCCTGCAGCACGCGCAGCAGCTTGGCTTGCAGGCCGAGCGGCATTTCGGAAATCTCGTCGAGCAGCAGGGTGCCGCCGTTGGCCTGCTCGAACTTGCCGGCCTGGGCCGTTTGCGCCCCGGTGAACGCGCCTTTTTCGTAGCCGAACAGCGTGGCTTCGAGCAGGTTGTCAGGGATCGCCGCGCAATTGATGGCGACGAAGGGGCCCTTGGCGCGCGCCGACTGGTCGTGGATGTAGCGCGCGAAAACCTCCTTGCCGACGCCCGATTCGCCGGTCAGCAGCACGGTCGCGTCGGTGCGCGCCACGCGCGCGGCCAGGAGCAGCGTGGCGCGTGTCTTGGCATCGACGGCGACCACGCCTGCCGCCGGCGCGGGCGGTGTCGCATAGCGGGCGATCTGGTCGATCAGGGCCTTCGGTTCGAAGGGCTTGAGCATGAAGTCGCAAGCGCCGCCGCGCATCGCCGCGACGGCCTTGTCCACATCGCCGAATGCGGTCATCAAGAGCACCGGCAAGCCGGGATGGCGGTTGCGGATTTCGCCGAGCAGGACCAGGCCGTCCATCGGCCTCATGCGCAGGTCCGAAACCACCATGTTGAAGCTTTTGCCGCGCAGCGCCGCCAGCGCCGCGGCGCCGCCATCGGTGCCGGTCACCGCGTGGCCCGCCGCCTCCAGGGTGATCTGCAGCGCGTCGCGCAGGGCATCGTCGTCCTCGACGACAAGGATGCTCAGTTTTTCGGACATGGCAGGCTGACGATGAAGCGGGCACCGGCCCCGGGGTTGGAGACGACATCGATGCCGCCGCCATGGGCACGCACCACCCCGCGCGCAATCGCCAGACCGAGGCCGGTGCCGTTGCTGCGGGTGGTGAAGAATGGCTCGAACAGGCGCGCCGCGGTCGCCGCGTCCATGCCGGGGCCGTTGTCGGTCACGGCCAGTTGCAGCGTTTCCTCCTCGCAGCGGGCCGACAGTTCGATACGGCCGGCCGGCCGGCCGTCGACCGCCTGCAGGGCATTTTCCAGCAGGCTGGTCAGGGCGCTGACCAGCGACTTGCGCGTGCCGGTGAGCAAGCCTCCGTCGCTGTGATCCGCGACGACGAATCCGGCTCTGGCGGACAGGGCCAGCGGCTCGAAATTGCGCGCCAGCTCGGCCAGCAGATCGCTCACGGCGAAGCGTTCGCGGCCCAGCACCTCGCCGCGGGCAAACAGCAGCATGTCCTGGATCAGGTGCTCGATGTGCTTGAGCTGCGCCACGGTCTTGCCGGCAATCGAGGCCCGGCTGTGCGCCGGTATTTCGGCGCTTTCGAGGTTCCCGGCATACAGCAGGGCGGCTGTCAGCGGCGTGCGCAACTGGTGCGCCAGCTGCGCTGCCATTTCGCCCATCGCGGCCAGGCGCTGGGTGCGTGCAGCCTGGGTTTTCAGCTGTTGCGCCTCGGTGATGTCGTGCAGCAGCACAATGCGGCCGCCGGCCGAATCGAGCGGCGTGACGTCGACCGCGAGACGCCGTTCGCCGGCTATGAATTCGCCGGGGGTGTCGCCGGGCGTCAGCGCCTCCGCATAAATCGCCGCCCAGCCGGCATCGACGTCCACGCCACCGAGAAAGTCGCTGGCGGCGGGATTGGTCTGCACCACGTTGCCGACATCGTCCAGCACCACAACGCCGGCCGGCAGCGCATCGAGCAGCAGGCTGAGGCGTTCCGTCAGCGCGGCCTTTTCCTGGTACTGCTGGCGCAGGGCGCCGTTGGCGGCCGCCAGTTGCTCGGTAAGCCGCGCCACCTGAACCTGCAGTTCGCTGTAGGCCCCGCTCAGCTCCTCGGAAGCCTGGCTGAACATGCGAAAGGCCTCGGTCAGGCGCAAGGCCTCTTCGGGCGCAACCTGGGCGGCCGAGGCCGGAACGCCTGGAGGCTTGGCAGTGTCTGAGGGAAGTACCATGTTCTGCGATGATGGCAGAATCAAGGTTTGCAAACAAGGAAACGGGTATCCGATATACCGGTAAAAATTGCCGCTTCTTTCGGGAATCAGTCTTGCTGTGCCAATCCATACTCTGCACGCGGGTAGACCGACCGCGGAAACCACGCTGAATACAGGACAGTACAGGACACAATGGCAGAAACCGCAACTGCAGCAACAGGCTTCCCGCTTTCGGTGGAGGCCTTCGCACGCCTCGGCGCCGGCCAGAAGCTGGTTGCCATGCTTGGCTTCGCCCTGTTCCTGGCGGTTCTGATCGGCGGTCTGCTGTGGGCCAAGGAGCCTTCCTATGCCGTGCTTTTCTCGATCGCCGACGAAAAGGACGGCGGCAACATCGTCGCCGCCCTGCAGCAGCAGAACGTTCCCTACCGCTTCAGCGAAGGCGGACACACCATCCTCGTGCCGCAGGCCGTGGTCCATGACACCCGCCTGCGCCTGGCCGCACAGGGCCTGCCCAAGGGCGGACTGGTCGGCTTCGAACTGCTCGAAAACCAGAAAATGGGCATCAGCCAGTTTGCCGAACAGGTCAATTACCAGCGCGGACTCGAAGGCGAACTGGCACGCTCGGTACAGTCGCTCGCGGCGGTCAAGGGCGCCCGCGTGCATCTGGCCATCCCCAAGCAGTCAGCCTTCCTGCGCGACGATCAGAAAACCTCTGCCTCGGTGCTGGTCAGCCTGGTTCCCGGCCGCCGCCTCGAAGCCGCCCAGGTCGCCGGCATCGTCAATCTCGTCGCATCGAGCGTGCCGCAACTGACGCCGGGCCATGTCAGCGTAATCGACCAGGACGGCAACCTGCTGTCGCAGCAGAAGGATCCCCTGCGCGACGCCGGGCTCGACGCGTCGCAGATCAAGTATGTGCGCGACATCGAGGCGGCCTATGTGAAACGCATCGAGACGATCCTCTCGCCCATCGTCGGCGACAACAATGTCCGCGCCCAGGTGGCGGCCGACGTCGATTTCTCCCAAACCGACCAGGTTGCCGAAACCTTCCGCCCCAACCCGCAGCCCGGCACCGCCATACGCAGTCAACTGACGGCCGAATCGGGCAGCGGCTCCCCGGCGGCGGCCGGGATTCCAGGCGCCCTCAGCAACCAGCCGCCGGCCCCGGCGACCGCACCGCAGTCCCTGACCGGCGAGTCCGCAGGTCTCGCGTCCGGCGCGTCCGGCACGCAGAATTTCAGCAAGAGCGCGACGACAAACTACGAAGTCGACAAGACCGTGCGCCATACCAAGGTCGCACCCGGCGCCATCCGCCGCCTGTCGGTGGCCGTGGTGGTCAATTATCGGACCGCGGCTGCCGCCACGCCACAGGCCGCCAGCCGGGCGCCGGCCAAACCGCTGCCTCTGTCCGAGGCCGACCTGAAGCAGATCAACGATCTTGCGCGCGAAGCCATGGGCTACAACCAGGAACGCGGCGACACCCTCAACGTCGCCAATGCGCCATTCACCGTGATCGAAAAAGAGGTCGTGCCCGAACCGCCGCTGTGGGCCAATGCCGAACTGATTGCCACACTGAAGGAGATCGGCAAGTACCTGCTCGTCATTATCGGGGTGTTCTGGGTGTGGACCCGCATGCTCAAGCCGATGCTGCTGCAATTGTCCGAAGCGGCCTCGCGTGCCGCCGCACGCTCGGCCGCAGCGGGCGCCGAGCGCGCGCCAAGCGCCGCGGCCTACTCCTACGAAACCAAATTGGCCGCGGCGCGCGAAATGGCCAAGCAGGATCCCAAGGCGGTCGCCGCGATGATCAAGGAATGGGTTGGCCGCGGTGGGAGCTGAAAGCGAAGGCATCGAAAAAAGTGCCATCCTGCTGTTGTCGCTGGGCAAGGACGAGGCGGCCGAGATCCTGCGCAACCTCGGGCCCAAGGAAGTCCAGAAAATCGGTCACGCCATGGCGGCGCTCAAGCAGGTGGCCCGCGACCGCGTCGAGTCGGTGATCGACGAGTTTACCCAGCAGACCGCCAAGGGATCGCCGGTCGCCGTCGACAATGAAACCATCAAGGAGATGCTGACCAAGGCCCTGGGCGACGATCGGGCCGGCGCGCTGATCAACCGTATCATGTCGGGCAACGACACCGCCGGCATCGAAGGCCTGAAATGGCTGGATGCCGCCAGCGTCGCCGAACTGATTCGCAACGAGCACCCGCAGATCATCGCCACGATCCTGGTGCACCTCGAGTACGACCATGCCGGCGACATCCTCAAGCATTTCACCGACCGCTTGCGCAACGATGTCCTGTTGCGCATCGCCACGCTGGACGGGGTGCAGCCCACCGCCTTGCGCGAGCTCAATGAAGCCCTGACGCGGATCCTCTCCAGCGCCTCGGGCAACATCAAGAAGACCGCCATGGGCGGCATTCGGCACGCCGCGGAAATCCTCAACTTCGTCGGCCAGACCAACGAGACGGCCATCATCGACAACGTCCGCGAATACGATGCGGACCTGGCGCAGAAGATCCTCGACGAAATGTTCATCTTCGAGAACCTGCTCGATGTCGACGATCGCGGCATCCAACTGCTGCTGCGCGAGGTTCAGTCGGATGCGCTGATCATCGCCCTCAAGGGATCGTCGCCGGAACTGCGCGAGAAGATTTTCAAGAACATGTCGCAGCGTGCCGCCGAAATGCTGCGGGAAGACCTCGAATCCAAAGGCCCCGTGCGTCTTTCCGAAGTCGAAAACGAGCAAAAGGAAATCCTCAAGGTCGCGCGCCGCCTGGCCGAGGAAGGGCAGATCCAGCTTGGTGGTGGCGGCGAAGGCGACGCCTTCGTCTGAGAGCTTGTGAATAAATCTACTGCGCGTGCCGGATCGGGGCTTGGGCGGTGCTCGCTATCCTCACATATAACAACATATGTTCCGGTAGCTGCGCTCCGGCCGCACCCCGCTACGGCCCGCTCGCTACGATTTCTTCACAAGCTCTGAGCGCCCGAGGCCGGGCGCGGGTCACTTGATCGACGGTGGTGTCGGCGGCGTTGGCGGCGTCGGTGCGATCGGCTGGATGGGGCCGGGTCGTTGGGGTGCTGGATTCACGGCTTGCGGAATGGCGCCGAACACGGCCATCCAGAGCTCGTTGGCACGGGCCTGCGGAACCGTCGGCGGCTCGGCCGGCAGCGTGGATTCGTCCTGGTTGGCCCAAGCCGCAGCCACTGCATAGGCTGTCCGCCAGTTCCTGAGAACCTGAGCCATCACCTCGTCCTGCGTGGGCACCGCCAGCGTGCAGACTTTGGATTCGCTGACCGTCTCCAGCTTCATGGCGCGGTTCAATTCGTTCAATGCGCCGAGCGTCGCGCAGCCCTCCTTGACATCGAGCCCCGTCATGCCGACGGAAACGCCGGTGCCCACATAGGGAATCGACGTACCTGCCATTCCAGCGACATGTCGCGAAACATTCCGGTAGACCCGGCGTGCCAGTTCAGCCGAAAACCGTTTTCCGGCCTCGCGCGCAGTCGCGAGCTGCTGCGTCAAGCGCCGGTTGCCGGCGGTGAGTTCGAGATTGGACTTCTCCAGTTCGAGCAGCTTTTCCTGGAGTTCCCTGGCTTCCTTTTCCTGGATCGCATATTTCTCCTCCAGGCGCATCAGCGCCGACTCGATGTCGGCAGCCGCGGCCGAACTGTCCGCATTCGCCGGCGCGGTCGCTGCGGTCGCCGCGGTCGCCGAGGTCGTCGCTGCCGGTGAATTTCCGGCGCCGCTGTCCGGCGCCAGTTGGGCCAGCGCAACCTGGCCCAGCCCCAGACCCAGGACCAACAGCGCCACGCGCAAGCGCGCGGCACGGCTTGCTTCCGGTTTGCCATCCTCGATCACGCGAAATCTCTCTGTCATGGCAGCGGCGATCTCCGCATCCTTCCTGTTTTCCGGCCTCGCATGGACAGCGAGCGGGTTCTCCGGCAGCAGCGAGCGCTGTCCCGCGAAGACGGGCCGCCCGGTCCGGCGCCGGCAATCTTACCGCGGGCCGGATGCCGCGGCTCAGGCCAGCGGCTGGAACAGCACGTCGAGGTCGCTGGCGGTGATCAGATGGCCGCCGCCTTCGCCGCTATCGCCGCCCTTCTTCAGCAACTGGTCGGCGAGACCGCGCTTGCGATTCTGCAGGGCGAGGATCTTTTCTTCCACGGTACCCTGGGTCATCAGCTTGTAGACGAATACCGGCTTGTCCTGGCCGATGCGATGCGCGCGCGCCGTGGCCTGCTCCTCGACCGCCGGGTTCCACCAGGGATCGTAGTGGATCACGGTGTCGGCGGCGGTCAGGTTGAGGCCGGTGCCGCCGGCCTTGAGGCTGATCAGGAACAGCGGTACGCGGCCTTCCTGAAAATCCTTGATCGGGGTTTCGCGGTCGCGGGTCTGGCCGGTGAGCCGGGCGTATTGGATGCCGCGCTTTTCGAGCTCGAGTTCGATCAGCCCCAGCATCGAAGTGAATTGCGAGAACAGCAGCACCTTGCGGCCCTCGTCGAGCAATTCATCGAGCATTTCCATGAGGGTCGCCAGCTTGGCCGAATGGGCGTGGCCTTTTTTCACCAGCGCTTCGGCGGCCGGCAGCTTGACCAGGCGCGGATCGCAGCAGATCTGCCGCAGTTTCAACAGCGCGTCGAAGATCATGATCTGGCTGCGGCCGACGCCCTGTTCGGTCAGCACCAGGCGCAGCTTGCGGTCGAAGGCCACCCGCAGCGATTCGTAGAGGTCGCGCTGGCCGCCCTCGATCTCCACCCAGCGCACCATCTCGGTTCGCGGCGGCAGGTCCTTCAGCACCTGTTCCTTGGTCCGCCGCAGCAGGAAGGGCCGCACCCGCTCGCCCAGGCGCGTGCGCATCTCCTCCTCGCCGAGCTTTTCGATCGGGGTGCGGAACACCTGGGTAAAACGCTTGGCGTTGCCCAGCAGGCCCGGCATCAGGAAGTCGAATTGCGCCCAGAGTTCGCCCAGGTGGTTTTCCAGCGGCGTGCCGGTCAGCGACAGGCGATGGCGCGCCTGCAGGCTGCGCGCCACCTGGTGCGCCTGCGCCTTGGGATTCTTGATGAACTGCGCCTCGTCCATCACCAGCAAATGCCAGTCCTGCGCCAGCAGGGTTTCGCGGTCGCGCACCAGCAACGGATAAGTGGTCAGCACCAGGTCGGCCTGGCCGATCTCGCCGAAGCGTTCGGCGCGGTCCTTGCCATGCAGGATCAGTACTTTCAGATCGGGCGTGAACTGCGCGGCCTCGTCGCGCCAGTTGGCCATCAGGCTGGTGGTGGCGACCACCAGGCTGGGGCGGTCGGCGCGGCCCGAGGTTTTTTCCAGATGCAGGTGGGCGAGGGTCTGCACCGTCTTGCCCAGGCCCATGTCGTCGGCCAGGATGCCGGCCAGGCCGTATTCGCGCAGGAACTGCAGCCAGTCGAGGCCGATCTGCTGATAAGGGCGCAATGTCGCGGTGAATCCGGGCGCCGGCTCGTAGCGCGTCATGCCGGAAAAATCGCGCAGGCGGCGGCCCAGGTCGCGCAATTCCTCGCCGCCTATCCATTGCGTCGGCAGTTCGTCGAGGCCGGCCAGGGCGGCGGCGTTGTGGCGCGACAGGCGCGGCCGGTCTTCGTCGAGAAATTCCAGCAGCGGCAAGAGCCAGGCCTTGAGCCGGCCGGCCGGCACCGGCAGGATGCGTCGCGCGTCGAGCGCGACGGGGAAGGTCTGGCTGTCCTCGAGACCGCGCACCACGCCGAGCAGGTCCGGCTGCTCGCGCAGCAGGCGCAGCAGCGGCGGCACCAGGCTCACGCGCTCACCGGCAACGCGGACACCGAGATCGAGATCGAACCAGTCGCTGCCGACAGATTCCTCGACCGCGACGAACCAGTCTTCCGCCTGGGCGATGCAATACGGGAAGTCGTCGGCAAACTCCACCGGGATTTCCCGGCGTTCCAGCGCCGGCACGCCCTCGTTGAGGAAGGACAGCCAGCCGACGGCGTCGTTGCGCAGCGGCATCAGGCCATCCTCGGTCCCCTCCAGGCGCTGGTAATTTCCCAGGCTGCGCTGCCAGCTTTCCAGCCCGATGGATTGCAGCAGACGCCAGACTTCGCCTTCCGCTTCCAGGTCGCGCTGCAGCGTCTGCCACTGGCCGTCCACGCGCTGCCGCATGAAGGGCGAAGGCCGTTCCACGCCGATCACGCTCAAGCCCTGCGGATAGTCGAAGTGCAGCACGGCCAGCGCCAGGTCGTCGTGCAGGCGGTTCATGGCGAGATGGCGGAAGCGGCCCTGGGTCAGCACCAGGCGCGCGCTCGGCTTGCCAGCGGCGACGGCCTCCGGTGCATCGGGCAGCGGCAGCGGCACCTGACGCTCGCGCGCCAATTGCGCCAGTCGCTGACGCACCATGGGCGCGTCGGCTTCGTTCAGCGGCGGCGCCTGCAGCAGCTGCTGCAATAAATGATCGGACAGCTCCGACTGCAATTCGCCGACCATGCGGCCTGCCGTGTCCAGATAGAACGGCGGCGAGGTCGGGATCATCTGCAATTCCGGCGGCAGATCGAAGCTCAGTTGCTGCAGGCCGGCCGAGTTGTGGGTCCACAACAAACCCAGGGGCCGCGGCGCGCCGGTGGCAAGCGGCAGTTCAACCAGGCCATCGAGATACAGGCGTCCCGTGCGCAAGGCCAGCCGCAACAGCAGGGCACCGGTCTCGCCGCTGAGGTCCACGGCTTCGTTGTAGAAGTAGCCGCCGCCGGCCTGCAGCGCCAGGAACAGGCGCAAGGGCGGGATATCCTCGTCGAGGATGAAATCGCGATGGCTGCGCGCAGCGCCCAGATCGTAGGGCTGCGGCCGGTAGATCGCCGGTTTGCCGAAGCCGCCTTTCTTCAGCGGCCGGCTCTTGCCCAGGGAAAGACTGGGCGCGGTGCCCGGCTGCAGCAGATAGACCACCCGCGGCTGGGAGCGCAGCGGCGTCGGCCTGGGCATCTCCGGCTTATCGAGGGAACCCAGCCAGTCGAGCGTCGCAGCGCTGGGTTCCGGGTAGTCGCCCTGTTGCCCCTGGACCGCGCCGCCGTGGCCGAACAGGCCGCCAAGATCCGCGCTCTGCTGCAGTATCTGCAACACCGCCACGACATGCTTGCAGTTCTCCTGCATGGGGCACATGCAGGAATTGTCGACATCGACAATCGCGCCGCCCGGATCGGTTTCCAGCCACAGGTCGACTTCGTAGGGACGCTTGCGGGTGCCCTGAACCTCGGCCTCGACGTGGATTTCGTCCGTTGCGTGCTCGACGCGCTTGACGCGCACACGCCCTTCCGCTGCGTAGGCAGCGCCGCGTTGCAGGGTTCCGCTGTCGAAGCGGTCGAGCAGTTCGCCTTGCGGTAAGTCAGCGGAAATGGGCTTGGCGGGCATGCAAGGCAGTCATGGTCGAGGGGCGGCGACCTTAGCACATACCGCGCGTCCTAAGTATTTCAATAACAGCGGCGATATCTGACGACGGGTGTTGCAAGGCCTGCGGACCGCGTCGCTACGGCTATCCGTCAATCCCTGATTACTTTTTTCAACTCATTGATAAAAATATGTTTTTGATGGATCGGCAGGAATTTCGTTTAGGCTATCCGACAAATTAGATATCGCCTGCGGCAGCATTCTTCCTGGCTGTAGCGCCGGCCTTCCCGACCGCCAACCGACACCCGACCATGCCCATGCGCCCCGCCCAACTCACTTTCGTCCTCGAACGCGAATTCCTCAGCACCGCCGATGGCCACCACACGCCGGTCATGCTCTGGGGCCCGCCCGGCGTCGGCAAGTCGCAGATCGTGGCCCAGGTCGCCGCGCGCAATGCGGCCCCGGTGATCGACATCCGCCTGTCGCAGATGGAGCCCTCGGACCTGCGCGGCATCCCCTTCCGCGTCGGCGACACGGTCGAGTGGGCGGTGCCGGCCCTGCTGCCCAATGCCGAGCGCCACGGCCCACGCGGCGTGCTGTTCCTCGACGAGATCACCTCGGCGCCGCCCGCCGTGGCTGCGGCCGCCTATCAGTTGATCCTCGACCGGCGCCTCGGCGACTATCGCATTCCCGACGGCTGGGCGATCTTCGCCGCCGGCAACCGCCAGGGCGACCGCGGCGTCACTTACGCCATGCCGGCGCCGTTGGCCAACCGCTTCTCGCACTTCGAGGTCGAGGTCAACCTCGACGACTGGGCCCTCTGGGCCTACGCCAACGGCATCGACGAGCGGCTGGTCGGCTTCCTGCGCTTCAAGCCCGAGCTGATTTTCAATTTCGATCCGGCGCGCACCCTGGCCGGCGAAATGGCCTTCCCCAGTCCGCGTTCCTGGGAGTTCGCCCATCGCGCGCTGAAGAAGTTCGGCGACCATCCGGAAATGCTCGCCGGCGCGCTGGCGGCCTGCGTCGGCCATGCCGCCGGAGTCGAATGCGCGGCCTGGATCGAGAGCCTCGACCGCCTGCCGGACCTCGACGCCATCGTCGAGGGCCGCGACGCCGCGGTGCCGGCCGAAATCGACCTGCAATATGCGGTGGCCGCCGCGCTGGCGGGCCGCGCCCTGCGCGCCAAGGGCACGCCGCAGGCGCCGCAGGTCTGGGGCAACATCCTCGACTATGCGCAGCGCATGCCGCTGCGGGAAATGGGTGTGATGCTGGTGTCCGACATGCATCGCGGCATCGGCTCGAAACTCTTCGCGGTGCCGCAGTTCGCCGGCTGGGCCAACGCGGTGGCCGACGTCATGCTCTATGAGTGAGGTGGCGGCCACGCCGGCCGCCGGCGCCGCGGCCAAGCTTGCGTCGGCGCGAGCGAAACTGATCCTCGACAAACCCTTTCTCGGCGCACTGGTGCTGCGCCTGCCGCTGGTCGCGGCCGGCCCCTGGTGCCGCACCACGGCCACCGACGCGCGCAAGCTGTACTTCAACCCGCAATGGATAGGCTCGCTGAGCAGCGCCGAACTGCAGTTCGCCCTGGCCCATGAGGCCTTGCATTGCGCGCTCGGCCATTTCGCCCGGCGCGGCCACCGCGTCCAGCGCACCTGGGACCTGGCCTGCGATTTCGCCATCAACCCGCTGTTGATCGACGAAGGCCTCAAGCCGCCGCTGGGCTCGCAGGTGCTCTCCGTGTATCGCGGCATGGCCGCCGAGGAGATCTACCCCTGCCTCGACGACAGCCTCGACCAGGAAACCCTCGACGACCATGTCTGGGACGGCGACGAGGGAGGCCGGGGCGGCCTGGACGAGGACCAGAACGGCGATGAAGACAGCGGCACCGGCAGCGCGGCCGCCACGCCCGCCGATGGAGATGGTGAGACGCCGCCAAGAGTTGCCGCTGGCGATACGGTGGACGCGCCTCACGACATCCCGCCGCCGCTCACTGCCAGGGAAAAGGAGCAGTTGCAGCAGCAGTGGCAGCGCCACCTGGCCGGGGCGGCACAGCGCGCCCGTGAAGCCGGCAAGCTTTCGGGCAACCTGGCGCGGCTCGCCGAATCCGCGCTGGCGCCGCAGGTGTCGTGGCGCGCCGCGCTGGCGCAATACCTGTCGCAGGCCGCGCGCGACGACTACAGCTGGCTGCGGCCGTCGCGGCGCAGCGGGGAGTCTTCCAGCGATGTGCTCTGGCCGAGCCTGCGCAGCCATGCCGGCGACATTTTCGTCGCGCTCGACACTTCGGGCTCGATCAGCGATACCGACCTGGCGCAGTTCGTCGGCGAACTCAACGCGATCAAGGGCACGCTGCCGGTGCGCATCACGCTGCTGGCCTGCGACGCGGCGCTGGCGCCCGACGCACCCTGGGTCTGCGAGCCCTGGCAGGAACTGCGCCTGCCGCGCAAGTTCGCGGGCGGCGGCGGCACCGCCTTCGCCCCGGTGTTCGAGTGGCTGGAGCGCGAGGGCGCACATCCCGACGCACTGCTGTATTTCACCGACGGCGAAGCCGAGTTCCCCAAGCTGGCGCCCTACTACCCGGTGCTGTGGCTGATCAAGGGCAAGGCGCCGGTGCCCTGGGGTCGGAGGATCCAGCTCAATTGAAAACCGCAGACCTGGCCCCCGAGGACGCGCTGCGCCTCAACGTGCTGCTGGCCGGCGAACTCCATGCCGTGCGCATCGACGAGGGCGCGATGACCCTGCACGCGCTGACACCCAAAGGCGAGGCGAAAATCAGCCTGCATCGCAACTGCCGCGCCGACCTTTACGTGATGCGCGTGCGCGAACTGCTCGGCGGCCATGCGCTCGATTCGCCCGGCGGCTACCCGGTGCATCTGCGGCGCTGGACGCGCATGGGCCACGCCAGCCCGAAGAATCTGGCCGCCCTGCTCAAGCTCGGCGAACCCGAGGCGGTGACCGCCGTGGCGCTGGCGCCGACGCTCAGCGACGAACTGGCGCGCCGCGCCTGGTGGGCCTTGCCGACCATGGAGGTAGCGCGCTACATGCTTGGCCATGCCGCCGTGCGCGCGGGTGCGATGGGCCCGGTGCTGGCGGGCTTCCTGATCGAGCATCTGCCCTTCGAGGAAGACCCGGTCCTGGCGATGAACTCGATCCGCGCCGTGATCGGTGCCGGCCTGCTCGACGCCGCGGCCAGCGAACAACTGTGGGCCAAGGCCAGGCGCCGGCCGCACTATTTCATCGGCTTTCTGGAGCATCGGCCCGATGCCCTGCCGGCCGGCGCGGAACTCTCCATTCCGGCACAACTGCAGGCACGCGCGGCGGCCGGGGATCCCTGGGCACGGCAGTTGGTGCGCTGCCGTGCGTCGAGCGGTCAGAGCTTCCTCGCAGCCGCCGAACTGGTCCTCGACAAGCCGCCGACGCACGAGACTGTGTATCTACTGCTCGACATCCTCGGCAACTATTTCGCGCCGCTGCGCGAGCTCGAAATCCCGGCCGACCTGTCCGCAGAACTGGGTCGCGAAATCGAGGCCATGGCCGCCCTGTCGCGCATCTCGAATGAGGCCGCGATGCCCATCCTGACCCGCACCAGCGCGATCGGACCGCTGATGCGGCGCCACCTCGAACCGCTGTTTGCGCCTCTCATCGGGCACATCCGGGTGCTGCGCGGAGTCGCCCAATGAAGGCCGAACCGGATAGCCGGGAGCGATCGGCGCATAGCCGCTAACCACCGCGCGAGCGCGAGATTTCCGCAGGCAGTTGATCACAAGCACTTTTCAGCGCGCCACCGGGCGGGCATGGATTTTGTATGAAGTTTTCACTAAACTTCATATCGCCCCAAGGAAAGGTCAGCGCCGATGGAAAGCCTCAACGAATGGATCGCCCTGCTCGCCCTGGTTTTCATCCTCGGCGCCAAGCACGGACTCGACGCCGACCACCTCGCCGCGATCGACGGCCTGACGCGCCATAACCTGCGTTTTGCCCCGGCGCGCGCGCGCTGGTGCGGTTCGCTGTTTTCCCTCGGCCATGGTGCCGTGGTCATGCTGATCGCGCTCGGCGTCGGCCTGGCATCCAGCGCCTGGCAGGTACCGGCGTGGATGGAAGACCTCGGCACCTGGATTTCGATCGGCTTCCTCTGCTTGCTCGGCACGCTCAACCTGCGCGCCGTGCTGACCGCGCCGGCCGACGCGATGGTGGTCACCGTAGGCATCAAGGCCGGCCTGCTGCGCCGCCTGCAGGCCACTTCGCATCCGCTGGCGATCGCCGCGGTCGGTGCGCTGTTCGCGCTGTCCTTCGATACCCTGAGCCAGGCCGCGCTGTTTGCCGTCACCGCCACCCAGCATGGCGGCATCGCCCATACCCTGATGCTGGGCCTGGCCTTCACCGCCGGCATGCTGCTGGCGGACGGCGCCAATGGGCTCTGGATCGCCCGCCTGCTGCGCCGCGCCGATCACCGTGCGCGCATCGCCTCGCGCGTCATGGGCCTGATGGTTGCCGCGATCAGTTTTGCCGTGGCCGGTTTCGGCTTGGCGCGCTGGCTGCGCGCCGACGTTTCGCAATGGTACGAAGGCAAGGAAGTGCTGGTGGGCGCGGCAGTCATCGTCCTGCTCGGCGCCAGTTTCCTGGTCGGCAACTGGCTGGCGCGCGACACGCGGCTGAGCGCGGGCACGGCGAACTGAGGCGGCTTCAGTCGAGTTCGACCAGACCTCGATCAGTGCGCAAGTAGGCCACCAGTTGCGCCGGTTCTGCGGCGGCGCAAGCATGCACGTCCAGGCGTGAACCGAGGCCGACGCTGGCCAGCGCCGTCCTGATCCGCTGCGGCTGCGGATGGAAGCCTTCCAGCTTCATCAGGCGGCAGCCGGCATCGGGCAGACGCTGCGCCGGATGAAACGGCACGTCCCACTGGATCAGCGTCGGCACCAGACCGTCGCCCGGCAGGTGCCCGTCGGCCGGCACGCTGATGTGCCAGCGGTAGTCGCCGCGCTCCATGGACAGGATCTCGCCCAGGTCTTCGCTACTGGCGGCGGCATCGCGCGAAATGTCATTGCTGCGCGCCGCCCAGTGGATCAGGCGCGGACGGTCCTGCGCCGGCAAGCGGTCGAGCGCGAACCAGCGCGGCCGTCCCGGCGGCGGCGCGGTCGGGTCGATGGCGATCAGTTCGAGGTAGAAGTTATCGCCCAGACCCAGCAGGCGATTGTGCGTGCCCATGCGTGCGTGCCGGCCGCCGGCCGAAAGAGCCACGCCCAGGTGCTGCTCCAGCCAGGCGGCGCCGCCATCGAGGTCATGCGCGGCGAAAACCAGATGATCGGGTTCGACCATGCTAGCGGACACCCCCTGTAGGGCCGGCTTTAGCCGGCCAGCGGTGGATTGGCGGTGTAGGGCCGGCTTTAGCCGGCCAGCGGTGGATCGGCGGACTGAAGTCCGCCCTACTGTCCGCCCCACGATGAGTCAGCCCCACGATGGAAAGCCGTTCCCCAGGCACTGCATTAGGTTTTAGGCTTCAGGTGCACATGGCCATGGCCGCTGCCTGCGGGCCGGTAGCCGTGGCCGTGGGCACGCCCGGCATCGACCTCGACGTCGATCAGGTTGAGCTGGCCGTGACGCACGCCGCGCTCGGCGATCAGCGCATCGGCAAAGCTGCGTACCGCGGCCGTGGGCCCGCGCAGGAGCACGCTTTCGAGGCAGTTATCGTGATCGAGATGGGCATGCAGGGTGGCCAGGGTCAGATCGTGTTGTCCATGCTGCAAGCTGGTCAAGCGCTCGGCCAGGTCGCGCTCGTGATGGTTGTACACGTAGGACAGGTTGGCGACGCAATTGGTCGTCTCGCCACGCTTCTGCCGCGCCTCCTCAAGCTGCGCGCGCAGCAGATCGCGCACCGCTTCGGAGCGGTTGCGATAGCCGCGTTCGGCAATCAGCCGGTCGAATTCGGCGGCCAGCTCGGCATCGAGCGAAATCGTGATGCGTTCCATCTCAGCGCCTCTCAGTTCCGGTCCTTCATGCCGCGCAGCTTCTCGACGACACCGCCGCGCTTGAGCCGGTCCAGCCGCTGCTTGCGCTCGGTCTTCACGACCTGCTCCAGGTAGGCGAGATTGCGCTCTATCGATTCCTGGTAGAAGTTCCGCTGGGCTCCGGTCTGCCGGCCGAAATGCTGGGCCAGGTGGGTCGAAAGCCCCATCAGATCCTGGTCGAGCCGACCCTTGGTCATGCGATAGAAGGCTGTGGTCTTTTCCAGCAGGTCGTGGATGTCGGCGAAGCCGCCCATCTGCGCCTCCTCGAATTCGAAATAGAGCAGCAGCACGCGCTCGAGGTATTCGCGATTGGCCATCTGGCCGATCAGGTCGGCCGTGGCCGTGGCGTAGGCGGCGCGCTGCTGCTGCAGGTTGTCGAACTTGACCCAGCCCGGGTGCTTGCGGTGGTCGGTGAGCAGGATCACCCGCGTCGTGGCTTCCAGCAACTCGGGAGGCAGCCAGACCAGGTGCGTTCGTGTGAATTCAACGCCGCGCAGGACATGGCTATCGGTGAATTGGGCGCCGGTGCCGCTGGCCTCGTCATCGCTCATCAGATAGCCGACATCGTGCATCAGGGCACCGATCAGCGCGGCGTCGATATGGTCGGCATCGAGTCCCTGGCCGGCCAGATGCAGGCCATGCAGCATGCGTGCGGTGCACAGCACCACCTCGTTGGTATGGGTACGGTTGTGATACAGGGTCTTGAGTTTCTGGTAGCCCGGCAACTCGCCGTCGAAAGCCCGATCGAGCAGGGCGAAGGCATCGGCAACGCGCTGCAAGTCGTGTCCGGGCGCAAAGGCCAGGATGATCTCGCCCACCTGCGCCTCCACCTCGCCGGTGTCTCGGGTGTTGCCCAGTGCGGCAAAGGGGCTGTCGTCAGTCATGGCTGGGGTTTGGCGGGCCGAGGCGTTTGAGGCGAAATCCTAGCAGAGCAGCATTGAAAAAGCTGCCGCGCCGACGAAACTCTGCTATTCCTTTACTTCGCGCAGTTCGCCGCAAAGGGCCGACGGGTGGCCGACGGGTGGCCGACGGGTGGCCGTGACCTTAGTTGACGCAGGTTAAGCTGCCGTAACACAATTGAACTATGCTGCATCGCAGTAACAATGCGCCCAGCATCTCCTCCGAGGTTCTTCCATGTCCGACACCGACACCATCGACGCTGCCCTCGAACGCCATCGCCGCGACGGTACGCGGCTCGTGCAGATCCTGCGCGAGACCCAGGAACAGCTGGGCTGGCTCGCCCCCGCCACACTGACCCATATCGCCGCCGCGATCGGCTGGCCGCGCGCAGAGGTCAGCGGCACCGCCTCCTTCTACAGCTTCTTCCACACCCGGCCGCGCGGGAAATACTGCGTGCTCTGGTCGGACAACATCACCGACCGCATGCTGGGCAACGGCGAGCTGATCGACGCGATGTGCAAGAAGCTCTGGCTGGAACCCGGCCGCGTCTCGGAAGACGGCCTGGTCAGCGTGAACACCACCTCCTGCACCGGCATGGGTGACCAGGGTCCTGCGCTGCTGGTGAATTACCGCGCCGTCACCGGCATGAGCCAGACGCGCCTGGGCGAAATGGTCGGCCTGATCCGCAGCGAAGTTCCCGTCGCCGAATGGCCGGCCGACTGGTTCGCGGTCGAGGACAACATTCGCCGCCGCGACATCCTGCTGGCGCACGATCTCGTTCCCGGCCAGGCGCTGTCTGCCGCGCTGGAACGCGGCGCGGAACAGACCCTGGCCGAGATCAAGGATGCGCGCCTGCGCGGCCGCGGCGGCGCCGGCTTTGCGACCGGCCTCAAATGGGAAGCCTGCCGCAACGCGCCCGGCAACGGCGCCTATCCGGCGCACTACGTAGTCTGCAATGCCGACGAAGGCGAGCCCGGCACCTTCAAGGACCGCGTGCTGCTCACCTCCTACGCCGACCTGGTGTTCGAGGGCATGAGCATCGCCGGCCTGGTGGTCGGCGCAAAAAAGGGTCTGCTCTATCTGCGCGGCGAGTACCGCTACCTGCTGGAGCCGCTGGAGTTGGCGCTGGCGGCACGGCGAGCGGCCGGCCTCCTGGGCAAGAACATCCTCGGCAGCGACTTCGAATTCGACATCGAGATCCACCTCGGCGCCGGCGCCTACATCTGCGGCGAGGAATCGGCCCTGATCGAATCGCTGGAAGGCAAGCCGGGCCGGCCGCGCATTCGCCCACCCTTCCCCGTCACCCATGGTTATCTCGACCAGCCGACCACGGTGAATAACGTCGAGACCCTGGCCGCCTCCTGCCTGATCGCCGCGCATGGCGGCGCCTGGTATGCGCAGCACGGCACCGAAAAATCCACCGGCACCAAACTGCTCTCGGTCAGCGGCGATTGCGAACGGCCCGGCATCTACGAATATCCCTACGGCGTCAGCGTGCGCCAGGTGCTGGACGACTGCGGCGCCACCGATTCGCAAGCGGTGCAGATCTCAGGGCCGTCGGGTATCTGCGTCGCCGAAGACGAATTCGGCCGCAGGATCGCCTTCGAGGACCTGCCCACCGCCGGCGCCTTCATGATCTTCGACGAGACGCGCGACATGTTCGAAGTGGCGCGCAACTTCGCCCACTTCTTCGCCCACGAATCCTGCGGCTTCTGCACCCCCTGCCGGGTCGGCACCACGCTGGTCAAGAACATGATGGACAAGATCGCGAAAAGCCACGGCTCGCCCTATGACATCGACGAACTGTTCAAGCTGCACCGCCTGATGCAGGGCGCCAGCCACTGCGGACTGGGCAATTCCGCCTGCAACCCGGTGTTCGACACGCTGAACAAGTTCCGCCCCGCCTACGAGCGCCGGCTCAAGTCGCTCGACTACGAACCGGCCTTCGATCTCGACGCCGCCCTGTCGCAGGCGCGCCAGATGACCGGCCGCGACGATGCCGCCGCGCATTTGCAGAATGGGGGCGAAGCATGAACATCTTCCAGCTCGACGGCGAAGAAATTCCCTTCCGCCAGGGACAAACCGTGATGCAGGCGGCCACCCAGCATGGCGTCTACATCCCCCATCTGTGCTGGCACCCGGATTTCGCGGCGCACGGCTCCTGCAAGTTATGCACGGTCAAGGTCAATGGGCGCTTCGGTTCGGCCTGCACCCTGGAAGCCCAGCCCGGCATGGAAGTCGAGAACCGCACGGTCGAACTCGACGACAAGCGCCGCACGATGCTGCAGATGTTCTTCGTCGAAGGCAACCACTTCTGCCCTTCCTGCGAGAAAAGCGGCAACTGCGCGCTGCAGGCCACGGCCTACGAACTGAAGATGATGTCGCCGCACTTCGACATGTTCTATCCCGACCGCCCGGTCGATGCCTCGCATCCCGACGTGCTGCTCGACTTCAACCGCTGCATCATGTGCAGCCTCTGCGTCACGGCCTCGCGCGAGGTCGATGGCAAGCACGTCTTCGCCATGGGCGGGCGCGGCATCCTCGGCCGCCGCATCCACATCAACAGCGAATCCGGCAAGCTCGCCGACACCGATTTCGCGCTGACCGACCGCGCCGCCAGCATCTGCCCGGTCGGCGTGATCCTGGAGAAGCGCAAGGGTTTCGCCGTGCCAATCGGCGAACGCCGCTACGACAAGTCGCCGATCAGCGCGCAGGTCAAGGAGAAGGCACCATGAATGCGCCCATGAACACCGCTCCGGTAAAAAAGCTCCGCGTCGCCACCACCAGCCTGGCCGGCTGCTTCGGCTGTCACATGTCGCTGCTCGACATCGACGAGCGCATCCTCAAGCTGCTCGAACTGGTCGAATTCGACCGCTCGCCGCTGACCGACATCAAGCACTGCGGCCCCTGCGATCTGGGCCTGATCGAAGGCGGCCTGTGCAACGCCGAGAACGTGCACGTGCTGCGCGAGTTCCGCAGCCACTGCAAGATCCTGGTTGCCGTCGGCGCCTGCGCGATCAACGGCGGCCTGCCGGCGCAGCGCAATCATCTCGACCTGCGCGACGTGCTCGAAGAGGTGTACCAGACCGAATACCTGACGTCCCACGGCGGCATCCCCAACGATCCGGAACTGCCGCTGCCGCTGAACAAGGTGCATCCGATCCACGAGGTCGTGAAGGTGGATTACTTCCTGCCCGGCTGCCCGCCGCCGGCCGACGCGATCTGGAAACTGCTGACCGACCTGCTCGCCGGCCGCACGCCGACCCTCGGCCACGGCCTGCTGCACTATGACTGAGCCTTAATTGACCACGAGATAGTGGATTCCCCGTAGGAGCGAGCTTGCTCGCGATACGCCATTTTCGCGAGCAAGCTCGCTCCTACAGTCTTAGAGGTAAATTCCATGTCTGAACTCGAAACCGCACTATCCCCCGAAAAACTCCGCCGCGTCGCCATCGATCCCGTGTCGCGGGTCGAGGGCCACGGCAAGGTCACGATCCTGCTCGACGACGACAACAAGGTGCACCAGGTGCGCCTGCACATCGTCGAATTCCGCGGCTTCGAGAAGTTCATCCAGGGCCGCCCCTACTGGGAAGTGCCGGTCATGGTGCAGCGCCTGTGCGGCATCTGCCCGGTCTCGCACCACCTCGCCGCATCGAAGGCGCTGGACATGATGCTCGGCGTCAAGCAGTTGACGCCGACCGCCGAGAAGGTGCGCCGCCTGATGCACTACGGCCAGATCCTGCAATCGCACGCCCTGCACTTCTTCCATCTCGCCTCGCCCGATCTGCTGTTCGGCTTCGGCTCGGACCTGGCCCAGCGCAACATCGTCGGCGTCGTCGCCGCGCATCCCGAAATCGCCAGGAAGGGCGTGCTGCTCAGGAAGTTCGGCCAGGAAGTGATCCGCATGACGGCCGGCAAGCGCGTGCATGGCACCGGCTCGGTTCCCGGCGGCGTGAACAAATCGCTCTCGCCCGAGGAACGTGCCGCGCTGCTCAAGGACATCTACCAGATGGTGGCCTGGAGCCGTGATGCAGTCGGCATGATCCGCCAGTTGTTCGAGCAGAACCTGGCCGAATACAACGCCTTCGGCCGCTTCCGCTCGGCCGGCATGTGCCTGGTGCGCTCCGACGGCGCCATGGACCTGTATCACGGGGCCTTGCGCGCGCGCGACGTCGAGGGCAAGACCCTGT
This sequence comes from Sulfuritalea sp., assembly GCF_031426875.1. Lineage (NCBI taxonomy): Bacteria > Pseudomonadati > Pseudomonadota > Betaproteobacteria > Nitrosomonadales > Sterolibacteriaceae > Sulfuritalea > Sulfuritalea sp. The sequence continues at coordinate 46,025 of NZ_JASJPC010000029.1, forward strand.
TCGACCATTTCGACTACGGCCGCTACTGGGACGTCATCGCCGAGGACGTCAAGCCCTGGTCCTACATGAAGTTCCCCTTCTTCAAGTCGCTCGGTCCGGAAGACGGCTCCTACCGCGTCGGGCCGCTGACCCGCGTCACGCAATGCGACAGCATCCCGACCCCGCTGGCCGACATGGAGCGTCAGGAATTCATGGCCTACGACGGCGGCAGCGTCACCGGGGCGACGCTGGGCTACCACTGGGCGCGCATGATCGAAATGCTGCACGCGGCGGAAAACATCAAGGACCTGCTGCACGACGACGACATCACGGGCCACGATTTGATGGCGACCGGCTCCCGCCAGGAACGCGGCGTCGGCGTCATCGAGGCGCCGCGCGGCACGCTGATCCACCACTACCGTGTCGATGAGAACGACCTGGTGATCCGCGCCAACCTGATCGTCTCCACCACGCACAACAACCAGGCGATGAACACCGCGGTGCGCGAAGTGGCCAAGCAATACCTCGACGGCGTCGAGATCACCGAAGGCCTGCTCAACCACATCGAGATCGCGATCCGCGCCTTCGACCCCTGCCTATCCTGCGCCACCCACGCGCTGGGGCAGATGCCGCTCGAAGTCGCCATAGTTGGCGCTGACGGCACGGTGATCGACGCGGCAACGCGCGATCACCGCGGCCTGACGCGCGAGACTCGCGAACTGCCTTGACTGCGCCGACGCTGATCTTCGGCTGGGGCAATCCCAGCCGCGGCGACGACGCGCTGGGCCCGCTGTTCGTCGAGCATTTCACCGCCCTCGCGGCGCGCCAACCGGAATGGGGCGAGGTCGAATGCCTGACCGATTTCCAGTTGCAGATGGAACACGCGCTCGACCTGCAAGGCCGCCGCCGTGTACTGTTCGTCGATGCCAGCGTCGATGCGCTGGCGCCCTGCTCGCTGGTCCGCATCAAGGCGGCGCGCGACGCCAGCTTCACCACCCACGCCATGAGCCCGCAGGCGGTGCTCAAGGTCTACGCCGACATCGACGGCGGCGAGCCGCCGCCCTGCTGGCTGCTGGCAATCCGCGGCGAACGCTTCGAACTCGGCGAAGGCCTCAGCACGGCCGCGCAACAATCCCTGCAAGCGGCATTGCAACTCGCCGCAGACTGGATGGATTGCGCATGACTGGGTTGCCGGAATCCGATCCGTCACTCAACAAAACTGGGCAATCCGCCACCGGTGGCAGCCGCAGCAAAAAGAAGGTCTTGTGGGCGGTGTTGTTGCTTGCAACGCTTGTCTGCCTTGGAAGTTATATCGCTGTCATTGCCTATGTGCGATTTGGCGGCCAGGCCGTTAAGGATTTCTGCAGTCAGGAATTGATCGGCAAGTCAATGTCGGAGGCAAAGGAACTTGCCGCCAGGAGCGGGTTGGAGATCGTTGAGCGGGAGGGATTGCTTCGTGTAACCACGGACCCGAACATGTCCCGCCATACCTGCGACCTCAAGCTCAACGCCGGCAAAGTCACATCCGCTAAGGCGTTCTTCCGATTCTGACAATCCGTGTGAGCATTGCGCGCCTGGAACTGCCTCAGGAGGTTGTCTCAGTTCGGCCATGACCCGACACTGGAGATTTCGCTCGATAGCCGACAGTGAGCGCGCGACGTTCCTCCATAGCAGCCATCCACGATGCCGTACGCATTTGTCCGATCCCCGGGCCGTAGCGTAGCGGAAGTGCCGATGATACATTCGTACCGCAACTGTGTGCACGAAGGTGCCGCCAACCTTTCCCCGGCGGCGCAACACGACGGGAAAGTTTTGGCATAAGATGGCGGCGTTTTGGGTGCCTTGCCCTATTGACTTGGGGCGGGTGAAACGGGAAGCCGGTGAAGCTGGGCAACCAGTCATTCCGGCGCAGCCCCCGCTGCTGTAAGCCTGACGACTCCGCTACTGCCACTGTATTGTTCGATACGGGAAGGCGCGGGGAAGATCGACGGCAAGCCAGAAGACCGGCCCAAACATTTGGCGTTGAACCCCGGGGTGCGGGCGAAGGCTGGCGAACGCCTCATTGTTCCGCCAGAAATCCTTGAGCTTCACGGGTCCAGCGATTCGTTGTTATATGGTCAAGGAGTTCAAACATGCATATCGAAGCGGGCGTCGTCGACGGCGCAAAAATGATTCTCAGTTATGGCACGGCCGCGGTTGCTGCCGGGGCAACCGTCAAGGCGGCCGCCGATTTTGTTCGCGAGAACGGGCTTGGCACCCTGCTGGCGCGCAGCGTCCTGGCCGCGCTGATGGTCTTCTGTTTCTTCGAGGTGTTCTTTCACTACCCGGTCGGCGTCTCGGAAGTGCACCTGATCCTGGGCACCACGCTCTTTTTGTTTTTCGGCCTGGCGCCGGCGGCCATCGGCCTGGCCGGCGGCCTGCTGGTTCAGGGCCTGTTCTTCGCCCCCGCCGACCTGCCTCAGTACGCGATCAACCTGACCACCTTGCTGGCGCCGATCTTCGTCATGGGCGTGCTGGCGAAAAAGATCATTCCCGCGCACACCGCCTACGTCGACCTTTCCTACGGCCAGACGCTGAAGCTCTCGGCGGCCTATCAGGGCGGCGTCATCGCCTGGGTGGCGTTCTGGGCGTTCTATGGACAAGGGTTCGGCGCCGAGAACCTGGCGAATGTCGCTTCTTTTGGCGGCGCCTACCTGCTCGTCATCATCGCCGAACCGCTGATCGATCTGGCCGTGCTGGCGGGAGCCAAGTCCCTGCACGCCCTCAAGCGTTCCGCCGCTGTCGACAAACGCTTGTACAACTCCGTTGCAGCTTGAGTTTGCCGGCGTGCCTGGCCGGGTCTGGTTCGTCGGCGCGGGACCGGGCGATCCGGACCTGATCACGGTCAAGGGCCGCGATCTGCTCGCCCGCGCCGGCGCCATCCTGTATGCCGGCTCGCTGGTCGATCGGGCGGCGACGCGCTTCGCGCCGCCGGGCTGCGCGATTCGAGACTCCAAGGACATGACGCTGGAGGAAATGACCGCGTGGCTAATCGAGCAGTGCGGCCGCCATGCCACCGTCGTCCGCCTGCAGACCGGCGACCCCGGCCTGTATGGCGCGCTGATCGAAATGACCCGGCCGCTGACGGCCGCCGGCGTCGAGTGGCAAGTCGTGCCGGGCGTGTCGTCGGCCATGGCGGCAGCAGCAGCGGCGGCGGAGACGCTGACCCTGCCCGAAGTGACGCAGACGGTGATCCTGACCCGCGTCGCCGGGCGTACGCCGATGCCGCCGGGGGAGGATCTGGAGTCGCTGGCGGCCCACAAGACCACTCTGTGCATTTTCCTTTCCATCACACTGCTGCATGAAGTCCAGCAAGCATTGCGCGCCGCCGGCTGGGACGAGAATGCGCCCATCCTTGTGGTGCAGAAGGCGAGCTGGCCCGGCGCGGAAAAGATCATTCGCGGCACTCTCGCCGACATCAAGAAGAAATGCCAGGCCGAGAAGATCGGCAGCCAGGCCATGATCATCGCCAGCCCGACGCTGGGCGCCGCCGATTGGCCCGACCTCGCCCGTTCGAAACTTTACGACCCCACCTTCACCCACCGCTTTCGCAAGGCCGCCCATGGATAACTCAACCACGCTCCTGCTGGTCGGCCACGGCTCGCGCAACCAGGAAGGCAACAAGGAGATCCAGCGTTTCGCCGCCGACTGGCGCCAGCGCCATCCCGACTGGCGCATCGAAGTCTGCTTCATCGAGCACGCCGACGTGCTGCTCACTGAAGGCATGGACCGCGCCGCCAAGAACGCCAGGCGCGTGCTGGTCATACCCTTCATCCTCAACGCCGCCGGCCACGTCAAGATGGAACTGCCGGCCGCGCTGAACGCCGCGCGCCTGAGCCATCCCAAGGTCGAATTCCTCGTCACCCGCCACCTCGGCATGGGGCGCGAAATCCTCGCCGTGCTGCAAGGCCAGCTCGACCGCCTGATGAAGGCGCTGGACATGCCCGACCCGCGCACCACCGGCGTGATCCTGCTCGGCCGTGGCTCGTCGGATGCCGGCGCCAACGGCGAACTGGCAAAAATGGCGCGCTGGATATTCGAGGACAACGAGCACGAACTGGTCGACCTCGCTTTCACCAGCATCACCTGGCCGCGGCTGGAAACCGTGGTGCAGCGCCAGTCCCGGCTGGGCATGACGCAGGTCTGCATCGTGCCGGTCTATCTGTTCACCGGCGTGCTGATGGAGCGCATCAAGTCCCAGGTCGAGCGCCTGAAAGTGCAGTATCCGGGCATCGCCTTTGCCCTGGGCACCCATTTCGGCTTCGACAAGGGCATCTTCGACTTGCTCGACGCCAAGGTCGCCGGCCACGAACTGCCCGAAGGCGGCCTGCTCGAATGCGACGGCTGCAAGTACCGCGCAGCCGCCGAGGCCGAACACCTGCACGATCACAGCCATACGGCCACCGGGGCAGCGCATGGTCACGAGCACGAACACCACCACCACGATAGCATCCACCCCCACGTTCCCGCCTGAAGCCATGACTGCCAATACCGTCACCGAACAGATCACCGCCGCCGGCCGTGCCATCGAGCACGACTCGTTTGCCATCATCGATGCCGAGGCCGGCCCGCACGCCTACACCGCCGAGCAGTGGCCGCTGGTGCGGCGCATGATCCACGCCAATGCCGATTTCGAGTTCAACGGCCTCACCGCCTTTCATCCGCGGGCGATGGCCGCCGGCCTGGCCGCCGTGCAGAAGGGCGGCACGCCCGTCGTTGCCGATGTCGAGATGATCTGCGTCGGCTTGTCAAAGCCGCGCCTCAGGCATTTCGGCATGACCACGCACCATTACATTTCCGACGCCGACGTGATCGAGCAGGCCAAGGCGGAGAACAGCACCCGCGCCGTGCAGGCGATGCGCAAGGCCAGGCGCGAAGGCAGGCTCGACGGCGCCATCGTCGGCATCGGCAACGCGCCGACGGCGCTGATCGAACTGGTGCGCCTGATCCGCGAGGAAGGCGTGCGCCCGGCGCTGGTCGTCGGCATGCCGGTGGGATTCGTGTCGGCGGCCGAGTCGAAGGAGTTGCTGATGACGCTCTCCGACACGCCCTGGATCGCGATACGCGGCCGCAAGGGCGGCTCGACCCTGGTCGTCGCCGCGATTCATGCCTTGCTGTCGCTGGCCGAGACCGAACAGAATCGCGCATGATTAGCCCCCCACGCTCACGTCGTTCGCTGCCCCCCCACGGGGGCGCATGTTGCCTTGGGGCGGCCCTGCGGCAACATGAGTGAATCCGAGGATTCCTCTGACACGCCCAAGATTCGCAAGGGCGACGCCAGGCGCAACCGCGGCAACCGCACCGGTTTCACCACCGGCGCCTGCTCGGCGGCGGCGGCGCGCGCGGCGACGCTGGGGCTGGTTGGCGGCGAGGTGCCGCAAAGCGTGGTGTGCCGGCTGCCGATGGGCAAGGACGTCACCTTCGTCGTGCAGGACGGACGCATCGACGGCGAAGGCGAAGCGCGCATCGCCCACGCCGTCATCGTCAAGGATGCCGGCGACGACCCGGACGCCACCCACGGCGCGCACATGACCGCCGACGTGCGCCTGCTGCCGCACCGCGTCGGCGAGATCGCGCTGCTCGGCGGCGCCGGCGTCGGCACGGTGACCAAGCCCGGCCTCGGCCTCGAAGTCGGCGGACCGGCGATCAATCCCGTGCCCAACCGCAACATCCGCGAGAACGTGCAGGCGGCAGCCGGCGAGCTGCTCGACCACGACGGCCTCGAAGTCGTCATCTCCGTGCCGGGCGGCGAGGAAATGGCGAAGAAGACGCTCAATGCCCGGCTGGGCATCCTCGGCGGCATCAGCATTCTCGGCACCACCGGCATCGTGCGGCCCTATTCCACGGCGGCCTTCCGCGCCAGCGTGGTGCAGGCGATCGACGTCGCCGCCAACCAGGGCCAGACCCGCGTGGTGCTCACCACCGGCGGGCGCACCGAAAAATTCGCCATGCGCCAGTTGCCCGAACTCGACGAATCCTGCTTCGTGCAGATGGGCGATTTCGTCAAGGCCGCCTTCCTGTCCGCCATCCGTACGAACATGAAAGAGATTACCGTCGGCGCCATGGTCGGCAAGCTGACCAAGATGAGCCAGGGTCTGGCCGTCACCCACGCCTGGAAGGCCGAAGTGGACCGCGACATCCTCGCCGAATCGGCGCGGGAAGTCGGCGCCCCGCCCGACCTGGTGGAAAAAATCCGCGCCGCCGAAACCGCGCGCTTCGCCGCCGAGCATCTGGCCGAACTCGGCCTCACCGTCGATTACCATCGCGCGCTGGCGAAGAAAGCCATCCGCAGCCTCAAGTCCTGCTATCCCGGCGACTACCGCCTCGCCGTCCTCGTCTGCGATTTCGAAGGCCAATTCATTGTCCGCGTCGAAGAAGATGAAGCCCGCTGAAAAGTTGAATACTTGTGCCCTGATCGGCATCCTCGACGACGGCTGGGATGGCCTGTCCGCCGCCGCGCGCCGCCGTCTCGCCAGAGCCGACTTGATCTTCGGCGCCGGTCGCACGCTGGAACTGATTCGAGAGCACGTACCGGCAAGCACCACGTTGAAGGACATGAAGGGCGCGCTGACGCAGACGCCGGCGTGGATCGAGGCGGCGATGGGGGCCGGCCAGCGCGTCGCCATGATCGCCACCGGCGACCCGCTGTGCCACGGCATCGCCGGCTTTCTCGCCGGCAAGCTCGGTGCCGGGAAGATCGAAATCCTGCCCGCGCCGACGACATTGCAACTGGCCTTCGCCCGCTTCAGGAAGCCCTGGCAGGATGTAAAAATCGTTTCCTGCCATAGCGCCGATGCCGGCGAATGGGCCGTCGGCGCCACCCCCGACCACGGCCTGTACCAGGCGATGCGCGCCATTGCCCGGCACCCGCAGGTAGCGCTGTTCACCGGCCCCGACAACAACCCGGCGCGGCTGGCGCGTGCGCTCCTCACCGCCGGCTACGGCGATGGCGTGCGGCTGTCGGTGGCCAGCCGCCTGCTGCTGCCCGACGAAGCCTTGTTCCCCGACCTCACGCCCGCCGCTGCCGCGACAATGGAGTTTCCCGATCCCAACGTGGTGCTGATCGAACGCGCGCCCGACGCACGTCAGCCGGCCTTTGGCCTCGAAGACCTCGAATACATCCAGCGCACGCCGGAGAAGGGACTGATCACCAAGCAGGAGGCGCGCGCCGTGTCGCTGGCCAAGCTGCGGCTGGCGGCGAATGCCGTCGTCTGGGACATCGGCGCCGGCGCCGGCTCGGTCGGCCTCGAAGCGGCGCGGCTGGCGCCGCTGGGCCATGTCTGGGCCATCGAAAAGAACGCAGGCGATGCGGCGAATGCCCGCGCCAACGCGGCCCGTTTCCGCATCACGAATTACACCCTGGTCGAAGGCAAGGCACCCGCCCATCTCGATACCTGGCCGGACCCCGATGCGGTGTTCATCGGCGGCTCCGGCGGCGAGCTGGACGAGCTGATTCGCCTGATCCTCGGCCGTCTCAAGCCGCAGGGTAGGCTGGTGATGAACTTCGTCACCATCGAAAACCTCGCCACCGCCATCGCCGCGCTCGCCGCTGCCGGTGCGACGTGGGATGTGGTGCAACTGCAAGCCAGCCGCAGCCAGCCCATCCTCGACATGCACCGGCTGGCCGCTCAAAATCCCGTGTGGATAGTCACCACTCATCTGGAATCGTCATGACAAAACGCTACGGCAAACTGATCGGCGCCTCGCTCGGCCCCGGCGACCCCGAACTCATTACCCGCCGCGCCTGGGCGGCGCTGCAATCCGGCGCGCGCTGGCTCTACCCGGTGAAAAAGGCCGAGGAGAGTTCCTACGCGCTGTCCATCGTCGAGCGTGGCGGCATCGCCGTGCCGCCGGATGCCGAGGCGCTGGTGTTCCCGATGACGCGCGACGCCGAAATCCTGACCAGGGCCTGGGCACGCGCTGCGACGCGCACCGTCGAGCTGCTGGCCGAGGGGCGCGACCTCGTCTTCCTGGTCGAAGGCGATGCCTCGACCTTCGCCACCTTCGGCCACCTCGCCCGCGTCGTGCGCGAACTGGCGCCCGAGGTGGCGGTGGAAACCATACCGGGCGTCAGCTCCTTCGCCGCCGCCGCCGCCGCGAGCGGCACCACCCTGGCCGAAGAGGACGAGACCCTGGCCGTGATTCCCGCCGCCTACGGCGTGGACATCATCGATCAGCTGCTCGACGAGTTCGACACCCTGGTGCTGCTGAAAGTTAAGCCGCTGGTCGACGAAGTCATCGAACTGCTCGAACAGCGCGGGCTGCTGGCCACCAGCTGCTTCATCGAAAAGGTCGGCGCACCCGGCGAGCGCGTGGTACGCGACGTGGCCAGTCTCAAGGGCGAGAAGGTCAACTACCTGTCGCTGATGCTGGTGCAGAACCCCAAGCGGGTGCGCGGCGAGTTGCGGCGCGGCTGCCGCAAACGCAAGGACGCCAGGGAACAGGAGCACACACCCGCATGAAAATCGCCGTCGTTTCCATCACCCGCCACGGCATCGCGCTGGCCGGCAAGGTCGTTGCCGCGCTGCCCGGCGCCCAGCTCTTCGCGCCCGAAAAATTCCAGGCCGAGGCCGAAATCGCCGCACCCGGCGCCGCCCGCACCTATGTCGGCAAGGTCGGCGACCAGGTGCCCGCCTTGTTCGCGGCTTTCGATGGCATCGTCGCCATCGTTTCGCTCGGCGCCGTGGTGCGCCTGATCGCGCCGCATCTGCGCAGCAAGGAAACCGACCCCGCCGTGGTGGTGGTCGACGAGGCCGGCAAGTTCGCCATCCCCGTGCTCTCCGGCCACCTCGGCGGCGCCAACGAACTGGCCGGGCATCTTGCCACCGCGCTCGGCGCGACGCCGGTGCTGACCACTGCATCGGACGCGCGCCAGACGCTGGCGGTCGACCTGCTCGGCCGCGAACTCGGCTGGACCTTCGAGGCCACGCACGACGAAGTGGTGCGCGCCAGCGCCGCCGTGGTGAACGACGAACCGGTGGCCCTGGTGCAGGAGGCCGGCAGCGAGGACTGGTGGACCCATCACGCCAACGGCCGCAGCGGTCCGCTGCCGGCGAACCTGCAACGCTTCTCCCGTCTCGAAGACGTCGCCCTCGAAAAATTCGGCGCCGTGCTGTGGATCAGCGAGCGCGCAATGCCGTCCGCATTGGTCGCGCCGCTTGCCGGCAAACGCATCGTCTATCGTCCGGGCAAACCCGCATGAGGATTGCCTTGGGTCTGGGCTGCGATCGCGGCACGCCGGCCGAGACCATCGCCCAGGCCGTCGCCGAGGCGCTGGCCGCCTGCGGCGCGCGCCATGCCGATGTCGTCGCCGTCGCCAGCATCGACCTCAAGGCCGACGAGGCCGGGCTGCTCAGCTTCGCGCAAGTGCGCGGCTGGCAGATCCGCTTCTATCCGGCGGTGGGACTGGCCGCGGTCGAGGTGCCCAATCCTTCGGAGACCGTGCGCAAGCACACCGGTACGCCCTCGGTTTCCGAAGCCGCCGCGCTGCTCGCCGCCGGCGTCGACAAGACCCAGCTCATTATCGAAAAACACAAGTTGCGCGGCCCCGACGGACGCAACGCCACCGTTTCAATAGCGAGGTTCCCCCAATGACGCCCCCAGAGACCCAAACCAAAAAAGGCAAGATCATGCTCGTCGGCCTCGGCCCGGGCAGCAACGAGCACCTGACCTACCGCGCCCGCGCCGCCATCGCCGAGGCCGACACCATCATCGGCTATGTCACCTACATCCGCCTCGTCGCCGACCTGGTGGAAGGCAAGGAGGTCATCAAGAAATCGATGACCGAGGAGCTCGACCGCGCCATCGAGGCGCTCGACCGCGCCCGCCAGGGCAAGAAGGTGGCGCTGGTGTCGTCGGGCGACGCCGGCGTCTACGGCATGGCCGGGCCGACCTTCGAGGTGCTGTTCCAGGCCGGGTGGACGCCGGACTCGGACATCGAGGTCGAAATCATTCCCGGCGCCTCGGCGCTCAACACCTGCGCCGCACTGGTTGGCGCGCCGCTGACCCACGACTTCTGCGCCATTTCGCTGTCCGACCTGCTGACGCCGTGGCCGGTGATCGCGCGCCGCCTCGACGCGACCGCATCGTCCGACTTCGTCGTCGCCCTCTACAACCCCAAGAGCGGCCGCCGCACGCGGCAGATCGTCGAGGCGCAGCGCCTGTTCCTGCGCCATCGCCGCCCCGACACGCCGGTGGCCATCGTCAAGTCGGCCTACCGCAAGAAGCAGCGCATCGAATTCACCACGCTGGAGAAAATGGGCGAATGCGATATCGGCATGCTGACCACGGTGCTGATCGGCAACTCCAACACCTTCGTCAAGCACGGCCTCATGGTCACGCCGCGCGGCTATGCCAACAAGTACGAGGTCGATGGCGGCGGCGCCAGCACCAAGGCGGGCGAACAGGCCGGTCGCTCGCTGTCCACCGGCCTCAACGGCTGGATCGCCACGATACAGGCCAGCGGCAAGAGCGCCGCCGAACTCGCCCGCGAATACCGGCTGCCCGAGGACTACATCCAGTCCGTGCTCGACGAGCCGCCGCGCGCGGCAGCGGACGCGGACGAGGTCGAAGAAGCCGAAGCATGAGTGTCCCCGACAACGCACGCAACGAGCGCCATGCTGTACGCATGCAGCGCAAGAAGGACGTGGTGGATGGCAAGATAGCCGCCGCCGCGACCGAGCGCGGTGTGTTGCTGGTCAACACCGGCAACGGCAAAGGCAAGTCCTCGGCGGCCTTCGGCGTCGTCGCGCGCGCGCTGGGCCACGGCATGCGCGTCGCCGTCGTCCAGTTCGTCAAGGCGCGCAAAGACACCGGCGAGGAGGCGGTGCTCGGCCGCCTGCCTGGCATCGACTGGCATGTGATGGGCGAGGGCTTCACCTGGGAGACGCAGGATGCCGCGACGGACGCCGCCGCCGCCCGCGCCGCCTGGGAAGTCGCCGCCGCTTACCTGCGCGATCCCGCCGTCAATCTCGTCGTGCTCGACGAACTCACCTACGCCTTCAAGTACCAGTGGCTGCCGCTAGCCGAGGTGCTTGCCGCGTTCGCCGCGCGCCCGCCGATGCAGCACGTCATCGTCACCGGCCGCGCCGCGCCGGAGGCGTTGATCGAAGCGGCCGATACTGTCACCGAAATGGCCATGGTCAAGCACGCCTTCAAGGCCGGCGTGAAAGCCATGCCGGGGATGGAATGGTGAGTTCATCCAGTTGTCCGGCATTGCTCATGGCCGCGCCGGCCTCGGGCCAGGGCAAAACCACGGTCACGGCGGCGCTGGCGCGACTGCATGCGCGGCAAGGGCGGCGCGTCCGCGTTTTCAAGTGCGGGCCGGACTTCCTCGACCCGCAGATCCACGCCCTGGCCTCGGGCGCGCCCTGCGAGAACATCGACTTCCGCATGTGCGGCGAGGACGATGCGCGCTGGCGTCTGAGTCGCGCGGCTCGCGATGCCGACCTCATCCTGGTCGAAGGCGTCATGGGCCTCCACGACGGCGAGCCGAACTCGGCTGAGCTGGCCCGACGACTGGGCCTGCCCATCCTGCTGGTGATCGACGCCGCCGCCATGGCCGGTTCCTTCGGCGCCGTCGCTTTCGGGCTGAAAAATTATGGCGCGGGCGCGAACATCACCCACGTGCTCGCCAACCGCACCGGCAGCAAGCACCACGCCGAACTCGCGCAGAAAACCCTGCCGCCCGACATCATTTGGGCCGGCCACCTGCCGCGCGATGCCGCCTGCGCGCTGCCCGAGCGCCATCTCGGCCTGCTGCCGGCGGGCGAGATCGACGACCTCGACGCGCGCATCGAGCGCATGGCCGATGCGCTGGCCGACACACCCGCCGCGGAACTACCGCCCGCCGTCGAATTCGCCGTATCGCCAGCGCCGACTTTTGACGCGAAGCTCGCCGGCAAAACCATCGCCGTCGCCCGCGACGCCGCCTTCTGCTTCCTCTACCCCGCCAATCTCGAATGCCTGGCGGCGCTGGGCGCGCGGCTTATATTCTTCTCGCCGCTGGCCGATACGCGGCTTCCCGCCTGCAACGCCGTCTGGCTGCCCGGCGGCTATCCCGAACTGCACGGACCGTCGCTGGCCGCCAACCGCGCCATGGCCGCCGCGCTCACCGCCCATGTCGAGGCCGGCAAACCCCTCGTCGCCGAGTGCGGCGGCATGATGACCTGCTTCGAGAGCCTGCACGCTACCGACGGATCGGCCCATGCCATGTTCGGCCTGCTGCCCGGCACGGTGCGCATGCAGAAGAAACTGGCCGGGCTGGGCATGCTGGCAACCGAGCTGAGCGAGGGTCGGCTTACCGGACACACCTTCCATTACTCGACCACGGAAACGCCGCTGGTACCGGCGGCGCAGGCCGTCAAGGCGACAGGTCGCGGCGGCGAGGCGATTTATCGCCATCGGCGCCTCACCGCAAGCTACATGCACTTCTACTTCCCCGCCAACCCGATCGCCGCCGCGCGGCTATTCCTGCCATGACCGACCATCGCTACTCCGATACCGAAATTGCCGCCATCGAGCGCGTGATCAGGGAGCGGCGCGACATGCGCCACTTCCTGCCCGACCCGCTGCCCGACGGCCTGTTGGAGCGACTGGTGGAAGCCGCCCATCTCGCGCCCTCGGTGGGCTTCATGCAGCCTTGGCGCTTTCTGCGTATCACCGACCGAACGCTGCGCAACAGCATTCACGCCCAGGTGGACGCCGAGCGCTTCGCCACGGCCGCCGCCCTGCCTTCGCGCAACGAGGAATTCCTGCAGGTGAAGATCGAGGGCATCCTCGACTGCGCCGAGGTGCTGGTGGTCAGCCTGATGCCGGGGCGGGAAGCGCATATCGTCGGCCGCCGCACCCTGCCGGAAATGGACCTGGCCTCGGCTGCCTGCGCCATTCAGAACATGTGGTTGCTGGCCCGCGCCGAAGGCGTCGGGCTCGGCTGGGTGTCTTTCTTCGACCCGGACAGTCTGGCCGCCCTGCTGGGAATGCCGGCGGGTGCACGACCCGTCGCCATCCTGTGCATCGGCCGGGTGCCGGCCTTCTATCCGCGTCCGATGTTCGAGGATGCCGGCTGGGGTGCGCGGCTTCCGCTCAAGGACGTGCTGTTCGAGAATACCTGGAAAGTCGGCGCTGGCGGGACGCCAACGGCCTACTGACTGGGTCGGCCGCGCGTGATTTCGATCTGTGCGCACGCCGCAATGAGAAGGCACGAACGTTTCATGCGATCTCCTTAAAACACTGGAAGCCGTCACTGACGGTTTGCTCGGGCTTTGTGCGTGGCAGGCCGGGGCGACCATTCGGCTTGTGGCGGCTACTGGCGTGTTCGACTACGGCGTTTTCGATCGAAGTGCAGGAGCGCCACGAATCCCGCCAGAGAATTCAGGAGAAATAATTCAGGCCGCCGCAACCCGGTTCCGCTAGGCCGAACCGTGCTTATCCGGTTAGCTCCCAAGCCTACTACCTGTAGTGGGCCGTAATTTTTTGGGCGAATTCAAGTCTGAAGTGCAACAGCGTTATGACGAGAGTGTAGCTGCTTCATGAAGACCTCGTGAGGCGTTTTGAAGCCGAGGCATTTTCTGGGACGGTGATTGAGGCGGTGCATGGCGAAGGCGACTTGGTCAGGGGTAATGGAATCGAAGTACATCTTCTTTGGAAAGAACTGGCGAATCAGGCCGTTCATATTCTCGTTCGCGCCGCGTTCCCAGGAAGCATAGGGATGAGCGAAGAAGAAGTCTGCGTCGAGCTCTTCGGCGATACGCTCATGCTGGGCAAACTCCTTGCCGTTGTCAGTCGTCAGCGTGTGAACACGGGCTGCAAAAGGCGTCAGCAAGGAGATCATGGCGTCCGAAACAGCTTGCGCGGTCTTGAACGGTACATGCGCGATCAGGGAGTAGCGGGACGTGCGCTCGTTAATCGTGACCAGCGCCTGCTTCTGTCCGGCGCCGATGACCAGATTCGCCTCCCAATCGCCGAAGCGGCCACGCTCGGCCACGATGGCAGGGCGCAAATCGATGGAGACCTGGTTGGGGATGGTGCCGCGTCGCTCACGGCCGCCATAACGCTTTCGCCGGGCCTTCTGGCAGCGCAGGGTGCGGTGCAGCGTGCCACCGGCTCGCTTGTCGGCGTAGATACGCTGGTAGATGCTTTCGTGGCTGACGGTGGTCTGTCCATTGACTTTGAGGTAGCCGGAGACTTGCTCCGGACTCCACGTCTCGCCAAGTTTGGCGTCAACCATGGCCCATGTTTCGGCCGTAACGCGCGGGCCGTTCTCACAGGCCCGTATGCGGGCCTGTGAGAACTCATGCGCTTGCTTGGGCCGATAGCCGCGCTCTCCGCGATTACGCTTCATCTCCCGGCCAATGCTCGATTTGTGGCGGTTCATTACGCGGGCTATGTTGCTTCTGTCATGTCCGGCTTTGGCAAGGATGGCAATCTGGTACCGTTCGTCTTGGGTGAGATGTGTGTATTTCATTCCGGGCAACTTTGACTTGGCGGTCGAGGGGCTCGGATGCTAGCGCATCTCGCCCACCCAACCCGTTAATCAGAGTTGCACTTCGAATTTGAACTCGCGCCACGTCATAGCGATTGCAGTACCACAACAATAAAATTGATGCCGGCCTGCTCGGTAAAATCGTGCTCGCACGCTTTCTGGAGTTGCCGCTGCGGACTGTTGACCGTCTCGTGATCCAGACGGAGTCTTCCACCGGGTTTACCTTTCTGCGCCCTTGGGTGACCGTGGGTCAATTGGAAGGCACGCAGGTGGCGCATGATGCAGCCGACATTCCCCAAAACCAAGCATCCCAGATACTGGGAGAGGTTCGCGAGGCGGGGGACCGGAGCCTGATGTTCCTCTACCACCGCGACAGCTACGCGCGGGAATACCGATTCGATGAGGAGGGTATGAACCTCATGACGTCCCGCCTGGACTTCCCGACAGAACTGGCGGGCGTATTGCGCAGGTTACGCCTCATCAACACCAGGAACCGGCTCACCCACGCACTGATGCAGGCAGTATTGGCATCGCAAGCGGCGTATCTGCATTCCGGGCAGGCCTTGGCGCTCTTGCCCCTGACCCAAGCGGAGATTTCCGCCCGGCTGCGGTCGGAGTCGAATCTTTCCGTGGTGGCGGATACGGGCCGGATCTCCCGGTTGGTGCGTGTATTGTCCATCGCGCTACCGAACGGCGAAGCGGTGCCGTTGGGCGGGCTTTTCCCGAAGCCGCGGCAAGTTCATTGTCATTTCGTGGATCATGTGATAAAAAGGGAAAAGGCATGGATGCTCCAAGGGATATTGTGGGAGCCGCTGACGGACGAGGCCATCGCTGCCATTCTCGAGCGCGAATACGGCATTAACTTGTTGCGGCGCACGGTGGCCAACATCCGGCACGACTTGGCGATTCCCGATTGCCGGAGTCGCAGTCAGCGCATGAATTATCTGGCGGCGACCGAGGGGTTTTCCGCACTGGTACCATTGACCCATCAAGCGCTGCGGACCGCGGTTCCGTCCCAGCCGGGGGTATACGAAATTCGGGCAGCCTTGGGCTCGCCCATGAGTGAGGTAAAAGAGGGATGGCTTGAGAAAAGCGCGTCGCCGGGGACGCACAGCGTAGTGTATATCGGCTCGACCAGGGATTTGCGCAAGCGTTTGGGAGATCACCTGCGCGGCAGTAGCGATAACGTTCTACTTTATAACCACCTCGCAGACGGTACCGCGCGGGTGCGATTTCGTCTGGTCAGCGAAGAATGGCGCTGGGCAGAGCGGGATTTGTATCGGGTGTTTTGCGAAACCTTCGGCACGTCGCCGTTGTGCAATCGCATGAGCCCGTGAGAAAGAGAGCTGCAGCGGAAGAGGACACACTGGAATCTGGCACAAGACATGAACAAGAATAAATAAAGGTTGGGGCATATCGTGGAAAAAATATTGCGCAAGCAAGCAAGCAAGCAAGCCTGACGTCCCCCTCGTCGTCTGCGGCCCCATAGCGGGAGCCGAACTATGAATCGCTCGGGCGAGGCCGTCGCCGCGCCGGCTCGGGCGATCAGGATCGACGCGCAAGAGATCACTCGGTGCAAGGCATTTCTGGAGTTCGACGAGACCGATGTCAGCTTGCTCACGGAGTTGCACGAGCGCTGGTGCAGTCCTTCCGCGTTCTGCGATATCTCGAAAATCATTCCACGAACAGTCTTTACAGTACGCGCGCGGCGGCTTCCTT
The DNA here is from genome assembly GCF_031426875.1 of Sulfuritalea sp. Lineage (NCBI taxonomy): Bacteria > Pseudomonadati > Pseudomonadota > Betaproteobacteria > Nitrosomonadales > Sterolibacteriaceae > Sulfuritalea > Sulfuritalea sp. The sequence goes on from NZ_JASJPC010000029.1 coordinate 62,244, forward strand.
TGCTAGCGGCCGTTTCACCTTCCGATTCTTTACCGCGCCCCTTGCCCTTGCTTTCAGGGACGTACTCGCACTCACATGGGCGGGGTCGATTCTCATGCTAAAAAGAATTCCCTTGCTCGCGAAAGTCAGCATCGCCCCCTTGGTGGCGGGACTCGTTTTACTGATCCTCCTTGCATGGCAAGCCCATGCCCTCGGTGAAATTGAACAGGATGCGGTGGCGATCAATCTGGCGGGCAGCGAACGGATGCGACTGTTCAAACTTGTCATATTGACGGAGCAATACACAGAGCACAGAGAACCAAAGGTACGGGCCTTGATTGACAAGGAGATGACGACCTTTGAGGCTATCCTGCATGGGCTTAAGCACGGGGACCCGCAGTATGACCTCAAGAGTGTGGGCGATCCGGAGCTCATCGCCTACCTTGATAAACGCGGGGATGAGTGGAATAAGACCATCAAGCCCCTGTTTCAGAATGTTCTCGCCGCATCGGCTTCCAATGAAACCCTCCGGACATTGAAAGATCACGTGGAAGCGTATGTGACGCGTATAGACACATTGATCGCCCTTCTTCAGGCTTATTCCGACAAAAAGATAGATGCACAGTTCCATCTGTTATGGATGTTCCTGTTGGCGAACATTGTCATCGGGCTGGGGAGCGTGATTTATATCCACCTGATTATTCTCAAACCAATAAAGATGTTCGCGGAGATGTCGAAGGCCATAGCCGCGGGAGACCTCTCAAGGGCGGTGCCGGTTTTGTCGGAAGACGAAATCGGAGAGCTGGCAAGCGACTTCAATGAGATGTCATCCCGCCTCAAGAATCATATTGAAGTCCTGCAAGAGAGAACCGTCGAACTGGAAGCCCAAAAAGCCCTGATCGAGACCGACCGGCGCACCATCCTCGGTCTCAAACGCTTCGCCGATAACATCATTGCGAGCCTGCCTGCGGGGTTGATCGTGGTGAACGACACCCTCAAGGTGCGGAGTGTCAACCGCTCCTTCCGCGAGATGTTCAGACTGAAAAACGGAGAAGACGTTTCCGGGCGCGAACTCGGAGACATCCTGCCGCTACCCGATCTGCGCCAACAGGCGCAAACCGTCCTCGCCAGCGGGATAGCCTTGCGCGGTATTGACGTCGCGCTAGGCGAAAAATGGCTGCGCCTCACCATCACTGGAATACGGCTTGCAGAAGAAGAAGAAGAAGAAGAAGAAGAAGTGCTGGTAGCCGTGGAGGACATCACCGAGCTTAAAGTCCAGGCGGCTCATATTGAACAACTCGCCTTTTATGATCCCCTGACCTGCCTGCCCAACCGGAGCCTGTTGCGGGACCGTGTGCAGCAGGTGCTGACCCACAGCACACGCCACAAGAATCATGGTGCCATCCTGTTCATTGATCTGGACAACTTCAAGACTCTTAACGATACCAGGGGTCACAACATCGGTGATCTGCTGCTGATTGAGGTCGCCAAACGTCTCCAGGATTGCGTGCGCAGCAGCGATACGGTCGCCCGCCTGGGTGGCGACGAGTTTGTCGTCGTTCTCGAGGAACTGAACGAAGACACCCAGCAAGCGGTAGCGCAAGCTCGGGGTATTGGGGAGAAGGTTCTTGCCACCCTTAACCAGCCTTTCAACCTCCAAGGGTTTGAACACTACAACTCCGCCAGCATCGGCATCAGTTTGTTCCGTGACAACGAGATTGGCATGGATGACCTGCTCAGGCACGCTGATACCGCGATGTACCAAGCCAAGACCTCTGGCCGCAACACCCTGCGCTTCTTCGATCCGGACATGCAGGTCTCGCTTGAAGCTCGTGCCACACTTGAAGCCGACCTGCGCCACGCACTTTCTCAGCAGCAATTCAATCTCTTCTACCAGATACAGGTGAACGCCGCTAACCACCCCAGCGGTGCCGAGGCATTGCTGCGCTGGCTGCATCCAGAACGCGGTCTGGTCTCGCCGCTGCAATTCATCCCCTTGGCGGAAGATACCGGGTTGATCCTGCCCATCGGGCAATGGGTGCTGGAAACCGCCTGCGTCCAGATCAAGGCATGGGAAGCAAGCCCGTTGGGATGCGCACTGCAACTCGCCGTCAACGTGAGCGCGCGCCAGTTTCACCAACCGGGCTTCGTCGAGCAAGTGCGCGAGGCGCTGATCAAGACCGGTGCCGCCCCGAACCGGCTCAAGCTCGAACTGACCGAAAGCGTGGTGCTGGAGAACATCAATGACACTATCGCCAAAATGCACGAACTGAAGCAGATCGGTGTGAGATTCTCCATGGACGATTTTGGTACAGGCTATTCATCGCTGTCTTACTTGACACAACTTCCGTTTGACCAACTGAAGATCGATCGGTCTTTTGTGCATAATATCGGCATAAAACCCACTGACGCAGTGATCGTGCAGACGATCATTGGCATGGGCAACAGCCTGGGAATGGAAGTAGTTGCGGAAGGAGTGGAAAACGAGGAGCAGCGCGACTTCCTTGAACGCAATGGCTGTCATGTGTACCAGGGTTACTTGTTTAGCAAACCCATGCCGATTAAAGAGTTTGAGGTGTTGATCCGTATGCCGAATTGATCGACTGATGAGGAAAACATCGCTCAAGGATACGCTTCCATCCATTCCTGGCGGCAACGGCCTCTCGAAGAATATCGATATATTCAGCCCCCTCAACACGCTCGTCCGGCGGCGTTGGCCCTTCGGCAAGTTCTGATAGGAGTCTGCTACGCGCTGAGCAGGTTTCGCCAAGCTCCAGAATGCGGCTATAGGCTTCGCAGGAATAGGCGAATGTTTCGCGCATGAAGCGAAAGAGATTCTTCGAGCCGTTAGACCAAAGTTCGGGCTAGGATTCGACGCCTACTTGCCACACTTGGCGCGCACCGTTTCCAGATGTGTACAAAGCTGCTCAGCGCCATCCAGGATACGAGGGGTGTGGCGCTGTACCAGGTCCGGCTGAATGAAATACAGGTTGTCCCTGGCTACCGCGGCGATGGTATGCCAGTGCGCAAGGAACGGATACGTACAGTCGTTGCATCAGATTCTCCATTGACCAATGGCCGCAGCGAGACGCTGCCAGTCGGCTTCGCATGCCGGCAGGCCAACGCGCACCGCCGCGGGTTGTGCGAAATGGCGCAGCAGGATGCCCTGCCGTGCGAAAAATTCATGCAGTTGCCGCGCATCGTCGCGGGCCAGGTAACGGAACAGCGCGGTGCCGCTCGACTCGCCGAGACCCGCGGCGGCGAGCAGACCGTGCAGGCGCGCGCCGGCGCGCTGCAACCGTGCGCGCTGCGCTGCCTGCCACGCGCCGTCCGCCAGCGCCGCACGCGCCGCGTGGCGCGAGGGATGCGCGACCGCCCACGGCCCGATTGCTTCGGCCAGTGGCGCGAGGATGGCATCGGCGGCAAGCGCAAAACCGACGCGGGCGCCGGCCAGGCCGAAGAACTTGCCCAGCGAGCGCAGCACCACGACATTGGCCGCCGCGGCACTGCCGGCGGCATCGGCGAGCGACTCGGATTTTTCCTCGGCATCGGCGAAGGCTTCATCGACGATCAGCCAGCCGCCGCGCGCTTCGAGTTGCCGCGCCAGGTCGAGCAAGGTACGACGCGAAAAACGCTGCCCGGCAGGGTTGTTCGGGTTTCCGATGACCACGGCATCGGCCGCGCCGGCCGCCTTCGGCAGCTCCTCGGCGGAACAGCGCTGTACGCTATGCCCTGCGGCTGACCAAGCGCCGGCGTACTCCTCATAGCTCGGCTCCAGCATTGCGGCGATACCCGGCGCCTTCAAACGCGGCAGCAGTTGAATCCCCGCCTGCGAACCGGGCAGCGGCAACGCTTGTCGGGCGCCGTAGTAACGGCAGGCGAGTTCGGCGAGGCCGTCCTCGTCTTCGGGCAGGCGCTGCCAGACCGCGGGAGGAATCGGCGGCACCGGGTAGGCGTGCGGCGCAACCCCGGTCGACAGATCGAGCCAGTCTTCGGGCGCGATGCCGTAGCGCTGCGCGGCGGCAAGCAGGCGACCGCCGTGCTCAAGCATGATGCATGACTACCACCAACAGACCGGCGCAGGCCAGCCAGAACCACAGACCGCGCTCCACCAGCGCCAGTGCGGCACGAATATGAGCGATAGTCGGCGCGTAGCCGGCGCCGACTGCTGGCCGGTCTTCCAGGTGTCCGTGATAAATCGCCGGGCCGCCGAGACGCACCGCCAGTGCCCCGGCACCTGCCGCCAGTACCGGCCCGGCGTTGGGACTGCTCCAGGCGGCGGACTGCTGCCGCCAGCAGGACAGCGCATTGCGGGTATTGCCAAGCAGGGCATAAGTCAGGGCTGTCAGGCGTGCCGGAATCAGGTTCATCAGATCGTCGATGCGCGCCGCCGCCCAGCCGAAATACACCCGCCGCGAGTCGCGGTAGCCCCACATTGTTGGCCATGTGCAGGAAATGTTGCCGCGGCAATGGATGGCGCTCAAGTTCGACTACGAGCGCGTGATCTGCGTCGACGTCGAAAGCCTTTGAGACTGTTGTTACTGTTTCGTTACCGCATCGCGCGTAGCATCCTCGTTCAATCTCTCCATCGGCGTCTCGCCGGTTGCCGCTGCGATGATTACTGTAATCGACCCACGCTTTGCGACGGATGAAATTCCTCTGACGCGAACTCCGTCTTTCAATAGAGTAGCGCCTATCGGCCATTACGAATGGCCGCTCTCCATTTCTTGGCTTTCGTGGCGAATGGCCGCTCCTAATTTTCGCGACGGTCGGCTAAGGGCACAAAGCTGCAAATTGTTACCGCGGCGCAGCTGCCCAGCATTCAGCAGTCGGCGCTGAGGACACGGCGCGAGGCTTGTTCGGGCTCGCGCGCCACTTGGCCGATCAGGATTTCCCGGGTGCAAAGGTTTTCGAGGACGCCGGGGCCGCCGATTCGCCGCGCTTCCGGTAGAGTGTGCGCCCCGCCCGAGAGGCAACCGTCACACTGCGAATGTTCGACCACGCCACCACCCTGCCGCTTGCCTTTTGGCTGCTGGCCGTCGCCGCCACGGTGCTGGTCGGCATGTCCAAGGCCGGTTTCGGCGGCGCGGCGGGCAGCCTCGGCGTGCCGCTGATGGCGCTGGTGGTGGCGCCGCCCTTCGCCGCCGCGGTGATGCTGCCGATCCTGCTGGCCATCGATGCCATCGGCCTGGTGGTGTTTCGCGGCCGCGCCGATGGCGCCAACCTGCGCATCATCCTGCCCGGCGCGATGCTGGGCATCGCACTGGGCTGGCTCACTTTCGGCCAGGTCGATGCGCGCTGGATCCGCCTGCTGATCGGCATCGAGGCCCTGCTGTTCGCCTTCGACCGCTTCCGCGCCGCGGGCAAGGTCGATAGCGCCGTGCCGTCAGCGCCAACTCTCGCCCCGGGGATTTTCTGGAGTGCGCTGTCCGGCTTCACCAGCTTCGTCTCGCACGCCGGCGGCCCGCCCATCATGCAATACCTGATGCCGCAGAACATGGACAAGATGCGCCTGGTCGGCACCACGGTGATCTACTTTTCGGTGGTGAATTTTTCCAAGCTCGGCCCCTATGCCCAGCTCGGCCTGCTCGACCTGTCCAACCTCGGCGTTTCGCTGCTGTTGGCGCCGGCGATCCCGCTCGGCTACTTGATCGGCTACCGGCTGCTCCATGCCGTCGACATGCGCGGCTTCAACCTGGTGACGGCATGGACGCTGCTGGCGGCGGGGGCGAAGCTTTGCTACGACGGGCTGGCCGGATAGGCGCGGCGGACAACTGGTTGGTCGACGCTCAGGCGTCGAGCCAGGTCCGCGCCTCGTCCAGCGACGAAAAAATCCGGGTCGGATAGGTTTTCAGCGGCGAACCGGCATATTGATCCGCCAACTCGAGGCAGTCCGCAGCCGCGGCCACCAGCGCAATCCTGATGCGCGCATTGCTGATCGATGCCGCGTGCTCGATGGCCACAATTTCGTCGACCGACGCGGGCGACACCGAACACTCGGTAGCGTCCAGGTAATTGTTGATGATGTAGCGCAGGGAGTCGAAGCGCTCGTCGCCGTGGGTTTGCGCGATCGAAGCGGTGACGTCGGCGTCGGTGACCGGACCAAAGAAGCGCTTGAGGACCCCGCGCGGTTCCCAGATGAGTTCGTAGCTCAAATTTCGTCCTGTCGGTCCCGTAATTGCAGTCAGGAACGCATTTTCAGGAAGTATTTGCGGAAAGCTGTCATCGTCTTCGGCGCCAGCGAATAACTGACGCGCCTGCCGTCGTCGCGCAGCGTCGACCGCCGTATCGTCCGGTTGTCGACCAGCACATTGAGTCGTCGCTGCAGTGTGGTCGGCGGCGCCAATTCGAGCAGCATCAACTGCTTGAATCCGAGCGGCGCGCAATTTTCGTCGGCGGCCCCGATCGCAACCAGGATATCGTGATCCCGCAACGACCGGATGAATGGCAGCAAGATTCGGCGATTGGCGGACGCCGCCCGGAGTTTTTCGAATGACATGGCGTGTAGACCGCTGGATTAATTCATTTAAGGTATTCAACATACTTGTACCGGCACGAATCGACAAGGACGATTTACATCCAGTTTGGGGGGAACCGTGCCGCGCCGCCCGATGCGCCGCGATTCCAGCGCCGATGCGGCATTCCGCAACGCCGTGGGCGCGACCTTGGCCGCCACCACCGAGGACTCGTTGCCACGCTCAAGGCGGCGAGCGCCGTGCCGCCAGCGCCAACTCTTGTCCCGAACACCGCACCAAGGCATGCAACATGGTTTTGACATTGCCGTAACGGGTTCTATCCTTTTTGAACCTGCCGCTGCCGCAGCGGTCGGAGTAACTCAATCACCCCCAAGGAGACTATGATGAAAAAATGGATGACCCTAACAGCATTGGTGGCATTTTCCGGCACCGCCCTGGCCTTTCACTGTCCGGCCGACATGAAGAAAATCGATGCCGCACTCGACAAGAAGCCGACGCTTTCCACCGAGCAGATGGGCGAAGTGAAAAAACTGCGCACCGACGGCGAAGCCCTGCACAAGGCCGGCAAACACCAGGAATCCGTGGATACGCTCGCCAAGGCGATGAAAATCCTCGGCATCTAAGTCGTCATAACAGGCGCCGCAGACGCCTTGCGGAGCCGCGCAGTCCGTGGCGCGGCCCCGCCTCTCTCCCGCTGTCGAAGCATCGCCGAACCGGTATCGACTCCGGCGCCGGCGCGTGACCGCTTCGCTGCCCGCGGCACCGGCTGCGCCGACGAAAAGGTAAAGTAGCGCCCTGGATCGCGACCGTAGCAGGCCGGTCGCGGCATTCGCTTGCGGCGTCCATACACCCGACTGGCGCCGCATCGGCGCGGTCCATGCAAGCAAAACGCCGGCCGCCAGACGGAGCTCCATGCAGATACGCTATCCAAAATCATTCTTCAAGCTGTTGTTTGTCGGCTTCATGCTGGCGGTGCTGCCGCTCCTGGTCGGCTTGCTCGGCAACATCCTGGCCATCGAGAAACTGGCGGCGCAAAGCCAGCGCGCGGTATACGACGCGGCGCGCATTGCCCATGCCAGCCGCGAGCTGAACGATACCGCCGCCTCCCTGGAGCGCTCCGCGCAACAAAGCGCCGTTCTGCGCGATGCGACGCTGTGGCAGGGCTATGAAAACCTGCACACGCGATTTCGCGAAGCCGCCGCGAAGCTGACCGAAATGCCGCTCGAGGCGGATATACGCAAGACCCTCGACGACCTGTTGCAGCAGGAATCCACGCTGCACGATACGCTGACGCGCGGCCAGGCGACGCCGGCCGGGGCCATGGCGACTGCCCGCCGCTATGCCGAAATCTCCACGGCGTCGCGCATCCTGCTGGAGGGTTCGAGCACGCTGATCGATCGCGAAGCCGAATCACTGCGCGACCTGGCCGCGCAAACCGAGTCGCAGGCGCGCACCCAGTTGCTGGTGCTGCTGCCGCTGGCGGTCTTCGTCGTGGCCGGCTTCACCTACCTGCTGGCGCGGCCGATCACCGAGTTGAATCAGGGCATACGCGACCTTGGCGAGCGTCGCCTCGACACCCGGATCGAGGTCACCGGGCCGGAAGACCTGGAGCAACTCGGCCGCCAGCTCGACTGGCTGCGCCTGCGCCTGATCCAGCTCGAGGAACAGAAGAGCCGCTTCCTGCGCCATGTCTCGCACGAACTGAAAACGCCGCTGACGGTCCTGCGCGAAGGCTCGGAACTGCTGGCGGAAGAGGTGGCGGGCAGCCTTTCCGAACGGCAGCGCGAGATCGTGCATATACTGCAACAGAACAGCGTCGAACTGCAGCGCCTGATCGAAACCCTGTTGCGCCATGGCGAGGCCGAATTCCATCTGACATCGGTCAAGCTGCAGACGGTGAAGCCCGCGCAGATCATCTCTGCGATCGTCGAGCGGCAAAAACTGGCCTGTTCGTCGCGGCGGATCAGGGTGAGCCTGAAAACGGAGGATTTTGCGATGCAAACCGATCCCGAACGACTGCGCGTGGTGCTCGACAACCTGTTGTCGAACGCCGTCAAGTATTCCCCCGACGACGGCGAGATCCTCGTCACTGCAAGAAAGGAAGACGGATGGGCGGTGCTCGAAGTGCGCGATGAAGGACCGGGAGTGGCGCCGGCGGAGCGCGAGCGCATTTTCGAACCTTTCTACCGCGGCAGCGCCGATGCCGCCGGTACGGTGCGGGGCAGCGGGCTCGGCCTGTCCATCGCGCGGGATCACGTCCTGGCCATGGGCGGCGACATCGCGGTGGGCGAGGGACAGGGGTGCTTCACGGTGACGCTACCACTGGGTGCGCCATGAGCGCCGTCCGCCGGGCCGCCCCAAGGACGGCGCAGCCAATGACATGGAGCGGCGAAGCCGCGAACATCCGTCACCCCCTTCCCTGGGAAGGGGGAAGGGGGGTAGGCGAACCATGAGCGCGCTACGCCGGATCGCAATGGTGCTTTGCGCGCTTTCCCTGTTGGCGGGACTGGGCAGTTGTGCATTGTTCAAGCCGCCCGCCGACGCCTACTGGCTCGACCCGCAGGGGCCACGTCCGAGCAGCGATACGGCATCGCTGCTGCACTACGCGCTGTATGCCCGCAACCTTGCTGGCAAGCAGCTTGCCGAGGAAACCGAGCGCGTGCGCCTGACCTACATCGCCGAAAAAACCGATTTCCGCCTGCTGCAATATGCCATGGTGCTGGCCGTGCCCACCGCCACGGCGGCGGATCACCGTCGTGCCCAGCAATTGCTCGATCCGCTGGCACGGTCGGACGATGGCCGCAACAGCGAATTGCACGCCCTGGCATCATTGATGCGTGCAAACCTGGCGGAGCACCGCCGCCTCGAAGACGGCAGCCATTCCCTGGCGCAGAAAGCGCGGGAAGAACAGCGGCGGGCCGAAGAACTGGAGCAAAAGTTGGAAGCCCTGAAAGACATCGAAAAGAGCCTGCTGCCCCGAGACAAACCGAAGGGCAGAGCGAAATGAGCGACAGCCTGGGCAAGATCCTGCTGGTGGACGACGACGCCGATCTGCTGCGCCTGATTGCGATCCGTCTCGAAGCCGCGGGATATGCCGTGACCACGGCATCCAGCGGCCCCGAAGCGCTGGCCAAGCTGGCCGCGGACCGGCCGCAACTGGTGATCACCGACATGCGCATGCCCGGCATGGACGGCAACGCGCTGTTCGGCGCGGTGCGGGCGAACTATCCGACCCTGCCGGTGATCATGCTGACCGCCCACGGCACCATTCCGGAGGCCGTGGCGGCGACCCACCGCGGCGTCTTCGGCTATCTGGCCAAGCCCTACGAAGCCAAGGTGCTGCTGGACCAGGTGGCCAGGGCCATGCAGCTGTCGCCCGCGGCGCCCGGCAGCAATCCCGACGTCGAGGCCTGGCATGCCCATATCATCACGCGGAACATGGTCATGACGGACCTGCTGGCGCAGGCCAAGCTGGTCGCCGCAGGCGACGCCAGCGTGTTGCTGCGCGGCGCATCCGGCTCCGGCAAGGAAATGCTGGCGCAGGCCATCCACCTCGCCAGCGCGCGCCACGAGCGGCCCTTCATCGCCGTCAATTGCGGCGCGATTCCCGAAAACCTGCTCGAATCGGAGCTGTTCGGCTACACGCGGGGGGCCTTCACCGGCGCCATCAAGGATCACCCCGGCCTGATCCGCGCTGCGCAGGGCGGCACCCTGTTCCTCGACGAGATCGGCGACATGCCGCTGCCGCTTCAGGTCAAGCTGCTGCGCGTACTCGAAGAGCGCCAGGTCCGCCCCGTCGGCGCCACCAGCAGCACGCCGATCGACGTCCGCATCATCAGCGCCACGCACCGCGACCTCGAAGAGGAAATGAGCGCGGGACGCTTCCGCAGCGATCTCTATTACCGGCTCAACGTGGTCTCGCTGGCGATTCCCGACCTGGCCGAGCGGCGCGACGACATCCCGGTACTGGCCAACCACTTCCTGCGCAAGCTGGCCCAGCGTTATCGCAAGGAGATCAACGGCTTCGCGCCGGAGGCCATGGAACTGCTGATCCGCGCCAGCTGGCCGGGCAACGTGCGGCAGTTGCTGAACGTGGTCGAGCAGGCGGTGGCGCTGACCACCGGCCCCATCGTGACGCTGGCGCTGGTGCAGAAGACCATCAGCGAACTGGGCGAGATCGTGCCTTTCGACGAGGCGCGCCGCAGCTTCGAATCCGACTACCTGGTACGCCTGCTCAAGATGACCGGCGGCAATGTCACGCAGGCCGCCAAACTGGCGCGGCGCAACCGCACCGATTTCTACAAGCTGCTGCAGCGCCACGCACTCGATCCCGCGCTGTTCAAATGAGATAGGCGCCGGCAGGCTCCAGCGTCGCCATTCGGCGACAGCAATAAACCAGCACATTCAGGCAGTTGCTCCCGAACCGCGGGATCCTGTCGCCATCGGGCGACAGTCCGGGCTGGCCTCGACTCGCCCAATACCACACTAAGTCACTGATTATTTGCTGTTCTCCAGCCTGGCACGGCGGTTGCGAAGGCCAGATGAAGCATTGATTCCAATGCTGCAAACAAAGGAGATAAGCGATGAAGGTCCCATCGACTGCGCGGGTGGCTCTCATGGTCATGCTGCCGTGGCTGGCCGCCTGCAACAGCAATCCGAGCAAGCAGGATATCGGCATGGTGAGCGGCGCGATCATCGGTGGCGTGGTCGGTTCCTCGCTCACGGGCGGCAGCACGGTAGGCACGGTCGGCGGCGCCGCCGCCGGCACCTACATCGGCCACCAGATCGGCAAGGAGATGAAATAGCCATGAACACCACGACCATCGAGCCCATGGGCCGCAACGTCGAAACACGACCCGCGCGTCCCAAGCTACTGTATCCGGCGCTGGTCATCGCTGCGATTTCCGTCACGCTGTTCAGCCTGATCGGCATCGCCGCCCTGACCGGCGTCATGCCCTCGGCCCATTCCAATCCGCAAGCGGCCGCGACGGCCAAAGCCGCGCCGGCAGGAAAACTCGCGCAATCCTCGGCGCCCTCCTCCGCGCCGAAAGCGCGCGCCGGCGCGGCCGCCTGTGTGGGTTGCGGCACGGTCGAATCGATCAACCTGGTCGAGACTCCGGCGAAGACCAGCGGCGTCGGCGCCGTTGCCGGAGGTCTGACCGGCGCCCTGCTGGGCAACCAGATCGGGCGCGGCGACGGCCGCACCGTGATGACCATCGCGGGCGGCGCGGGCGGCGCCTACCTGGGCAACAAGATCGAGCAGAACACGAGCCGCACTTCGTCCTACAAGATCGTGGTGCGCATGGAGAACGGCAGCCTGCGCACGATCTATCAAACCGCGGCGCCCAGCGTCGCGGTGGGCGGCCAGGTGCAGATCGTCGGCAATTCCGTGGTGGCCCGCTCGTGAGCGCGATGCACGCCGCGACGCGGCAGGAGCGCAGCCAGTTCGCCCGGCTCACCACGATTTGCGGCGCCGTACTGTTGCTGGGCGGCTGCGAGGCCATGGCCATCACCGCCTTCGGCGTCGGCGCATCGACCGGCGTGGCGCAGACCCTCAACGGCCGCGCCTACCGGACCTTCACGGCGCCGGTGGTCGAGGTCAAGCAGGCCACGCTGGCCGCACTGACCCGCATGGGCATCAAGGTGATTTCCAGCAAGCGCGTGGCGAGCGAGGAAATCATCATCGCCAAAGCCGCGGACCGCGAGATCGAAATCACCCTGGAAATACTCAGCCCCAACTCGACACGCATGCGTTCGGTGACGAGGCAAGGCTTGTTTTACGACAGTGCCACATCGCTGGAAATAGTTCTGCAAACCGAAAAACGCATGATCAATGGATGAGGAGAGTGAACAAATGAAAAGAAACAGCCTGCGGCTGCTGGCAGTCAGCGCCGCCTACTTTGCCCTGAACTCCGCATTTGCGGCAGACGCGGTCATCGGCACGACCACGACCACCACAACCAGCACCAGCACCAACGGATCCGCCGACCCCGTCGTGGCGACCGCCGCCGTGCCGGCGCGCAGGATCGCCAGCCGCTTCGAGAGCCTTGCCGGCTCGCCGGAAAACGCCGCGAGCCTGGTCGCGGGGTTGCGCAGCGGCACGGAGATCATGCTGAGCGCACCGGACTCGACGACCGGCATCAGCTTCACCCCGACGACCCGGCCGATGGGCTACGGCAACATCACCCAGGCCTTGTCGCTGGCCCAGCGCCAACTGGCGGCCCAGGGCATCACCGAGCCGACGCCCGAGCAGTTGCATATCGCGCTGAACGGCGGCACGGTGACCAGCGTCGACAGCAACGGCGTCACCCAGACCGTCGACGTGCCCGGCGTCCTGCAGTTGCGCAGCCAGGGCATGGGCTGGGGACAGATCGCCCATAAGCTGTCGGTGAGCCCCGGCAACCGTCCGCCGACGACGTCCGGGACTTCCGGGACTGCCGGGACTGCCGGGACTGCCGGGACTGCCGGGACTTCCGGGACTTCCGGGACTTCCGGGACTTCCGGAACCTCCGGGACTAGCGCGACGACCGGGACCAGCGCGACAGCCGAAACGAGCGCGGCGACAAAGACGCAGGGCAGCAGCGCCGCGCTGCGCGGCTACAGCGGGGGCGCCATCGTCTCCGGCGACGGCAGCATGGTGCATGGACGTGCGCCGGGGTATTCAAGCGTGGCCCAGACGCGCACGGAGGTCCAGACACGCGGACAGGTGCAGGCACAGGCCCACTCACGCGCGCCGGTGATCCAGGCCAGCGGAGCCTCCTCGCACGCCGGAAATACCCTGATCAGCATCGGCAACCAGGGCAAGGGCCCTGTGTCGGGGCGCGGCAACGGCCGCTTCTGAGGCTGCGAGCAAAGCCAGGCGGCCGGCCTTGCCGGCCGCCTGAGGATCACAACGAAAGTATGGAGGTTGCCATGTTCCAAATGAGCACGCAGTTGTTCGACCAGTGCTGGCCCGCGATCGCGGCCCTGCTGAAAGCCGGGGACGAGGCCGCGCCGCGCCGCGGTGAAGCAACGCCCAGCGCTGCCGCGGCCACCGAGGCAAACTATGTTCTCGGCGTCGCCATGGGATATGCCCTGCGGGTCGACCAGGCATCCAGTTCCCCGCCGATGTATTCCGCAATGGTCGGCGGGCGCCTGCGGCGCATCCGGATCAGTCCGGTCGCCGATCGCACGGCCCTGACGCCAGCCCGCAACGACCAAAAGTCGACGCTGACGCTACGGCGAGCGACGCGCTGAAGCGCGCCATCGCCAGGCCAAGCAGGCGGATCATGGCTTGCGTGCAACGAGGCCGATCAGGGCCGAGCGCCCCTTGTGCCCCATCCCCTCGGCGATGTCGTCCTCATAGTCGACCAGTTCCTCGATTTCCCAGTCGGCAAAGGCATCGAGCAGGATCTCCCGGGTGTAGAGATTCTCCAGCGTGGACGGCCCACCGGTCGCATAAACCAGTTGCTGCGGCGTATAGCCGTGCAGCAGGACGCGTCCGCCCGGCCGCGCCAGTTGCTTCATGGCTGCGATTTGCCGCGTCCGCTCGGCGGCGCCGACGAACTGGATGAAAATGCCGATCACCCAGTCGAAAGCCTTTTGCAGGTCTGCCGGCGGCCAGTCCGGCGCCAGCATGTCCGCCACCAGAAAGCGGATGGCCTGATTGCGTCCGGCGGCGAGGCGTCGCGCCTTCTCGACGGCGATCGGTGAAATTTCCACGGCAGTCACGTCCAGGCCCTGTTCAGCCAGCCAGACCGAGTTGCGCCCCTCGCCGTCGGCAACCGACACCGCCGTGCGGCCGTTGCGCAGCAGCGCGGCCCGATGCACCAGAAAGCGGTTGGGCTCGGTACCGAACAGATAATCGTCGCCGGCATCCCGGTAACGCGTGTCCCAGCGTGTTTCCTGACTCATCGAATAAACCCCTGCGGATTACTCATGTGAAGCCGACCGTAGGGCTGACCGTGGGGCGGACCGTAGGGCGGACTTCAGTCCGCCATCCACCGCTGGCCGACTGAAGTCGGCCCTACAACGCCATCCACCCCTGGCCGACTGAAGTCGGCCCTACAAGGCCATCCACCTCGGCCGGACGAAGCCAACCCGGCTGGTTTGGCCGGCGCAGCAGGAGTATATTAGATAAAACTAATGCACTGGAGACAGCCATGAGCCAGAATTTGCAAGCACTCGGCGCGCAAGCCTACGCAAAAGCAGTGAAGTACGAACTCGACTACGGTTGCTGCCCGCAATGCGTGCTGGCCACGGTCCAGGAAACCGTCGGCATCGTCGATGACCAGACGGTCAAGGCCAGCCACGGCCTCTCCGGCGGCGGCGGCCTGCTCGGCGAAGGCGTCTGCGGCGCCCTCAGCGGCGGCTTGTTGGCGCTCAGCGCAAAGTTCGGCCGCGACCGCGACAAGCTCGACCGCGGCCGCTACATCAGCAACTTCAAGAAAGCCAAGGAACTCACCGAGCGCTTCCGCAAGGAATTCGGCGGCGTCACCTGTCGCCAACTGCAGCAGCAATTCACCGGCCGCACCTATGACATGTGGGACGCCGCGGAATACAAGGCCTTCGACGACGCCCGCGGCAAGCAATGCGCCCATGCCACCGGCACGGTCACGCAATGGGTGGTCGAGATTCTCCAGCGGTCTGCAGCGCAAGTGATGTGACTGAAGTCCGCCCCACACGGCGCGACTAGTAGTCAGTCAACCAGGAAAAGGCGCATTCCCTGCAGGAGCGAGCTTGCTCGCGATAAGCCGTTGTCGCGAGC
>NZ_JASJPC010000030.1:0-41157 GCF_031426875.1 Sulfuritalea sp.
TTCGGCGCCGACTCCTGCAGGCGCAGCAGGGGCGGTGCGAACTCGAGGTGGTCGGCCTCGGTCCTGGCGAGAACCTTGTTCAGTAGCTTCATGTCACGGCGATTCCCTGTTCCGGGCCCGCAGCCCCAGGCCGGGGCGGCCTGGGGCACGAGTCCCACATTGCGCTAAGCGATCTTCTGCACGCCCTCGGCGAGGCCTTTGAAACCCTTGAGGTCGGCGCCTGCCAACAGGCCGATCGTGTCGGTGCCCATCGTCTGGTTCGAGCCGACGATACTGCCGTTGGCCGCGAGCAAGCCGCGTAGATCGGCGCCCTGGACCTTATCCAGCCAGTCCGGCATGCCGTCGGCCGAGTCGCGCGCCAGCGCCTGCTCCACCGCCAGCCAGCGGGCAAAGACCGCCACGGAATCGCCGCTCTTCCCGGTTGGCTGATTGCTGCTGTCAGTCCGGTCCAGATAGGCCCATGCCGTATCGCCCAGCCAAGCCGTTTCCACTGCCTTGCCGCGGACGGCGGGCTCGGCTGCGGCGCGCGGGCCGCTCGCCGCCTCATCCGGCGCCGCGTCAAGAGTTGGCGCTGGCGACACGGCAGCCGGATCGCCGCCGCTGCCTGCTGCGGCGGATAGCGCATCCGTCTCGCCCGCGGCCTGCTTGATCTGACCCGGCGCTGCAGCGTGGGCAGCGTCCGAATTGCCATGGCTTGCCGCCGGTCCTTGCGCCTCGATGACCGGCGTCGCGATCTGAACCTGGGTCAGGACGATGTCGGCACGGCTGGGCGGGCGGTAGCCGTTGCCGCCCTGCGCGCCGGGATTGCCTGGCCCGGTGCCGGCGCCGTCGTTGAAGCTGGCATCGTGGCCCGGCGGCGGCGCATCGACGCCGTTGCCGACGCCTTCGTTGCCCTGGCTGCCGCCACCGCCGCCACCACCCCCACCCCCACCGCCCGTACCCGCAGCAAAACTCAACGTAAAGACGTCGGCCGCGCTCTCCCCCAAACGATCGGTCGCTGCGACGCGAATGTCGATGCTGCCGCTCGCCGATTTCGGCACCCGGCCGGAGAAAGTCTGCGTCGCGGCATCGAAGGCCAGCCAGCTCGGCAGCGCCGTGCCATCGGCCAGCGTCGCGCCATAGCCCAGCATGTCGCCGGCATCGATGTCGGTAAAGCTGCCGGCCGGCAGCGTCCAGCTCCAACTGGTATTGGCCGCCACGCTCTGGTCGGCCAGTGCGCTGGCGATGATAGGCGCATCGTTGCGACCGATGATGCTGATCGCCAGCTTGCCGCCCACCTGCACGATGCCGTCGCTCACCGCTTGCGTGAAGTTCTCCGTCACGCTCTGTCCGGCGGCCAGGCTTTGCACCGCCGTCGTGGCATTGGCCAGGTCGTAGCGCCAGGCGCCGTCGGCGGCGAGGTTCAGCGTACCGTAGGCGCCGACTTGGGCGCCGGGATCGGCAATCGTCAGCACGGTGCCGGCATCGATGTCGCTGTCGTTGGCCAGCAGGTTGCCGGCAATTGGCGCCGCATCTTCGCTGGTTGCGGCACTGTCGGCACCGAGCAGCGGCACGTCGTTGGCGCCCAGCACGCTGATGTCGATGCTCGATGCGGCGGTGGCTGCACCATTGGGATCGTCGTCGGTGACGATGTAGGCGAAGCGCTCCAACAGGCTCTGCCCGGCGGCCAGGCTCTGCACCGCGGTCGACCCGTTGTCCAGCACATAGCTCCAGCCGCCGCCGCTGCCCAACGACAGCGTGCCGGCGCTACCGGTCCGGATGCCGGAATCGATGACGCGCAGGGCGCGGCCTTCGGGGTCGCTGTCGTTGGCCAGCGCGTTGCCGGTGATCTCGGTGATGGCGTCCTCGACCGCCGTGCCGCTATCGGCATTGGCCAGCGGCGCCTGGTTCTGCGGCATCGCGGCTTCAACGCCGGCATGGTCGAGCAGCGTGCCATCGGCCAGGCTCAGGCTGGCAAACGTGCTGCCCGCGGCAAACCAGTCCTTCACCGTCAGGCGGTCCGTGCTGTTCTTGACGGCGACCAGCAAGTCGCCGCCCTGGCGGCTGAAGACCACGGCGTCGAGCGTTAGGCCCGCGCCCAGCGCGATGGCGTTCTGCCCGAGCGCATCGCTGGCGGTGTCCTCGCCATCGCCCATCTGGAACAGGTAAGTGTCGTCGCCCTCGCCGCCTTGCAGGACATCCGTGCCCGTCCCGCCGGCGAGCAAGTCGTTGCCGGCATCTCCGATCAGCGTGTCGTCACCCGCTTCACCCAGCAGCACGTCATCGCCGTTGCCGCCGAAGACGACATCGTTGCCGTCCCCCGCATACACCACGTCGGCGCCGTCGCCGGCTTGCACCGTGTCGTTGCCGGCGCGCGCCGTGACCACGTCGTCACCGGCCAGCGCATCGATGGTCTCGGCCAGCGCCGTGCCCGAAAGCACGTCGGCTTCCGGCGTGCCGGTAGGCTGAATGCCCAGCGCATCGATCAGTTGGCCCTGGCTCATCACCGCGCCGTCGGCAAACTGGAAGTAGTCGATGCCGCCGGCGGCATAGGGATTATCGGGATCGAAATTGTCGAGGTGGATCTCGCCGCCATCGGGCAGCGTCAGCAGCAGCGAGCCGACACCCAGCCTGATCTGGCCCCAGGTAAGGTCGTTGAACACCAGCCAGTCGGTGCCGGCCGAATCGACAAAGCGGTCGCGACCGTCGCCCCGGGTATAGAAATACACGTCGTCGCCGTCGCCGCCATCGATCACGTCGTCGCCCAGGCCGCCGATCAGGTAGTCGTTGCCGGCGCCACCCAACAGCTTGTCGTTGCCGGCTTCGCCGAACAGCGTGTCGGCATCAGCGCCGCCGTCGAGCTGGTCGTCGCCCGCACCGCCTTGCAACTGATCGCTTCCCGTGCCGCCGGCGATCTGGTCGTTGCCCAGGCCACCGGCAACGATGTCGTTGTCGGCCCCGGCGTCGATCACGTCGTCGCCGCCCTGGCCATCGATGAAGTCGTTGCCGGCTTCGCCATGGATTGTGTCGGCGCTGCCCGAGCCGTCGGTGCCGCCGTTGTCGCCGGCGATCTGGTCGTTGCCGTCGCCACCGTGGAGTTCGTCGCTACCGCCCAGGCCCAGCAGGATGTCGTCGCCGGCCTCACCATCGAGATAATCGTTGCCGTCACCGACGCCGTTGCCGGCATCGCCTTGCAGGAAGTCGGCGCCTACCCCCCCAAAAAGCTGGTCGGCGCCTTCGCCGCCGACCAGCACATCGTTGCCGTCTTCGCCGTCGAGGTAGTCGTCGCCTTCGTTGCCGTAGAGCTGGTCGGCGCCAACGCCGCCGAACACTTGGTCGCTGCCACCCTGCCCAAACACGGTGTCGTCGCCGTCCTCGCCATCCAGATAGTCGTCGCCATGGGCGGACAGTGGCAGGCTGCTGGTGTCACCGACGATCATGTCGTTGCCGCTGCCGCCGAACAGGTCGTCGTTGCCCGCCTCGCCGAACAGCACGTCGGCGTCGTTGCCGCCATCGACATAATCGTTGCCGAAACCGGCAAAGACCCAGTCGACTCCAGCGCCGGCGTAGATAGCGTCGGCGCCGCCTTCCGTCGCCAGATCGTAATAGGTCTGGGTGTAGGCGCGGAAATAGGTGGTGTTGGTCACGGTGCGCGTCACAGTCCAGTCGGGAAGGATGTTGCTCGCTTCGACATCGCCTTCAATCGTGTCATCACCCGCTCCGGCAACGAGGATGTCGTCACCGCGACCGCCAAACAGCACGTCGTTGCCGATGCCGCCAATCGCCAGATCATCACCGGTACCACCAGTGAGGGCTTCGCCTTGCAGGCCGCTCGACGTAGCATTCTCGGCGGCCAGGGCATCGGTCACGGTCACGATGCCATCGGCGTACAGTTTATCGTTGCCATCACGCTCGACCAGCACGTCGCGGCCGAAGCCGCCTTCGACGAGGTCATTGCCGGCGCCACCAAGCAGCCAGTCGTCGCCTTCGCCTCCGTAGAGGATGTCGTCGCCGCCGCGCCAACTGTTGATAAAGTCGTTCCCGCCGAAGCCCTGGATGATGTCGTTGCCGGCGCTGTCGTTGAACGAATCTGCCCGACCTGGCGCGGGCTTAGTCGAGTCGAGGATGATGTTGCCCAAGTCGTCAATCTGGATCTGGATGCCGTCTTGGGTGACGTCGAAGTCCAGCGGCTGGTAGTCGCCGGTGAAAGTGCGGGAGGTGCCGGGGGCGGCAGTTTCTTCGAAGAGCTGGAGGCCGAAACTGCCGTCGAGCATATCTGCGCTGGTCTGGTTCTGGAAGGTGATCGTGTCCCCATCTGCGAGCGTCAGCACGCCGGGGGAATGAAACTCGATCGTCTTGCCAGAGTTGTCGACAAACTTGTATTGGCCGGTGCTGGCATCTTTGACGACCAGGCCGGCGATAAGTTCGCCGTCGTAAATGAGCCGGTTGGCGCCATCGTCGATGATGATGTCCGCGCCATCGCCGCTGTTGAAGACGTAGAGGTCGTTACCGGCGCCACCGGTCAGGGTGTCGCTATCCTTGCCACCGATTAGGATGTCATTGCCGTCGCCAGCGCCGAGGGTGTCTGCTTGCGTGCTGCCGACCATGAGATCGCTTTTGCCATCGACAGCCGCGGCGACATTCATGGCGCCGGCGGTGGGCAGGGTGTAGCGTTCGGCTTTTGGTTCGCTGTCATATTTGAGACCGGCGAAATCTGAATATTGCCCAAGTTCGAAGAGCACCGTTTTCAACGCCGCCTTGTAATCGTTCGGTCGGCCAGGATCGGGCGTGAACTGGATGCCGCCGGTCACCGTCTTGATCAGGTTGTCGAACGGAGTGTTGGTGACGCCGGTATGATTTTCCCCTTCGTCATAGTAGAGGGCAATGGCAAGCTGGTACAGGGCGGTCTTGAGTTTTGAATCAGCGCTGGTCGCGCCGCTGGCGACCGGATCGAGTGCGCCGGTGAACTTGGCGATGCCCTCAGCCAATGCATCCAGCGCCTGGTTGCCCGCAGCTTGCTGCTGGATCATCAGATTAAGGAAGTTGTGCTCGGCGAGTTTTTGATCGCCGCTGAACTTGGATTGGAATATCTGTTGCAGGAGCTCCGGATTTGCCTTGCTGGCTTGACGGAATTTCTCCGACTGAATGATGGCCGTCAGCAACGCCATTGAGTGAAGGTCGACTGCACCGACGCTGCTACCGGCGTCTTTCTCAACTATGGTTCCGGCGATTCCGGATGCAACGCTGCCAATCAATGCGCCGGCTGCTGCTCCCGCCGGTCCGCCCAAAACAGCACCGATCGCGGCGGCATAGATCGGGTTTCCAAGGTACTGGAGCGCTTCGCCCTTCACGAAAGTTTGAGTAACAAGCCCTTTTCTGAGGTCGAGACTTGTACCGGCATCGAAGGCGGAAAACTCGGACGGCAACACATAGTTCAGTCCCGTGAGCCTGGATTTAAGTCCATTGACGACACCCGACGTGCTCGCCGATTGCGCGAAAGGTGCTTGATCGAAGGTATGAGCTTCCCGACCGAAATAGACCGCCATTAGCGCAGCGAGACCACCACCGAGCGAGTGGCCGGTGAAACTGATATTGGCTTGGCTGTTTGTCTGGAGTACATCGAGATAAAACCTCGCGGCGTCGACTACCTGCTCGCCAAGCGATAACCCCGTTGCACCTGGTAGATTGCCCTTGGTCCAATCCAATGGCGCCATGCCATCTTCGGAAGTCGTGCCGCCGTAGGCTATGACGATCTCGCCCGATGTGCTCTTGTAGGCGCGGGCGAGGAAGCCGGTGGCGTTGTTGACGCCAGAATTTGCCGGAACAGCCATGACCGTCCATCCGGTTGGAAGGGGGATTTCATTGTTGAGGTGCACTACTGCTTGTGATGCTGAATAGGCATTGGCGGCAAACAGGGCGTAGTCGATTGGGTTTGGCATCTCAGTGTCCTCAGGTTATTGTTGGCATGAATTGCTGCCGTCATTGATGAAAGTCTCGGGCGCGACTTCCGGGCTTGGATTGACACGATCACACTTGTCGCAGGAGTTGCGCTTGTAGCTGTAGCTTTCGTTAAACCGTTTCCAGCCAATACGTCTTTGTTCGTGGCGCATGCTCTGATCTCTGTCCTTCAGCTTGTTTGCCAATGACAGAAAACCCCTCACATCGTCTTCCTCGTGCGCGGATTGGGAGTCCCAAAGTAAGTTCCACTCGGATGCGACTGGAAACTCCTCATGCCGGATCCGTTTCCACTGTCCGCCTTCCCACAAAAAGTAGTGTGCTCCTGTTGCCGGAAATCCGTGAAGGCGGCACTCCTCGCAACCGGCAATAGGCACATGCATATAAGCCTTGCCATCGACGATATCGAAGATATCTGGCCGGTAGCCGCCAACCGACTTCCAACGGAGGTTCATCGGCGCATAACATATCTCGTGAGACTTGTAGAGGCCACGGCGATTGGCTGGGAATCCCGCGTGCTTTGCAATTTCCGTCTTCCGTTGAACCTGAATGATTCGCCCATCGGAGAGCTTCACTTCCTCGGTCCAATGAAGATCGTTGCCGCCAGCCCCGAGACCAGCACAACCGGCGATCAACAGACTCGCGAAAAGCCTATAGAAAACTTTTAGTAGCGTTCTCATGCGACGATCCTCCGGCCGGCATCGTTGCTTGCCCGCAGCCCACGCGCGCCGTCCCGCAAGCGCCGATTCTTGCAGCCACTCGCTCTTGATCTTCGTTCGATACCATGTGTCATTCGCATCCCCTTACCCAAGCACCCGCTTGCGGATGTGCTTCGCTCGTGCTGCGTTCCCTCTGGGGTGGCACCTGCGTCAGGGCCGTAATTATTGCGTTCGTCATTGCGACGAATCGTTGAATCCATGTCACGACCATACTTGCTGCCGGCATTACCGTCAATCTGGACGAAAGATATAGAACCATGGTAATAGCCCGTCAGGCGGCCATCCGCCAGGCATAGGCATTGGCGGCATGATCGAGCAGCGTGCCGTCGCCCAGGCTCAGGCTGGCAAACGTGCTGCCCGCGGCAAACCAGTCCTTCACCGTCAGGCGGTCCGTGCTGTTCTTGACGGCGACCAGCAAGTCGCCGCCCTGGCGGCTGAAGACCACGGCGTCGAGCGTTAGGCCCGCGCCCAGCGCGATGGCGTTCTGCCCGAGCGCATCGCTGGCGGTGTCCTCGCCATCGCCCATCTGGAACAGGTAAGTGTCGTCGCCCTCGCCGCCTTGCAGGACATCCGTGCCCGTCCCGCCGGCGAGCAAGTCGTTGCCGGCATCTCCGATCAGCGTGTCGTCACCCGCTTCACCCAGCAGCACGTCATCGCCGTTGCCGCCGAAGACGACATCGTTGCCGTCCCCCGCATACACCACGTCGGCGCCGTCGCCGGCTTGCACCGTGTCGTTGCCGGCGCGCGCCGTGACCACGTCGTCACCGGCCAGCGCATCGATGGTCTCGGCCAGCGCCGTGCCCGAAAGCACGTCGGCTTCCGGCGTGCCGGTAGGCTGAATGCCCAGCGCATCGATCAGTTGGCCCTGGCTCATCACCGCGCCGTCGGCAAACTGGAAGTAGTCGATGCCGCCGGCGGCATAGGGATTATCGGGATCGAAATTGTCGAGGTGGATCTCGCCGCCATCGGGCAGCGTCAGCAGCAGCGAGCCGACACCCAGCCTGATCTGGCCCCAGGTAAGGTCGTTGAACACCAGCCAGTCGGTGCCGGCCGAATCGACAAAGCGGTCGCGACCGTCGCCCCGGGTATAGAAATACACGTCGTCGCCGTCGCCGCCATCGATCACGTCGTCGCCCAGGCCGCCGATCAGGTAGTCGTTGCCGGCGCCACCCAACAGCTTGTCGTTGCCGGCTTCGCCGAACAGCGTGTCGGCATCAGCGCCGCCGTCGAGCTGGTCGTCGCCCGCACCGCCTTGCAACTGATCGCTTCCCGTGCCGCCGGCGATCTGGTCGTTGCCCAGGCCACCGGCAACGATGTCGTTGTCGGCCCCGGCGTCGATCACGTCGTCGCCGCCCTGGCCATCGATGAAGTCGTTGCCGGCTTCGCCATGGATTGTGTCGGCGCTGCCCGAGCCGTCGGTGCCGCCGTTGTCGCCGGCGATCTGGTCGTTGCCGTCGCCACCGTGGAGTTCGTCGCTACCGCCCAGGCCCAGCAGGATGTCGTCGCCGGCCTCACCATCGAGATAATCGTTGCCGTCACCGACGCCGTTGCCGGCATCGCCTTGCAGGAAGTCGGCGCCTACCCCCCCAAAAAGCTGGTCGGCGCCTTCGCCGCCGACCAGCACGTCGTTGCCGTCTTCGCCGTCGAGGTAGTCGCCGCCGTCCTGGCCGTAGAGCTTGTCGGCGCCGATGCCGCCGAACAACCGGTCCTTGCCGCCTTCGCCGAACAAGCTGTCGTCACCGTCTTCGCCGTCGAGGTAGTCGTCGCCATGGGCCGAAATCGGCAGGCTGGCGTTGTCGCCCATGATCAGATCGGCCCCCGCACCGCCGAAGAGATCGTCGTTGCCGGCTTCGCCCCAGATCAGGTCGGCGTCGTTGCCACCGTCGACGTAGTCGTTGCCGTTACCGGCCCGCACCCAGTCTGCGCCAGCCCCGGCGTAAATGGCATCGGCACCGCCGTCGACCGGCCAGGACATGCTGAACTGGTTGTAGGTACTGAAATAGCTGTTCGTGCCCACCGTGCGCGTGACGCTCCAGTCGGGCTGGATGTTGCCGGCCATGGCGTCGCCTTCGATGTTGTCGTCACCCGCGCCGGCGATCAGGATGTCGTCGCCGGTGCCGCCCAGCAGCGCGTCATTGCCGGCGCCGCCGATGGCAAGGTCGTCGCCGAATCCGCCGGACAGCGCTTCGCCTTGCAGGCCGCTCCCGGCGGCATTCTCGGCATCCAATGCGGCGGCCACGGTGACGATACCTTCGGCGTAGAGCTTGTCGTTGCCGGCACCTTCGATGAGAACGTCGCGGTCGGCACCGCCGATGACGAGATCGTTGCCGTCTGCGCCGATCATCCAGTCGTCACCGTCGCCGCCTTCGATGCGATCGTCGCCGCCGTAGAAGCTGGCGATGCTGTCGTTGCCGCCCAGGCCCTGGATCACCTCGCTGGCATATACACCTTCGAAAATGTTGTCACTCAGCGTGTCGGCTTGATCCGTTCCGGCGAGGGCACGGGTGGTGGCAGGGCCGCTAGCTTCCTCATAAAGCTGAAAACCAAAGCTGCCATCCAGCATTTCGCCACTGGTCTGATTCTGGAATGTAAGCGTGGTTCCACTTGCCAGCGTAAGCACGCCGGGCGAATGAAATTCGATCTTGTTGCCCGATGCATCAAGGAATTCGTACACTCCCGTGCTCGCGTTCTTGACCACCAGACCTGAAATGGTCCTGCCGTCATAAAGAACTCGATTGTTGCCGGTGTCGACAATGGTATCGGCGCCATCGCCGGTGTTGAAGATATACAGATCGTCTCCGGCGCCGCCTTCCAGCACATCTGCACCGGCGCCACCAAACAGGGTGTCGTGACCTTCGCCACCCTTGAGATTGTCTGTTCCCGCGTTGCCCTCTAGGTAGTCGTCGCCGGCCTGCCCGTCCAGCACATCGTCGCCGGCGCCGCCGAACAAGTGGTCCACCACTCCTCTGCCCGCAAAGGCATCGTTCCGCTCGTCACCAAAATAAAAGTGTCGTGTCGCGTTGGACACCACGCCCTGAGCGATCTTGTAGTCACTGGCGGCATCCAGGAAAAGCACGTCATCGTTCTGATAGGCGTTTGGCGTGCTGTTGTACTGATAGGAAGGATCGAGCGGATTGATGTTATTTTCGTTGAACCAGTTCTTGCGCATAAGGAAATCGGCGCGGTCGGCGAGCCATTTGTCGGTGATGGCAAAGGTCTGCGGTTTCGTCCGATCGGCGAGGGTTTCCTTGTCCTTTTTCCAGGCGACGTAGGCCGGGTGTTGGCTCCACGAACTGTCCGCTGCGCTTTGCAACAGACCGTCCGGCCCCGAGAGAACGAAGGGGCTCAAACTGTAAAGGGCAGCGAAGGCCTCAAAGTCCTTGCGGGCAGCGCTGGCGAGATTGTCTGTGGAAGGCTTCAGGGTCAACTTGCCGGCGAGAACCTTCTTGTAGGCATCGCTTGCCGTGATCGCATCCAGGGTTGCGTAAAGCTTGTCGCGGCCGGAGTAGGAAGCACTTAGATCTTCCGTGGTCCTCCACCAGGTATCACCATCCGGGCTGCCATTGAGACGGTCGGTCTTGACCTGCGGTCCGAGCACCACGTCGGCCAGAGCATTGACGACATTCTCCAGGACGTCGCCTTGTGCCGTTCCTTGCGTCCCCGAGTTGGATTCCGCCTTGCGCCAGGAGGCCTCTTTCAGAAGGGTGTTGAGCGTTCCCGCCGCGTTGCCGCGTTGTGTCAACGGCACCAGGTTGAGCAGGGTATTCTGGACATTCAGCGAATCGACGATCAACACCAGGCTGTGGGTATCGCCGAAGTCGTTCTTCGAATAGTTCGGCACCAGCAGTTTGATCGCGGCGCTGGCGAACGATGCCTGCAGAACCTCGGAAATCGCATCGCCGCGATACAGCGGTTGGTCTTCGATGAAGAGCTGGAATTCCTGACCGTAGCGGTATTGCGAATGCGCGACCATGAACAGTTGCTTTTCCGCGTCGATCTCGGTGCCCGTCAGGTCCCACTGGTTGCCCAGCCCGAGTGGGGCGCCGCCGCCCATGATGGGCTTGCCCATCGTCGCCTTCAGCCCATCCAACAGACTCAGGGGCTGGGTGTTGAATTGCTTGGCGGTGGCGAGCACGGCCAGTTGGTAATCCAGCGATTCGGCGGCGATGGCAAGCTTTTGCGGCCCCGTGGCGGGCGAATACAGGTCGCCGATGAGGGCGGGGTTGGCCAGGCCTCCGCTACTGCCCGACGCAAGCGTCGGCGCGCGATGGGCTTCGTTATGCACGTCGAGCGCACGATCCATGGCCCGCCAGAGCAGATCGTAATCCGCCAGATTGTCGCCCGTCCGCGGCTCACCGACGGCGGAGGACGGCATGTTGTTGATGATGTCGACGAGTCCGGCGTAGGGCACGCCGTAGGTATCGGCCAGAGCGTTCTTGAGATCGCGGTAGGCGGTGCGGCCTTCGGCGGTCTGGAACAGCGAGGCCAGACCGTCGGTACTTTCGCCATCGGCACGCAGCTTGGCAAAGTGCTTGATCATGGCCGGCAGTAGCGTGCGCGTGCTGAACAGGCTGCCGTCGCCGATCTTGCCTACCCCGGCGCCGTTGAAGTTGATGACTTGCTTCACCAGCGGCTGGCCGTTCTCCAGCGGTTCCTGGCCGTGGATCAGATTGAAGGCCGTGGCCAGATGCCCGCCCAGGCTGTAGCCGGTGACGGACAGGGGGCCGGTGATCTTGCCGGCGCCCTTGAGTTCGCCGTACCACTTTTCCATATCGGCGAGCTGGCCAAAGGCCCAACCTTTGTCGGCGATCTCCAGCTTGTTGGTCGCTTCGTTGTCGCGCGCGGCGTCGTCGATGAATTCGGTGGAGCGGAAGGACAGGACGAGTTCGTCTTTCGTGATTCCGTTGGCCGGGTCGTCCTTGATGGCCTTGAGCAGTGTCCCGGAGAAACCAGTAGTAGTGTTGGAGACGTGCTCGACCACCGTCCATTGGGCGGCGAACTTGGTGGCTTCGGTGCCGATGAATTTGCTGGCGTGGAGGTTACCGTCGGTGAGGTAGCGATCAAGGATCGTACCGTTGTATTTCGCTCCAGGAGTTAGCTGTATTCCCTTGGTAGCGTCGGAGTTGTAGAGTGCCTCCGCCGCCATCTGCAGGTTAGCGAACTTGAGGTAGTCGGTAATTGTGGGTGCGGGCATCTCATTTCTCCTTGGTGGGAATCAGAACTGTGTCGACAAACTGACGGGTAACACTAACGAGATCACCTGACGTCGGCGGGCATTTGTAAGCGGTGAGCCACGGACTGGGATTTCCAGAACTGGGTCCAAGACTCCATGCGTAGCGGGTCAACTCGCCCAACACTTCCTTGGTCTGGAGGTCGAGCACCTTGACGGTGCTGCTAGCAATACCCAGCGCGCGGTCTTCGGTGATGACGTGATCCTCGAAGGTGACGCCGTAGCGCGGAATGGGGCCAGTGGCCGGGGCTTTATCGAGATTGAAGCGAATGTAACTTTTTGAGTAAGAGCTATCGGTCTTCCATGGCTCGTCGTAGCGGCCGGTGTAGCGATAACGTTGGCCGTCCTTCTCGTCGATAACTTCGACCCAGCGGTAGCCGGGGCGGCCACCGGGGCGACGGTCGGTATTGATGTAGCCGCGATTGTTCGGTGTTATCGGATCGTTGCTACCAGCCGGATTCGAGGCGTACTCGTACCCGAGAAAGGTTGTGACGTATTCATGCCCCGAAGTTTCCCGCGCAAACGCCGCTCCTGGCCACATGCGGTCGGCCAGTTGCCGGTCACCGCGCTCAGGCCGCACCTTCATCAGCAACAGTCCTTCGACGTCCTCCACTCTGCGATAAATCTTCTCGCCGGCGACGGTGCGGCATTTTTCTTCCCAAAGTGCCTTGCGGGCCAGCGCGCGATTGACCGCCGCCTCGCCGGCATTCGGGTCGGCCGGACGGGTCTGGCAGGCGGCCAGCGCGGCCAGCAGAAAGATGCCGGCCCAGCGCGAGATCGTGTGGTTGCGCTTCATGCGGCGTGCTTCCACGGGATGTCGTTGGCGACGCTCGCGGTCGGACCGCCGTCTCGCCAGCGCCAACTTTTACATGACCCAACCAGGCGCCGCGTTTGCTCAACCAAAGGAACCAGCTTCACAATCTTTTTCATCGTCATTCCTCCCTAAAACCCGAATCCCGTCTGCTCTTCCAATGCGTCCGCCGCCTTTGTCTTTCCTGGCGGACGCCCTCTTCCGGGCATTGCACGACGCATACCCAACCTGGCGCAGATGCGCTCGGCAAACCGGTCGTCACCCAGCGGCTGGCTTTGTGCCAACGCCAGTCGAATATCAGTAATCGCGTCGTCATCAAGTTCCGATCTAAACAGTGCGCGGTAGCTGTTACGCCGCTGGTCCGCATCGCGGCCGAGGTCCTGGAACAAGGGATGGGGCGTGAGTCGTTCGTCGGCTTGGCCGAGGCCGTTATGCCGGTAACTCGACCAGCGATACTGGCCGGGGTCGGCAACCATGGCGGCTCGCACCGGGTTGAGCTTGATGTAGCGCATGCAGGCAAACAGGTAGGTCTCGGCTTGCACGATGCTGGATTTGTAGCGCCCTTCCCACAGGCTGCCGCTGCGCTTGTAGGCACGATTGACGTACTGCACGTAGCGCCGGCCGAGGGACTGCATCAGCTTGGCCGGGCCGTCGCTGCGCTGCGGGGTGACCAGCAGGTGCACGTGGTTGGTCATGAGGACGTAAGCATGTATGGGGCAGCCCCAATCGGCAGCCGACTTCTGCAGCCAATGGAGGTAGCAGTGATAGTCCTCCTCGGCAAAGAAGCACGGCTCTCGATTAATGCCTCGCTGAACGAGGTGCATCGGGAGTCCGGCGAGATGGATGCGGGGGCGACGTGGCATGGCTGTTCAGCTTGGAATTAATGCGAAGCTGACCCCGTTAGTTTCGCAATCGGCAGCCGACTTCTGCAGCCAATGGAGGTAGCTGTGATAGTCCTCCTCGACAAAGAAGCACGGCTCTCGATTGATGCCTCGCTGAACGAGGTGCATCGGTAGTCCGGCGAGATGGATGCGTGGGCGGCGTGGCATGGCTGTTCAGTTTGGAATTAATGCGAAGCTGACCCTTTTAGTTGTTCGATGAAACATCGCCGAGGCGAACGGCATATGCGTTCGTGGAAAGCAGTGCACATTCAAGTTGAGTAGCCATGGTTTACTCCTTTAGTTGGAATGATCTATTGGCACGATGATGCGGAATCGTCAATCAGTACTTCGAGAACGCTCTTGTCACTTCCATAATTTATGTTTCGTATTCCTTTGCATGCTTCGCAACGGCCTTTTTGCGAATAGCTTTCGCTCACTCGCTTCCAGCCGAAGCGCTTTTGTTCGTAACTCAGGCTGTCGTCCTGCCATTTGCCGGTGGTCTTGTCCGCAATCGAGATCATTCCATTCGGACCATTTTTCGAGGGGCCTCGCATCACTTGCATCATCAGGTTCCACTCCGAGGCAGCAGGAAACTCATCGTGCGTGATCCGCTTCCACTGTCCTTGGTCCCAGACGAAATAGACGGCATTGGTGCTCGGATAGCCATAACGTTCGCAGGAAAAGCAGTCCGAGATGGGAACGTGCATATAGGCCTTGCCATCGACGATGTCGAAGATGTCGGGCTTGTAACCAGGCTTCGATTTCCAGTGGATGCCCATCGGCGGGTAGCAAATTTCATGGAAACGCGGTGAGCCACGCTCCTCCAAGCGCCCCATTGGCGCACCAATTTCAACGTGGCGCTGAATCTGGATCACCTTGCCGTCGGAGAGTTTCACTTCCTCGGTCCACCGGACGTGTTCGCTTCCCCCGACGCCACTCCCTGCGCAGCCGGCTATCGACAAACACACACACACCACGCACAGAGTCCTGATCAGTTTTCTCATGCGACACGCTCCCATAAGCCTGCGTCGCCAGTGCCAAGGGGGCCAGAGACATTTCGCTTCTTGTTTCGCATCTTCTTTTCCTCCATTCGCAGAATCTAAATCCTTGTTGTTCAGTTCGCGCCGGTAGCGATGGCGGTTCTCTGCGGGGTACCCGTCCTCGCTTGCCGGTGTTGCGTCGAATACCCAGCCCCGAAGACCATAGGGGTCGGCATCGCATTCCTTTTCATACGTCTCTCCTCAAAATCCAAATCCAGTTTTTTCTTCCATCCCGTCCACTTCGATCGTCTAATCGCCGTTCCGCCATCGCCAACTTTGTCGAGAACCAATTGAATCAACACTAGCGACCGCCCTGCGGCCGGAGCATGTCTTCGAATCCCAGTAGCCGGCTGATTTCGAAACAGATCACGCCGAAGACGCCGGCACCAGATGCCATACCGAACCACAGCGCGACGACAAACGCGGCGATGCCGTTTGGCCCCTTGGTGCCAAAGATCGCCTGCGCCAACTGGCCGCTGAAGGCCATTCCAAATGCGGCCAGCGTTCCCACCAGCATCAGGCCGATGCCTAACTTGCGCAGCGCTGCATGCCATCGGGTCGGTATGAATGCATCCAGCGTCGTCGGGTGCCGAATGACGAGCTGGATGCGGTAGCCGTACATAAGGAGCAGCGGGATCTGGAAAATTCCTACCCACCCCATGGCCAGTCCAACCCAGCTCGATGCCGCGAGAAAACTCGGCAGAACAGCGCCGATCAAGGCCAGGCAATACAGCCATTTCAGTTTTCGATCTGCTTTGGTGCGCATGCGTGTTTTCCTTTGCTCAGGGTTACTTGATCTTGGTCGGACAGGCCAGCTTCACGTCCCGCCCACCATATCGAGCAGCTCATCGACGGCAAACCGCCCGCCGTCGGCGAACTCGACAAATTCAGGGTCGGCGCCCATGGCGCCATAGATCGCCAGCAGGGTCTGGCCGGCATAGAGCAACAGGTATTGGCCGTCGTCGCTGCGACTGACTGCGAGATCGCCGGGAACCATCCGAATGGAATATGTCAGCTCTTTGTCTTGTTCGGCGTCCTTGCTGTCCGCTTCGCTCATTCCGTCGCCTCCCTGGTTGTCGATCCGGGTCCGCCTTCGCTCACCACGCCCATCCGCGCGCCGTGCTCGCCGAGCGAAATCACCTCGTCGACATGCAGTCCTCTTGGAATCTGGTGGGTGATGAAAATCATGGTCACCGTGCCCTTCAGCGTATTGATGGTTCGCGCGAAGTGTTCCGCGGTGTGCTGGTCGAGGTTGGATACGGCCTCGTCGAAAATCAGGATGCGCGGCTGCTTCAAGAGTGCGCGGGCGATCGCGATGCGCTGGCGCTGGCCGCCGGAGAGGCCGACGCCGCGCTCGCCGATTTCGGTCCGGTAGCCGTCGGGCAGCGTGTCGATCAGATCGTGGATCTCGGCGGCCTTGCAGGCTTTGATCACGTCGTCGAAGCTGGCATGGGGCTGGGCCATGGCCAGGTTGTCGTAGAGCGTGCCGGCGAACAGCACGGTCTCCTGCGGCACCACGCCGAAGGTCCGGCGAAGCTCGTTGGCGGCGAGATGGCGGATGTCCCTGCCGTCGAGGCGGATCTGCCCTTCCTGCGGCAGGTAGAAGCCCAGGAGCAAGCGGGCCAACGTGCTCTTGCCGCAGCCGGAAGGACCCATCAGCACGGTGAGCCGGCCGGGCTTGAAGGCGAGATTCAGGTTGCGATAGAGCCAGGGATGCTGCTCGCCGTAACGGAAGCCGAGGTCGGCCAGTTCGATCAGGCCGCTGCCGCCGGTATTCTCCCGGGCCGGGATCAGGGTGTGGGGTTCCTGCGGCATGTCGAGGATGTCGCCCAGACGCTTGACGGCGATGTTGGCCTGCTGGAATTCCTGCCACAGGCCGACCAGGCGCAGCATGGGCTGGCTCATGCGGCTGGCGAACATCTGGAAGGCGACCAGCATGCCGATGGTGAAGCCTTCGTTTCTCATCACCAGCAGCGCGCCGACGATCAGGATGGACAATGTCATGATCTGTTCGACGCCGTTTGCGACGACGTTGTAGCTGTTGCCAACCTGCTTGGTGGAAAAGCCGGCGGCGAGATAGCCGGCCAGCAGATCGCCATACTTGCGGTCGACGTCGGGTTCCATCTGCAAGGATTTCACCGTGTCCATGCCGGCGATGTACTCGGTGAGGAAGGCCTGGTTGCGCGCGCCGAGCATGAACTGCCGGTTCAGGCGCTCGCGGAACACCGGTACCATCAAGAGGCTCATCGCCGCGATGAGCCCCAAGAGGCCGAGCACGATCAGCGAGAGCTGCCACGAGTACCAGAACATCACGGCGAGGAAGATGAACAGGAAGGGCAGGTCGAGCATCAGCGTGACGGCGGCGCCGGAGACGAACTCGCGGATGGTCTCCACCCCTTGCAGGCGGGCGACCAGGGTGCCGGTGGGGCGGCGCTCGAAGTAGGGTGCGGGCAGGTGCAACAGGTGGCGGAACACCTGGCTGCCCAGCACGGCGTCGATGCGGTTGCCGGTGTGCAGCACGAGGTACTGGCGCAACCATGTCATCGTGCTGGTGAAGAGCATGAACATCACCAGGGCGGCGCCGAGCACGACGAGGGTGTTCTGCGTCTGATGCACGACCACCTTGTCGATGATGACCTGGGTAAATAGCGGCGTCGCCAGGCCGACGAGTTGGATCACCAGCGAGGCGAGCAGGATGTCGCGCCAGATGCGCCGGTGCTTGAGCAGTTCAGGCACGAACCAGCGGAAGCCGAAGGGCTGCTTCTCGGACTTATCCCACCGGGGGATACCGTCCCTTTGGGACATAAAGCCGGGGACATCCTCATCCTTGCCCTCACCCGCAGACGATTCCTTGGCGACGAGGACAAGATCCGGTCCGAGTCTGACGGCCGCGTCTTCGACGCTGAGCGTTTCCGGAGCCTGGCCACCCGGCAGGAAATAGAGCAGGGTTGCGCCGTCGCTCTTGAGGATCAGGATGGGCGTGGCGGTAGTTGAATCCTCCGTGGTGTTGTCTGCGGCGTGGAGGAAAGCGATGGCCGGCAGCGGCAGCTTGCGCCAATCGAGTCCAGCAAACTTGCGCGAACCTGTCTTGAGGCCCAGAGCCCTGGCGGCGTGGTGGAACGACGCCAGGGTGTGCGGCGGTGGGAATTGCTGCGCAACCAGCGCGGCATCAAAGGGGATGCGATGGAGATTGCAGAGACTGCCAAGCAGCCAGAGCATCTGCTCACCCAGCAGTGACCGATCCAAGATTACCCATCTCCCCGACAGTTACCAATGCCGCGGATCGACGCCGCTGGCCGCTTAGCGCATGTCCGCCTTGTTTAGCCCGGCGGCATTGCGTCTTGTTAGCGACATGCCGCCCCTGAATGGGAAGGCCATGAAGATGGTATGGAGATTAGCGGGATTTGAATGGGAATGTAACTGACAGAAATAGCAGGTAGCCAATGGCTGGCCGGAAACCACCCATCCCCAGCAACGGCAGTGGTTTCCGCGGCATTTTTGCTGCAAAGCAGTGCCTCGAAGGGGAAAGATGCGACGGACGACCCCGCTTCAGTCTTCCCGTATGGCCGGCAACAGTCGCGCAGCGGCTTCTCCGATCACCGACAGCTTTTGCGGATCAGTAGCCGCCCTGCCGGTAGCCCCCAGCTACTGTCGCCGCGTGCCTACCGCCCGCGCAGCAACCGCCGCTGCACCTTGCCGGTGGTGGTCATCGGCAGGGCGTCGATGAACTCGATGATCTTGGGATATTCGTAGGGCGCCAGGTATTGGCGCACGTGCTGCTGCAGCGAGGCTTCGAGTTCGGCCGAGGGTTTTTCGCCGGTGGCGAGCACGATGAAGGCCTTGACCACGGTACCGCGCGTCTCGTCGGGCACACCGATCACGGCGGCATTGGCCACCGCGGCGTGCTTGACCAGGCAGTTCTCGATCTCGCCCGGGCCGATGCGGTAGCCGGCGCTCTTGAACATATCGTCGCTGCGGCCCTGGTACCAGAGCACGCCGTCCTCGTCCTGCTTGGCCAGGTCGCCGGTGCGGCCCCAGGCCTGCGGGTCGTCGATGCCGCCGCCGAAGAATTTTTCCGCGGTGGCCTGCGGGTTGTCCCAGTAGCCGAGCATGAACACCGGGTCCATCTCGCCGTTGCAGTTGCGCTGGACGCAGACTTCGCCGAGTTCGCCGAGCGCCGCCGGATTGCCTTCATCGTCGAGCACGGCGAGCTGGTGCCCCGGATAGCCGCGGCCCATGGCGCCGGGCTTGGGCGGCGTCACCGCGGCGCAATTGCCGACGATGTAGTTGATCTCGGTCTGGCCGTACATTTCGTTGACCGTCACGCCCAGCGCCTGCTGCGCCCAGCCGCAGACCGCCTCGCCGACGGTCTCGCCGGCGCTCATGATGCTGCGCAGGACCAGGTCGTATTTTTCCTGCGGCTGCGGCACGGCCTTCATCATCATTTTCAGCGCCGTGGGAAAGAGGAAGGCATTGCGTATGCCGTACTTTTCCATGAGCCAGAAGGCCTTCTCCGGATCGAAGCGGCCGCGGTAGCCCAAGAGCGGCTGACCGAAATTCCAGCTCGGCAAGAGTGCGTCGAACAGGCCGCCGGTCCACGCCCAGTCGGCCGGCGACCAGAACATGTCGCCGCGCTGCGGATAGAAATCGTGCGAGCAGACGAAGCCCGAGAGGTTGCCGATCAGGCTGCGCTGGGCGATCAGCGCGCCCTTGGGATTGCCGGTGGTGCCGCTGGTGTAGATGATCATCGCCGCATCGTCGGCCGCCGTGTCGCGCGGCGTGTAGCGCGACGAAGCCAGCGGCAGCAGCGTGCTCCATTCGCGCACCCAGAATTCGCGCGCGCCGCCGACGCCGATCACGTGCTTCAGCTCGGGCAGCTTGTCGCGCACGGCGCCGAGCTTTTCCAGGCCGCCCTCGTCGATGATGGCCACGCGCACGCCGGCATGCGCGAGGCGGAATTCGAGCGCGTCGGCGCCGAACAGGTGCGAGACCGGCACGGCGATGGCGCCCATCTGGTAGCAGGCCATGTGCGCGATGCCGGTTTCGGGCCGCTGCGGCAGGATGATGGCGACGCGGTCGCCGGCCATCACGCCCATCGCGCCGAGCACGTTGCACAGGCGGTTGGCGGCCTGCTGCACGTCCCAGAAGCTCCAGGCGGAGGTCATGCCCGCTTCGTCCTCGTAATACAAGGCGAAGCGCGTGCGATCCCCGGCCCAGCGGCCGCAACAGGCCTGGGCGATGTTGTAGCGCGCCGGCACGTTCCAGCGAAAGGAAGCGCGCAGGGTCTGCCAGTCGCGCGCCTTGCTGTCGAGCCCGATGCCGCTCATGGGAACACCTTCCCCCCTGCCCCACGGCTGGCTTTGCACAGCCAGCCGGCTTCGTCAGCGCGGAGCAGTACTCCGCGAAACCCTGCCTTCGCCCCAAGGAAGGGGGTGACAGTGGTTCGCGGGCGACGCCCGCTCCGAGTGGTTGGCCGCGACATCCTTGGGGCGGCCCGACTGATGTCGCTCATGACGACAAACGCGCGTCGAGCAATTCGATCCAGTGCCTGACCGGCAGCGTCGTGGCGCCCTGCAGATGCCCCATGCAGCCGACATTGGCGCTGGCGATCGCGGCCGGGCCGCCGGCCGTCAGCGCGGCGATCTTGTTGGCCTGCAGGCGCTTCGAAAGTTCCGCTTGCAGCACCGAGTAGGTGCCCGCGGAGCCGCAGCACAGGTGCGAATCGGCCACCGCGGTCAGCGTGTAGCCGGCCGCCGTCAGCAAGGACTCGACGGTGCCGCGGATCTTCAGCCCGTGCTGCAGGCTGCAGGGATTCTGGAAGGCCAGCAGGCGTTCGCTCTCGGCCAGGGGGCGGCAGGCCTGCAACAGCGGCGTCAGCGTGGCGACTTCGGCCGCGACGACCTCGCTGACGTCGCGCGTGGCCAGCACCACGCGCGCCGCCTTGACCGCGTAATCGGGATCGTCCTGCAGCAGATGAGCATATTCGAGCACATGCGAGCCGCAACCCGAGGCGGTCATTACCAGGCCTTCGGCGCCGGCTTCGAGCAGCGGCCACCAGGCGTCGATGTTGCGCCGGGCATCGTCGCGCGCGCCTTCGGCTTCGTTCAGATGCAGACGCACGGCGCCGCAGCAGCCGGCGCCTTGCGCTTCGACCATCTGGATGCCGAGACGGTCGAGCACGCGCCGCGCCGCGCCATTGACGTTGGGATACATCGAGGGCTGCACGCAGCCGGCCAGCGCGATGAATTGCCGCGCATGGCTGCGCCGCGGCGTCGGGCCGGCCGCGGACAGCGGCGGCACCTTGGCGCGTAGCGCGCCCGGCAGCAGCATGCGCACCGACTGGCCGAGCTTCATCGCGGCGCCGAACACGGTTGCGCGCGGCAGCAGGGTCTTCAGCGCGCCGCGCATGAAGGCGTCGCTGCCCGTGCGCGGCACCATGCGCTCGACCACTTCGCGGCCGATGTCGAGCAGGCGCGAGTAGTGCACGCCCGAGGGGCAGGTGGTTTCGCAGGAGCGACAGGAGAGGCAGCGATCCAGATGCAGGCGGGTCTTGGCGGTCGGCGTGGCGCCTTCCAGCACCTGCTTGATCAGGTAGATGCGCCCGCGCGGACCGTCGAGCTCGTCGCCCAGCAACTGATAGGTCGGGCAGGTCGCGGTACAAAAGCCGCAATGCACGCAGCGCCGCAGGATCTCCTCGGCTTCGCGACCGGCGGTGGTATGACGTATGAAATCGGCGAGATGGGTTTCCATCAGAATTCCATGTAGAGACGGCCGGGATTGAACACGCCGAAAGGATCGAAGCTCTGCTTGAGCCGGCGATGCACTTCCATCAGCGCCGGTTGCAGCGGCGTGAACACCCCGCCTGTCCGCTGTTCCCCGTGGCCGCCGCGGAACAGCGTCGCGTGTCCGCCGGCCCGGGCGGCGATTTCGCGCAGTTGCGCGGCATCGGCGTCGGCCCGCAGCCAGCGCTGCGCCCCGCCCCACTCCAGCAGTTGCTCGCCGGGCAGTTCCAGCGGCAGGGCGACCGACGGCACGGACAATCGCCATAGCGGGGCGTCACCGGCGAAAAACTCGGCACTCTGCTCGCGCAGCCCCTGCCAGAAATCGGCCGCCGCCGTTGCCGCGAGCGGCTCGCCACCGAGCTTCCGGCAGGCCGAGGCGACCGCCGCCTGCGCGCCGGACAAATGCAGCGTAAGCGCGCCGTCCTGCCAACTGCCTGCCGCCAGCGGCAACGGCTGGCCGGCCCAGCGATTCATCGCATCCAGGGCCTGCGCCTGCGGCATATCGAAACGCAGGGTGGCGTCGCCCACCGGCAGCGGCATCACCTTCAGCGACACTTCGAGGATCAGGCCCAGGGTGCCGAGGCTGCCGGTCATCAGGCGCGAGACGTCGAAGCCCGCCACGTTCTTGATCACCTCGCCGCCGAACTTGAGCACGCGGCCCTCGCCATCCATGATCTTCACGCCGAGAACGAAGTCGCGCAGGCTGCCGGCCATCGCCCGACGCGGGCCGGAAAGCCCGGCGGCGACGGCGCCGCCGACGGTCGCGCCACCGAAGCCGGGCGGCTCGCAGGCGAGAAACTGGCGCCGTGCCGCCAGCGTCGACTCCAGTTCGGCCAGCGGCGTGCCGCAGCGCGCGGTGACTACCAGTTCGGTCGGCTCGTAGCTGACGATGCCGCTGTAGGCGCCGGTCTCCAGCACTTCGCCGGCCAGCGGCCCGCCATAGAAGTCCTTGCTGCCGCCGCCCCTGAGGCGCAGCGGCTTGCGTTCGAGGATGCGCGAGCGAAATTCTTCGACGAGTCCCTCCATCACAGGCGCTCCAGTTCCGGGAATGGAATGTCGTTGCCGTGCACATGCATGCGCCCGGACTCGGCGCAGCGATACAGCGTGGGGATGGCCTTCTCGGGATTGAGCAGGCCTTCCGGATCGAAGGCGCGCTTGACGGCGTGGAAGGCGCGGATTTCGTCGGCGCAGAACTGGTCGCACATGGAATTGATCTTCTCGTAACCGACGCCGTGTTCGCCGGTGATGGTGCCGCCGAGCTGCACCGACAGGCGCAGGATTTCGGCGCCGAAGGCTTCGGTGCGCTCCAGTTCGCCCGGCACGTTGGCGTCGTACAGAATCAGCGGATGCATGTTGCCGTCGCCGGCATGGAACACGTTGATGCAGCGCAGGCCGTATTTCTTCTCCATGCCGTAGATTGCCATCAGCATTTCGCCGAGGCGCTTGCGCGGGATGGTGCCGTCCATGCAGTAGTAATCGGGCGAAATGCGGCCGGCGGCGGGGAAGGCCGCCTTGCGCCCGGCCCAGAACAGCAGGCGCTCGGCTTCCGACTGCGAGACGCGGATTTTGGTGGCGCCGCTGGCTTCGAGCACGGCCTGCATGCGGCCGATTTCCTCGGCCACTTCCTCGGCCGTGCCGTCGGATTCGCAAAGCAGGATCGCCGCCGCCGTCAGGTCGTAGCCGGCCTTGACGTAGGGCTCGACCGCGGCGGTGGCCGGCTTGTCCATCATTTCCAGACCGGCGGGAATGATGCCGGCGGCTATCACGGCGGCCACGGCGTCGCCTGCCGTCATCACGTCGCCGAAGCTGGCGATGATGACCTGGGCATGGTCCGGCTTGGGCACCAGCTTGACCGTGACTTCGGTGACGACCGCCAACAGGCCCTCGGAGCCTATGGTCAGCGCCAGCAGGTCGTAGCCCGGTGCATCGAGGGCATGGTTGCCGAACTCGACGATCTCGCCGGTGATCAGCACGGCGCGCACGCGCAGCACGTTGTGCAGCGTCAGGCCGTATTTGAGGCAATGCACGCCGCCGGAATTCTCGGCGACATTGCCGCCGATCGAACAGGCGATCTGCGAACTGGGGTCCGGTGCGTAGTAGAGGCCCAGCGGCGCGGCCGCCTCGGAGATCGCCAGGTTGCGCACGCCGGGCTGCACCACGGCGACACGCGCCACCGGGTCGACGTGGAGGATTTTCTTCATCTTGGCCAGGGACAGCACCACACCCTGCGGATGCGGCAGCGCGCCTGCCGACAGCCCGGTACCGGCGCCGCGCGGCACCAGCGGCGCCCCGGCGGCGCGGCAGGCCTTGATCACCGCGATCACCTGCGCCTCGGTTTGCGGCAGGGCAACGGCCATCGGCATCTGGCGATAGGCCGACAGGCCGTCGCATTCGTAGGGCTTCACATCCTCGTTCACCTGCAGCAGCGAATCCGCCGGCAGCAGGCGCGCAAGCTCGGCCAGCAGTGCCGGGTAATTGGTGTCGGCAAAGTCCTGCGCGCTATCGGCAGAGTGTTCGCGTCGAGTCATGGCAGACCTTCCGTTGGTTCAATGGGGTTCAATGAGGATCGCCCTGAAGTCATTGACATTGGTCCGCGTGGGCCCGGTGACGACCAGATCGCCCAGGGCCGCGAACACGTTGTAGGCGTCATTTTCGGCCAGCCGCGCGCGCAAATCAATTCCGGCGGCGGCGGCACGCGCCGCACTATCGGGCAGCAGCAGCGCGCCGGCATTGTCTTCCGAACCGTCGATGCCGTCGGTATCGCAGGCGATGGCATGGATGCGGGCATGGCCGTTCAGCGCCAGCGCCAGGCCGAGCAGGAACTCGGCATTGCGCCCGCCACGCCCGCTGCCCTTCACGGTCACCGTGGTTTCACCGCCGGAAAGCAGTACGCAGGGCGCCGCCAGCGGCTGCCCGTGCGTGGCGCAGGACAGCGCGATGCCGCCCAGCACCCGCGCCGCCTCGCGCGCCTCGCCCTCGATCGAGTCGCCCAGCACCAGCGGCGTGATGCCGAACGCACGCGCCGCCTCGGCCGCCGCCGCGAGCGAAGCTTGCGCCGTGGCGATGACCTGCGACTCGCAGCGGGCAAATCCGGCGTGGTCGGGCTTCGGCGTTTCGGCGGCGCCGCTGGCGAGCGCCTGGCGCGCTGCGGCCGGCAGTTCGATGCCGTAACGCTCGACGATCTCCAGCGCTTCGGCGCAGGTGGTCGGGTCGGGCACAGTGGGGCCGGAGGCGATGGTGGACAGTTCGTCGCCCGGCACGTCGGAAATCGCCAGGGTCAGCACCCGCGCAGGCTGGGCGGCCAGCGCCAGGCGGCCGCCCTTGATCGCCGACAGGTGTTTCCTGACGCAGTTGATCTCGCCGATGCTGGCGCCGCAGGCCAGCAAGGCCTTGGTCACGGCACGCTTCTCGACCAGTGTGACGCCGGCCATCGGCGCCGCGAGCAAGGCCGAACCGCCGCCCGAAAGCAGCACCAGCACCAGGTCGTCCGCCGTGAGCCCCGCTACGGCGGCCAGCACGCGCGCGGCGGCTTGCTGCCCGGCTTCGTCGGGGGCCGGGTGCGAAGCCTCGACGACTTCGATGCGCCGCGTCGGCGCGCCGTGTCCGTAACGCGTGACGACGATGCCCGACAGGCGCTGCAAGTCGCCGCGCCAGTGTTCCTCGGCTGCCCGTGCCATGGCCGCCGCCGCCTTGCCAGCGCCTACTATTACGGTGCGGCCTCTGGGTGCAGGGGGTAACCAGGCGGGCAGGCAGCGCGCCGGATCGGCCGCCGCCACGGCGGCGTCGAACAAGTCGCGCAGCAGAGCGCGCTGCCGGGTGTGGGTCATTGCCACGCCTCCAGCCACCCCAGACTATCTTCGGTTCGTCCGCTCGGTTTGTATTCGCAACCGACCCAGCCGCCATAGCCGATGCGGTCGAGATGCTGCAGCAGGAAGGGAAAATTGATTTCGCCGGTGCCCGGCTCGTGACGTCCCGGATTGTCCGCCAACTGGATGTGGCCGATCCGCGGCAGATGTTCTTCCAGGGTGCGCGCGAGGTCGCCCGCCATGACCTGGGCGTGGTAGATGTCGTATTGCAGGCGCAGGTTTTCGCTGCCGACCGCCTCGATCAATGCCAGCCCGGCAAGCGGGGTGGCGACGAAAAAACCCGGCGTATCGCGGGTGTTGAGCGGCTCCAGCAGCAGTTGGATGTCGGCGCGCCTGGCCACCGCGGCGGCAAAACGCAAGTTCTCGATCAGGGTTTCGCGCGCCTTGTCATGGGCAAGGTCGTCGGGCGCGATGCCCGCCAGGCAGTTGAGCCGGCCGCAACCCAGCAGCCGGGCGTATTCGATGGCCAGGCCGACGCCATCCTGAAACTCCGCGATGCGCCGCGGATGGCAGGCAATGCCGCGCTCGCCGGCCGTCCAGTCGCCCGCCGGCAGGTTGAACAGCACCACTTCGAGGCCGGAGGTCAGCACCACCTCGGCCAGCACCGCGCGGTCAAGCTCGTAGGGAAAATGGAACTCGACGGCCGCGAAGCCGGCGGCCCGGGCCGCGGCAAAGCGTTCGAAAAAGGGGCGCTCGGTGAACAGGAAGGAAAGGTTCGCGGCAAAGCGTGGCATGGGGCGATTATATGACCTGGATGCTGTCGTATCGGATACGGTATGTCATCGGACAAGCTAGGGCGTGCTCTCATTCAGGCGACAAACTGCGTTGCGTCAGGAAGGCGATGGATGCAAGGCGCAGCGCGCCGCGACGCGACGCGACAGCAAATCAAAAGTTCCGGCTCATTGTTGCAGATGGAGCACCAATCATTTGTGGTTGCCCATCTTTGCTCGCCGAGATACGGCGCGTAAAGTGCGACGCTTGACTTGCGCTTGTCCTATGCACCCAGACCATGACGTCCCACCCTGCCGCCCCCAGTCCCGACAACAGCTATACCTTCACCGCCATCGGCCTGCACTGGCTGATCGCGCTGGCGATCATCGGCAGCTTTGCGCTGGGTTTCTATATGGCCGACTTGCCGATCTCGCCGCAGAAACTCAGGTTCTACTCCTGGCATAAATGGGCCGGCGTGACGATTTTCCTGTTCGTGGTGCTGCGCCTGGGCTGGCGCCTGGCGCACCGGCCACCCGAATTGCCCGCCGGCATGCCCGCCTGGCAGCGTTCCGTCGCCGCGGCAACCCATGTCCTGCTCTACCTGTTGATGGTCGCGGTGCCGCTTTCCGGCTGGCTGATGAGTTCCGCCAAGGGTTTTCAGACCGTCTGGTTCGGCGTGCTGCCGCTGCCCGACCTGCTCACAAAGAACGCGGAGCTCGGCGATCTGTTGCAGGCGCTGCATCGACTGCTCAACTACAGCATGGCGGCCATTGTTTTCGCCCACCTCGGCGCCGCCCTCAAGCACCATTTCATCGACCGCGACGACGTACTCGCGCGCATGCTGCCCTTTCTGCGCACCCCCTCCGGAGACACCCAATGAAGTTCTGGCCCCACCGCCTTGTCCTCTGCTGCGCCTTTGCCACGCTCGCGCCCGCGGCGCATGCCATCGAGTTCAATCAGCTGCAGCTCAACAAAAGCTCGCTCTCCTTCGTTTCGAAGCAGATGAACGTGCCGGTCGAAGGCCAGTTCAAGAGCTTCCGCAGCAAGCTCGCCTATGACCCGGCCAAGCCGGCCGCGGCGAAGGCCGAGCTCGAAATCGACATGGCCAGCATCGACGCCGGGTCGAAGGACGCCAACGACGAGGTGGCGGGCAAGGCCTGGTTCAACACCAAGGCCTTTCCCGTCGCGAAGTTCGTGGCAACCTCGGTCAAGCCGCTGGGCGGCAACCGCCTCGAAGTCGCCGGCAAAATGAGCATCAAGGGCAAGACCCTCGACCTGACCACGCCGGTCACCGTGACCCAGCAAGGCAACGCCGCCACCTTCGACGGCAGCCTGGTGTTGAAGCGTGCCGACTACGGCATCGGCGATGGCATCTGGGCCGACTTCGGCACCGTCGCCAATGAAGTTCAGATCAAGTTCCGTCTGGTGGCCACCGCGGCCGCCGCAAAATAGCGTTCCGATTTTTCACCCCAGGAGAACACCCATGAAGAAACTCGCTCTCGTCGCCACCCTTGCCAGCCTGTCTGCCGCCGCCCTCGCCGCTCCCGAAACCTTCAACATCGACGCCGGCCATACCCTGCCGCGCTTCGAGTACAACCACCTCGGCTACTCCTTCCAGCAGCACCGCTTCGACAAGACCAGCGGCAAGATCGTGCTCGATCGCACGGCCAAGACCGGATCGGTGGATGTGAACATCGATGCCAAGTCGGTCAATACCGGCTTCGCGCTGTTCAACGGTCACATCCAGGGCGAGGACTTCTTCCATACCGAGAAATACCCGAGCATCAGCTTCAAATCGACCAGCGTGAAGTTCGATGGCGACAAACCGGTGGCCATCGACGGCAATCTGACGATCAAGGGCGTGACCAAGCCGGTGACCCTGACCGTGACCAATTTCCACGCCATGCCGCACCCGATGCTGAAGAAGGATGCGATCGGCGCCAACGCCGTGACCAAGGTCAAGCGTTCGGACTTCAACATGAGCAAAAACGTGCCCTACGTCAGCGACGAAGTCAGCCTCAGCATCGCCGTCGAAGCCGTCAAGGAGTAAATCCGGGCGCTGGGCGGACTTGTAGGGCCGACGTAGGGCGGACGTAGGGCGGACTTCAGTCCGCCATCCACCTCTGGCCGACTGAAGTCGGCCCTACAACGCCATCCACGCTGGCCGACTGAAGTCGGCCCTGCAAAGCCCTACAACGCCATCCACCTCTGGCCGACTGAAGTCGGCCCTACAGGGAGATTGAGGCCGGCGCGTGGGACAGCGTCTCGATGCCGGCTTCGTCGAGATCGAGCAGGCGCCGGCCGAGTACGGTGAAATGCGCGCGGCCGGCTGTCGCCGCCGCGGCCAGGATCGCCGGGTCACCAGCGCCAACTCTTGAGCCATAGGCCTCGACCAGGCGCGGAAACAGTTCGCGGCGCAGGCCGTCGAAGGTCGAAAACCAGAAATGCAGCGAGTCCGCCGCGTCCCGCTGCAACAGTGCCGGCAGCGTCACCAGGCAATCCGCGAGGTTGTCGCGCACCGCGCGCGCCAGCAGTTCGGCGCGCTTGCCGCTGAAGCCGGCCAGCTTGTCGGCCCACGCGTGG
This sequence comes from Sulfuritalea sp., assembly GCF_031426875.1. Classification (NCBI taxonomy): domain Bacteria; kingdom Pseudomonadati; phylum Pseudomonadota; class Betaproteobacteria; order Nitrosomonadales; family Sterolibacteriaceae; genus Sulfuritalea; species Sulfuritalea sp. Next base: position 28,558 of record NZ_JASJPC010000030.1, read on the forward strand.
CCCAGCAGACGGCCCGCGGCGAATTCGCCTTCCTCGTGCAGCACCAGGGTTTCGATTTCGCCGTCCGTCATGCGCTCGATGGCGGCCTGCGGATCGACGTCGAAACCGTAACCGAGCAGTGCCGATTTCAGCGCACCGTCCTGCTGCTTGACGTTCCAGCCCTCGGCCTTTTCCCACAGCCACTGCCGCAGCGCCTCGCGGCGCACGATCAGGGTGGCGCCCTGCGATGCCGCCGGGATCGCCGAGACGTCGCGCGCATATTCGCAGCCGCAGACCAGCAGGAGCGCCTCGCCGCGCTGCTCCTCGCGGTCGAGCTGGCCGAGGAAGAAGTGCGGCTTGTGGAAGCGCCCGAGCCCCGCGCCATACACCAGCCCGCTGCCGGCCAGCGCGGCATTGACCTGCTGCGCAGCGAAGGGATCGAACTCGCGGCCGGCGACCGGCACGGCGACGAAGTCGTCGGCGGCAATCAGTTCCCAGCGCGCCTCGCGCTCGGCAATCCAGCGCCCGACTTCATCGCGCGGCGGCGACACGCCGTAGGGCAACTGGTGTTCCCAGCGATAGAACTCGCGCATGCCGAGCAGATAGGTGCACAGGCTGACGTCGCGCGCATGGCGGGCGTCGGCGATGTCGCAATTGGTCTGTACGGCGTTGACCAGCGCCGCCATGCCGGCAATCATCGCGGCGCTCCGTGATGACGGCGGCGGGCCTTCCATGCCGCCACACCCTGCACGATCTCGGAGAAGGGCAGCGCGGCCAGATCGCCGTAGCGCTCCTGCGCCAGGCGCAGCAGGCGATCAATCTGCGGCGCCGCGGCGTCGGCATCGAGCAGGGCCTTGAGGCCATCGAGGCCGCCGCACTGGATTTTCATCATCATCACGTGCGGCAGGATGCGCTGGGTGGCGGTCAGGTGCAGGGCGAAGCTGGACTTCTCGCGCAGCAGTTGCGACATCCTGCTGCAGGCCTGGTGCGCCGCCGCCTGCGTGCAGGCGATGCTCTCGCGCTCGGCAATCTGGTGACTCAGCGCCAGCTCGCAGGTCGCGTGGCGCGCCAGCAGCGCGCGTTCAAAAACGCAGGGCAGGCGGTTGATGTCTTCCCTGGTGTGACGAAAGGCGGTTTCGTCGACCATCGAATCAATCGTCGATAAGCATGGGAAAGTCGACTACCCGTAGGAGCGAGCTTGCTCGCGATAAATGCCGCTCGCGAGCAAGCTCGCTCCTACGGGGACAACCGGATTCAACATGAAAGACCACTAGTAATCCTCTCCCGTCATCGGCTCCTCGCCCCGTGGCTCGTTGAGGAGCTCTTCCGCCTGGAGTTCGTTGGCGGCAAAGATGGTCTTGATCTTCTCGCCGGCGCCGAGCCCGGTTTCGCGGCGCAGGCGCTTGGCTTCGTTCGAAGCGTCCTTGAATACCTCGAACTGGCTGATCCTGGCGAGTTGCTGGATGGGACCGACGGGTGTGACACGATAGATGTAGTAGGGCATGGTTTTCAGTGGGTTTTAGTCTACGTAACGTTTGGTGGCCCGGCGACGCCCGGGTTTCGATTTCTGGATGATGACGCCTTTGACCGCGTCGAGGCCGGGAATATCCGCGGCGGGATAGGCCGGATTCAGCGCCTGCAGGCGCCAGCCGGCGTCATGGCGGACCAGTTGGCGGAAGATCCACTCGCCGGCCAACTGTGCCAGGACGAAGGAGCCATCGGTCGCCAGCCCCTCGGGTTCGATCAGGATCACCTCGCCTTCGACAAACTCCGGCGCCATGCTGTCGCCCAGGACCATCAGGGCGAAGGGCTCGGCCGAGGAACAGGCATCGAGTTCGGCGGGGGTTTCCAAAGTCGCGCCCTGCGGCTGTATCGGTATGGTGCGGCGTGCTTGGGTCATGGAAATTCGCTCACGGTCATAATGCCTCGATATGCAATTGGCGCGACGGCAGGCCGGCCGCGCGCAGCGTTGCCGCCAGCGGTTCGACCTGCTGCGTCGCGCCGGCAAGATAGATGTCGCTGGCGGCCAGGGCGGCGTTCGCCGCCAGCGCCGCCGGCAATTCGGCCAGGTCCAGCGGCAGGTAGCTGAATTCGTCGAGCGCCGCGGCCCAGGCGCGGCACTGGTTGGGCAGATACTGGCCGCCCGGCCGGGAACTGGCCCAGTAAAGCGTGATCGATTCGGCGGCATCGACCGCAATCGCATGTTCGATCAGGCTGTTGATCGGCGCAAAACCCTCGTCGATGGCGATGAATACCAGGGACCGCAGCGAGCCCTGGTCGAGCACGAAGCTGCCCCACGGCCCCCACACCGAGAGCTCGTCGCCGGCCTTCACCATGCCGGCCTCCAGGCATTCGGCAAAACCTTGCGCGGGATCGCCCTGAGAGTTGGCGCTGGTGCCACGGCGAGCCGGACTCGGAATATGGAAAATCAGGTTGCGGTCGTCGCAGGGGCAGCTTGCGATCGGGTATTCGGCATGCAGGTCGGCGCCGCTCGCGACGCCGGCCGGAAGGCCGAGGGTGACCCGTTGCCCGGCGAGAAAGCGCAGGCGGTTGCTGCGCGGGGTCTGCAGATGCAGGCGCAGCATGTCCTCGTTCAGCCTGTCGACGCTGCGCAGCCTGGCGACGATGCGCTGCTCGGGAATGTCCTCCGGCGCGCCGGCTTCCAGCACCTCCAGCACCAGGTCGGAACTGAGCGCCGTGCAGACGCACATCAGCACATGGTTCTGGGCCTTCTCGGCGGCGGAAAAACGGTAGTCGGAAGGCGCCATGGCACGTGTCTCGCCGGCCACCACGCGCGCCTTGCACAGGCCGCACAAACCGTTGCCGCAACCGTAATTGGGCGTCAGGCCGGCGCGCAATGCCGCCTTCAGGAGGGTCTCGGAACCCTCGACGAAGAACTCGTGACCCGATGGCTTGACCGTGACGTGCGCCGACATGACGCGCAGCATAGCATCGAGCGCGCTGACGTCCGCGCGCGGCGCCGGTGCCGCCAGTGCCTGCGCCAGGCCCTCGTCGAGCAGGTGCGCCAATTCTTCCGTGCCCGGCGCCGGCGCGGCGGCCAGGCGCTCCTGCAGGGCCTCGAACAGCGCGTGGTAGCGCGTCAGGGTGCGCTGCAGTTCGGCCAGTTCCTGCCCCTGTGCAAACAGGCGCTGGGCCAGCGCCTCCTGGCTGGGCAGCACGCGCTCGCGCAAGCGCCTGGCAAACGCATCCTCGCGAATCGCACGGGTTTTTTCAAAGCTGCCCGACTCTTCCAGATCGAGTTGCGGCCAGACGCGCTGCAGCTCATCGACGCTCACCATGCCATCGAAGGACGACAGTTCGCCCTCGCGAATGCGCTTTTGCAGCGCCATGCGCGAGATGCCGAGCAGATGCGCGGCGCGGGAAAGGGTCAGCCGTTGCGACATGGCGGCAAGCATAGCAATGCCGCCGCCCGCGCAATTCCAAAATTTTTATGTCCCCGAAAACGTGGAGGGGACGGTATCCCCTTGTGGGATATGTCTCCAACCGGAGGGCGGAGACGGTATCCCCCAGTGGGATATGTCCCCGCCAGCGCAATGGGGACATATCAGCGCAGGCAGCGCGCAGCCTTTTCAGAGCTTGTGAAGAAATCGTAGCGAGCGAGCCGCAGCGGGGTGCGGCCGGAGCGCAGCTACCGGAATGTACGAGTTTGTACATGAGGATAGCGAGCACCGCCCAAGCCCCGATCCGGCTCGCGCAGTAGATTTATTCACAAGCGCTCAGTCGGCGCCGTAGGACCAGTACAACCGGGAGCGCGTACCGCGCAGATTGATCACGCTGCGCGCGCCGGCGATCGACGACGCCGAGGTCAGGGAAGCGCCACCGCTGCCGATGATGAAGCGGTAGGGTGTGCCGCCGATCGACACCACCCCCGCGGTCACCGTCGGCGGCAGGCCGCCGCCGGAAAACTTGGTGGAAAAATCGTTGCTGGTGTAGGTCGCCACCCCGCCACTGGTCGATTCGTCGCGGTTGATCGCCGGCATACCGGTGAAGGGATCGACCGCGTAGCCCAGCGCCTCGCCCAGATTGGAGCAGATGCCCGCGCTCGGATTGGGCGACACGGGGGTATTGGTGGCGAAGAAGACCACCCCGGCCACCACCTTGGCCGAATTCACCGATTTCTCCTCGTTGCGTGTGCCGTTGCCGTCGGGATCGTTGCGCAGCAGGATGTGCCAGCCGCGTTCGCTGCTGGACAGGCTGAAGGGCGTCAGCGTGGTGGTCGCCAGGGTATTGGAATTGATCTGCTGCAGATCATTCAGCACGATCGGATCGGCATTCACCGTCGCCTCGGTGGCGCCGGATTGCACCGGATCGAGCAAACCGAAGAAGCGGTCGTTGATCTTGTTCGACGAAGAGCTCGGGTAGTAGGTGTCGGTGTAGAGGCTGGAGCAGGTCAGCGCATTCGGGCTGCCGTCGGACTGGAAGTTGGGCAGCGGCTTTTCGCGGTTGCCGCTGCCGACCAGCACCATGGTCTTGATCACGCCGTTGTGCAGGAAGGGCAGAACTTCCGGCGCGAAGAGGAATTTCCGCGCATTGACCCCGCCGTTGGCATCGGTGTCGCCCACCTTGGCCAGGTGATAGCGCTTCCAGTAGCTGCTGCTGGCGACATTGGTCACCGACTGCTGGGTATCGAAGCGGAACAGGTTGGCGTTGGTGTCGCCCGCGTAGATGCGGTCGAGATAGCCGTCGGCATTCAGGTCGAGGGCATTCACGTCGGCGGCAAAACTGTAGCCGGTGACGCCCGAGGTGGGCTGCAGGAACTGGATCAGTTGCCCGGTCTCGGCCTCGACCACGAACACGCCGCGGCCCATGGTCGGCGTGACAAGGCTGCCGGTCGGTTTGTCCTCCTGGGCGGTGTCGTAGCCGGCACCGAACACCAGCACCACGGGATCGGTGATCACCGTCGCGTCGGCCCGGGTGAAGCTGCCCTTGAGCTTGGCGATCTTCGGCTCGGACCAGGTCTGCGCCAGTTCGGAAAAACCCGTGCTGGCGTTGGTGATGCGCCACATGAACTTGGGCACGTCCGGATCGGTGACGTCCAGCGCATACAGGGCGCGCCCGCCGCGGCGCAGGGTGGCGAACAGCCAGGTCTTGCTCGGCGCCGTGGATGCCGTGCCGTCCGGCGACTGATAGGCGGTCAGCGAGCCGTCCCAGAAATAGTTGCGCGCCGTGGGCGTCGGCGAGATGCTGCAGGACAGGTTGGGATAGCGCACGACTTCGCTGTTGCTGTAAAGCCGCGCCAGCTTGGTGTAGGTCATGAATTCGCTGGGCATGAAGGCCCACTTTTCCTCGCCGTCGATACCCGCCGTGCCGCCGTGAATCGCGCGCAGGAAGCCGTCGTTGGCGCCGTAGAAGCCGACGATGCCGATGCTGCTGCCGTAGTTCACCACCACCGGCCGGGCATGCAGCACGTCGCCGTGGATGCTGGCGCGCACATTGGTCAGCGAGGCATTGATGTCCTCGTCTTCCCACAGATCCTTGCCGCGAGTCCACAGGATCAGGTTGGTGGTATCCGGCCCCGCCACGCCGCTGCCGGTGGTGGCCGTGATGGTTCCGCTCGGCGGCGTGGTCGGCGTCAGCGTGATCGGGCCGAAGGTGAAGGTATTGGCGTCGGGCGCGCCGACGCTCAAGGGCTGGAAAGTACCGTTGTACTGGCTCTGCGCCGCGCCGGTGATGGAAATGTTGTCGGTGGTGATGAAGCTGTGCGGAGCGGGCACGCCAAGCACCGTGGTGACCGCCGTCGCCGTGGTGCTGCCCAGCGTCCGCGTGATGTTGACGGAGAAGGAGGTGCCGGGACTTGTCGCGGTCTTGCTCGCTCCGCCGTCCGGCGTCACGACCGCCGGCTGCGCGGCCACGGTGTAACAATAGACGGCGTTCTTGTTGCTGTTGGTGACGGTCAGCGTCGCGGTGTTCGGGCAACTGGTGCCGGTGGCGCGGATCGTCGTCCCGGCAGCACCGGTGTTATAGGCGTCGGGCGCCGCACTGGAGACCACCACGGTGTTGCCGGTGACGAACTTGTTGCCGAGATTGGCCGTTGCCAGAACCACGGCACAGCCCGCAGTAGCGCCGGAAACACAGGCCGCCGTGGAGTAGCTGATCGAGCTGTGGGTTGCCGTCTGGCCGATGGCGACCGCGCTGCCGGCGGTCGTCGCCGGCGTCGCCGGATTGGCCGGCAAGGTCACGCTGACGGCGAAGGTGGTGCCGGTCACCGCCGGTGCGCCAAGAACGGTATGCGATCCATTGAGGAAGGACTGGGCGGCCCCCGCGATCGTCGTCACATTGCCGGCTAAAAGGCCGTGGGCCGGATTCGTCGTCACCGTGGCGGTCACGGTGGTGCCCGCGGTGGTGCCGGATAGCGAAATGTCGGTGACCGTGACCGTGCCGCCTGGCTTGGTCGCCGTCGCGGTATCGGTGGTGGTCGGCGACTCGTTCAGGGTGTAGGTGAAATGCGTGGCATCGACGAAAGCGATGGTCTTGGCGCCGTTGTAGTCGGTCGGCGTGGCGCCGGCGATGGTGACCGAGGCGCCGTCGGCAAAACCGTGCGCCGCCGTCGATGTGGCCGTCACCGTGTTACCGGCGCGGGCCAGGGTCACGGTCGCCGAGCCGCTGGGCGCCGCCAGCGCCGCCGTGACTTCGCTATTGCTGGTGGTCACCGCATTGTTCGACAGCGTCTTCTGCGATGTGGTGGCGGCGGAAGCCAGGCAGGTGCCGAGACAGGTGTACACCCTGCGCCCGTCCGGGTGCGGCGAGGTCGCCGTGGTCGCCCACGCGGTGCGCAAGCGCTGTGCCGCGGCACCGCGCTCGACCTCCGGTCCATCCGGCGAGTCGCTGGCGCCGCCGGTCGCGTTCGGTGTCGCGGTCCAGAAGCTCGAAGCGGACGTCCAATAGCTCTTGGCCGACAGGTCGATGAAGCCGGTATTGCCTTCCTCGTCGATCGCGCGGTAGCCGTGCTGGTCGCCCAGATAGAGATTGAGGGGAATGTCGCCCGACGCATCGGTGCCGCAGTTGGGCGCCGGGACGTCGTCGCCGATGCGCTCGTCGCTTGCAGTGAAGCTTCCCGACAGCGAGGAGATTCCGTTCAAGGTGCCGGTGAAGGTCGAACTGCCGGTGCCGGTGCCGGTGCCGGTAATGGTTCCGGTCACGGTGCCGCTGCCGGCATCGACCGCCGGACTGCCGGTGGTTCCCGGCGAGCCGCCGAAGGTCGCCGCAAGGGTGGCCGAGGAAGTGCCGCTGACCGTGCCGGCCACCGTCCCGCTCACCGCACTGCTGCCGCTCAGGGTGGTCAGTGTGCCGCTGAAGGTTCCCGTCACCGTGCCGGTGGCATTGCCGGTCAGGGTCGCGGCGACCATGCCGTTGGCCAGTGCGCGGGTGTTGTCGATCAGCACCTTGTCGTTGCGGTCGGCGTCGCAGTAGCGGCCGAACTTGTATTCCTTGAGGTTGCCGAACCAGCGCGGACGGGCGCCCGAGTCGGGACGGAACACCCCGATATACACCTGGTTTTCGAACGTGCCCTGGGTATTCACCGAAATCGGCAGCGTTGCGGAAGCGAACACGCTATTGACGGCCTGGATCTCGGCGAAGATCAGGGACATCGCGTTCTTGATTTCCTGCTTGCTGGTGGACTTGTAGTACTTGCCGCCACCGACCTTGGCCATGCTCTTGAGCAAGGTGGCCTGATCGGCTTCGCAGGCATCCTTGCAGACATCGATGGTGTAGGTGGCGATCTTGTTAACCAGCTTGGCCTTCGGGCTGCTGGTGCTTTTCGGGTCGTCCACGGTGGAAGTGACGCCGTAGGTATACATGAAGCGCGTCCACTCGTCGGCGATCTTCGGGCTGCCGCCGGAGACCGAGGCGGTGATGGCGCTGACGGTGGCCGAATCGGTGATCCCGGCCAGCGCCGCGGCATCGGACAGGTCGGTGGTGGTTCCGGCCTGGTTCGGATAGCCGTTGCCGATGAAAATAATAAAGTTCTTGGCGCAGCCATCGTTGGCGGTGCCGGGCGGCAAGTAAGTGGTGGAGGTGGCGGTGGCCAGCGAATTGCCGGCCAGCGCGCCGGCCGGCTGTTTGGTGGTGTTGACCGTACTGCCCGTGTAATCGCGCAGGTCGAGCGTGCTGCCGCTGGGCAGGTCGGTGGTACCGAAACGGGCAAAGCCGTTGAAATAGCGGTAGGCCGCATTCAACATGCTGTCATAGACGATGGAGGAGGTATTGACCTTGTCGTCGTTGTCGCCGTCGCCGCCGAAGTTGGCGACCATGGTGTTGAGCATGCCGGTGAATGCGGTCTTGTTGGTGCCGCTCATCTCGCGCACGCCGAAGCGCACGTAGCCGCCGTTGGAGCCCGCCGCCAACAGCAATCCGACATTGATGTTGTCGCCCAGGGTGGACAGGATTTCAGAAAGGGCTTGGAGTTCCGCTTCACCCTGCTTGGTGCCGGAAGGGAGCCAGCCCTGATTGGCCGCGGCCCAGTTGGTCGAATTGTCGAGCACGATCAGCACATTGGCCTGGGAGCCGGTGGAGGCTTCGCCGCCGACATAGAGATCGATGTCTTCGGCCAGCGATGGGGTCATCATCCCGAGACCGGCGGCGGCAGCCACCGCGATGACGCCGTGGCGCAGGGATTGGGGAATGTTCATGATATGAGCTCCGACTTCATGAGCAACGATAGGAAGAATCGTTGGAGTACACGGTCGCCGCGCCGTTGTCCATGCGGATGCCGGTGCCCTGGGTGATCGCGACATTGGCGCCGAACCAGCCTTCACTGACGGTGGCGGTGATCTCCCAGACCGTGGTGGAACAGGCGGATACCGGGTTGGAAATCGTGTCGTAGCATTTCAGGTCTTCGCTGTTGCCGATGTCCAGCACGGTGTTCATGATCGGCGTGACCTGGCGGATGCAGGGGCGGGCCACCGCGACGTTGTAGGTTTTCCCGGCATCGACCGCCACGGTCCAGTTGCGCTCCGTGCCGGCGACGTCGTCGGTGAAGTTGATGCTCATCACCTGGTCGAGGGCATGCTGGGCCGCGCCCATGGCCTCGCTGCGCATTTGCATGTTGTTGATGGTGCGCAAATTCACGGTGCCCATCTTGATGGCCGACAGCGCGAGCATGGTCATCACCATCAACATGAACAGGCTCAGCAACAGCACCGAACCGCGCTGCGCGGCGCGCCGCGGCGCTATGCGGATTGGGATTGATTTCATGGCACCACATCCTCCCTGCGTCCGGCCATGTTGACCACCTTGATGGTTGATCCCGAGGACTTGTAGCGGTAGCTGCCGCCACTCACGCCCCGGGCATTCAAGGTCGCCGCCGGCACGGAGATCGACCCGAGCACGAATTCCTTGTTGTTCGTGTAAGCCCTGGTCACCTCCGGGTCGCGCACGACCACCCACAATTTGATCGACATGACGTCCTGCCAATTGGTGGCGCCACCCCAGGGGTCGGTCAAGGCCGTGCCGGTGGTCGAACCGTTCGGCATCAGGCGCTCCGGATCGATGGTCGAGCGGCCGTAGGCATCGATCGAACCCTCGATCAGCGCATAAGGGGTCCAGCTGACGCCGCCATCGGAAACCGTGCCGCTGGTGTGCGTGGGCGCGGCGATGCCGGTGGTTCCGCCTGCCGCCGTCACGTACAGGCGGTCGAGGTTCCTGCGACCGGCACCGGCGAGGACCACCGTACTCGCCGTCCACTGGACACCCGAGGGGTCGATGCCGTATTCGAGGTGCAGATCCACCACATGCGGCGCGATGGTGACGGGCGTGGTGGCGCCGGCACTCGTGTCGATCATTTTCAGGGTCGGAATGTTGTCGCCGGACTCGTTTTCCGAGGCGACATAGTAGATGCGGGTGATCAGTTCCCAGACCGGGGCGCGGTCGGCGGCAAGCGTGGAACAACCCAGGCGCATCAGACCGGCAGGCGAGGTGCTGCCGGTCGTCACCGTAAAGTCGTTGGTGCCGATTTCGGTTGAACATGCGGATACCTGGAGATAGGTCCTGGCCGCACTGAGCGTGCCGGCGATGGCCTCCGCCGTCACGGCCGCCGTCTTGGCGCGCCGGATCACCAGGACATCGGTGCCCGCCAGATAGTTCGGCAGGCAGTCGGTGACCTCGTTGTCGATGGTCTGGGTGGCGCCTCCGTCGTCGTGCGCCTCGAATCCCAGTATCGGCACGGGTAGCCTGACGGTGCCGGTGCCCAGATTGGTCCAACCCTGGGTCAGGGCCGCGGCGGTGCATCCGCTACCGGCATCTTCCAGGGCCGACACCGCTTGCCATTGCACCGAATTCCAGCGCCCCGCCGGGGTGTAGTTGCCCCAGAATCCCGCCAGCCGGATGTCCTCGGCCATGGTTTCGATCGAGAAGCGCGCATTTTCGATCTTCTGGCCCTCGCGATCCACTTGCTGACGGGTGGTTACGGTCGAGGCGAACAGTCCTGCCAGCGCCGACAGCAGCACCATGGCAATGCCCATCGCCACCAGCACTTCGGCGAGCGTGAAGCCGGCCTGTGCGCCCGGATGAAAGTTGGCGCTGGCGACCCGGCGCCGCCTGCCTGTCTGTCCGACATTCAATCTGTGCATGATGCTCATCGTTTCATCCACTGAGATTCGCCACCCAGATGCGGCGGCTGATTCCGCGCCGCCCCGCGGTAATCGCCGTGTTGCCGCAAGTCAGGTCGGAGGCCACTGCGCCCGTGGCGTCGCGGCCCTGCCAGACGACATTGATTTCGTAGACGCTGGTGGCTTGCAGGAACACACAGCCGCGGGCACCCGCCAGACCGCCGATCTTGGATGCGCTGCCGGTGGTTTCGCCGATGCCCTTGAGCGCCAGATCCCACTCACAGATGTCGCTTTCGGCGACCGAGTTCTTCGTACCGCCCTGCGCCGTGGTCTTGCAGCACTCGGCCTGATCGCTGAGGCTGGCCGGATTGCCGGTCACACAGGAGTTCGTGTATCCGGTGCCGAACACGGTCTTGCTGCCGCCGCTGAGCTGATCATAGGTAGCACTGCCGGCAGGCGTCTTGAGCTGGGCCAGATTGGATTCCATGCGATCGGCCATTTCGTTGACCAACATCAACGCTTGCCCCCGCGAGGCGGATTCGACCTCGGCGGTAAGCGCACGGGCCTGCAATCCGACCAGGCCCAGCAGTCCAATCGCGATCACGAACATGGTGATCAGCACTTCGAGCAGCGAATAGCCGCGATGCTTCGCCGATATGGTTGTGCGCGTCATGTGCAGGCCCCCACCTTGGTGCTGGCATTGCCCGCCGTATCGATCGTCACGCAGCGGGTCAGCAGATTGCCCGTGTCGTCGTTATCCACCTTGATCTTGACCGCGCTGCCGGAGCTCAAGCGCCCGGTGCGCCCGAAGGTGATGACGCAGGGCGTGGCGCTGCACGAAAACACGGTATAGGTGACGTTCGCCGTCGCGGCATTGACGCGCATGACGTCGCCCCCCGGAGCGCTGACGCTGCAAGCCGAACTGCTGGTGAAGACGATGCACCAGCCATTGTTGTAGTTGCCGCTCTGCGCCACGATGGAAATCGATGCGCCCGACGTGGTCCCGTACTTGACGGCCTCGCTGCGCGCCTGCATGACCGTCGTCACCACGTCGAAAGTGGCGCTTTTCATCTTCTGCGTATCCATCAAGCTGCGCAGACCGGGCACTGCGATGGCCAGCAGGATGCCCATGATGGCGGTCACCACCAGCACTTCGATCAGCGTGAAGCCGGCGTCGGCGCGCCGCTGGGGCAACTGCGCGATCGGGGCGAAGGCGATCGGGTTCATGGCCGCGTCACCATTGCGCCAGCGGCATGCGCAGGCCGAACTGATTGACATACAGCGTGGCTTCGTCGACCTGAATCGTGTCGCTGCGTGCGATCGCCGTCGCCTGGAAGGTCGGCATGCTGGCGAGATTGACGTTGGTCGCCGTCGTCGTCGGCGCGCAGATGGCGAAGTTGTAGGCCGCCAAGGCCTCCTGCGGCAAGGTGACGCCCAGCGCCGAGAACATCGTCGTCGAGTTTGCCGTGCAGTCGGCGGTCGGCAAAGTGCTCGGATCCGCAGGGCAGGCGGCGGTGCAATTGAGAAAATAGCCGCGATTCTGTACTACGTACTGTTCCTGGCGACTGGCAATCTCCATCAACACAGCCTTGGCGGCCGCCTTGTTGGAGCGAATCAGGTAGAGGTTGTACTGAGGAACGGCGATCGAGACGAGAATACCGATAATCGCCACAACGACGATCAGCTCGACCAAGCTAAAACCGGATGGAGCCCTATTTCGCATTTGAGCAATTTTCAAAGTAGCGGATGACATTCTTATTGTCGTGTAGTTATGTAACTATAACAATGGCACTGTTCAGTGACATCCTGACAAGTAACAACTAGCAACACAATCAGGAATAGCTTAATTGCCATAAGGTAAACCTGATGCCGGCGCTAAGCGCGCCCCTTGTGTACAAGAAAGCCGAACGCCACCAATATCAAGGCGACCGCCGCGTCATTTCGAGCCTCGCCTGTGCCTTGCATGGCTGCAATCGATTTAATGTCGTTATATAACTACATCACTGCTGTCCGGCTAAATCGCGAACAGATTCAATTGGTTGTTGATGATACT